>JANNEU010000037.1:0-12697 GCA_031379035.1 Hyphomicrobiaceae bacterium | reverse complement strand
ATCAAGGCCGACACCTTTGAAGAACTTGTCAGCATACACGAAGCTCTTGAGCATTGGATAAAACAGCACATTGCGATAGCCGCAGCGTGCCAGTGTTTGCGGCAACGTATCTTTGATCTTGCCTGCCATCATGTGCTGCACGAACTGCCGCATGCCGCCGAACGCGTAGGTCGACAACCCAGTCAGAACGGAGAATTCCGTCAACGTTGAATTGCCGCCGTAGGTCTCCACGCGCAGCGTGTAGCTCCGCCCATCATCGGAGCGAAAAAAGCTGTCCAGCGCGCGGTTATAGTCGAGCTTCGGCAGGATGCCCGGCGGCACCACCGACTCCTGATGGATCAGGATAATGTGCGGCGGCTTCGTCTGCGGTTCGCATTGCGCGTCGACGCGCAACAGCGGTGCCGAGCCTTTCGGAGCCGCTTCAATGAGCTGCCCACGCCACAGTGTCTCAATCGTTTCCGACCACGACAGATAGAACGAGGAAATATACTGACCCTCGTATTCGAATTGCGAATGGCGTCGTTCGCCCGTCAGCACCGCCGCGCCCCATGTCCCCATCATCAGTGTGAAGGCCGCGAGCGCGGTGCGCCGCCTCACAAAGCGCGTGGGATCGAGCCGCCAGGCGAGCGCGAGCACCAGCCCCGTCAGCAGCAACGCGCCGCAAGCCAGCAACACCAGCCCACGATAGCTGTCCCACAAGAAACTCAGGGTCGCCGGCGACGTCAGATAAAAAGCGATGTCGTAGGCATGCAGCACCATATTCACGTACTTGAGCTTCAGCGCCGATGCGATCGACAGGATCAGCACCTGCAGTGCCACAACCAGCGCAGCAACCAACAGCCGGCGGGTGATCAACAAAGCAAGCGCGCCGATACTCAGGCTAACAAGCGCCGCATAGAGGATTGTCGCTGGCCCGCCTTCCGACATGAAAAAGCGCACCGCGATCACCAACGCAAGGGCAACGGCAACGGCATAGACCACCAGCGGCGACAGCGGCCGCACGGCCACGCGCCATACCTTGCCCGTTCCCGGACCAGCAGAAGGCAGGTTAAACGCTTGTTCGGTCATGGAGTTTAAGACGCCGCCACAGCAAACGCCCCGGACGAGCCGAGGCTCGCTTGGGTGTCATTCAACTGTCACAAAATTGCGGCCACTGCAGCAACGAATATTCATATTGGACTGCCAACACCGCAAATTCCCAGCGTCAGCCATGACTTTGATAGCCATGACCTTGATCGTCGTGGCTGTGCATGCCGTCACCCGGCGGGCGTGGCGTCAGACGCAACCACGGGCGCGGCCCGGTAGCGTCTCAGTTTCCAAGCGTCTGCCATCGCCCGTGCCAGGAACAACCCGTTGCCGAGCAGATAGCGACGGGCCATCCGTCGCGGCTCAAGCGCCAAGCGCCAGACCCATTCGCACCCGACGATGCGGAACACATGCGGCGATCGTGAAACAGTGCCCGCGAAGAAGTCAAACAACCCGCCAACGCCAACGCGCACCGGGGCGTTCAGCCTGTCGCCGATACGCGCAATCCACTCATCCTGCAGTGGCACGCCCATCCCAACCAGAACGATGCTGGCACCGCTTGCGTTGGCCGCCGCGACAGCTGCGTCTTCTTCAGCACTACCAGGCGCGAAATATCCATGATGGACGCCAGCAATGGCCGCACCAAATCCGAAGCTTGTCATCCGGTCACGGGCGGCATCCGTCGTTCCCGGGCGTCCACCAAGCAGGAAAATTGACGTGCCCGCAGCGATGGCATCGGCTGCCAGTCGTGGAAAAAGATCGGTCCCATTGACATTATCTGCCAACGGCGTGCCGGCCAGCCGCGCCGCCACCGCCATCCCACTGCCGTCAGCAAACACCTGGTCCGCCGTCGCAACGACCCGGCTATAGCCCGGCCGTGTCGCCATTTCGTTGATCACATGAGCGTTTGCAAACACGACCCGCGACCGCCGTCCCGCGTGGGCCGCCGCAATCAGGTCCGCACTCGCCGCCGCCACCGTCGTATCAGCAATCGTAACATCGAACAGTCGTACCGAGCGCGGTGCGCGTGCCGAGATCCCGGCCCACAGCAGCGTCGAACGCGGTGCCGGAACCAGCAACCGTTCTACCGCCGTGTGATCTGTCTGACCCATCGATACAACTCACGCCACGGCCATCTGGCGTACGTCATCGTACGCCGTGCCCAAGTGTGCGTCGAAGAGGACAACAACTCGTAACCAGTCATCCCTAACAAATCCTAAAATCGCGGGCGGAAGCCTATTTTCGAACTATTTCGCCGTTCGCCGTCTCCGCATTCACGCATAGTTTGCAATGTCTTCGGTATGCTCGGGGTGAATGCGGATGCGGGTCATTCGGGGAGCCAGGCCAAAACATGAAGAAGCCATGCCGCGCTCCCGCCGTGAGCGTTGTAGTGCCGAGCTATAACGCCGCCGAGACCTTGGCCGCGACGCTGCAGAGCGCCACGCGTCAGACGTTCACCGACATCGAAATCATTGTCGTCGACGATGGGTCAACTGATGGCTCTCCGGCAATCGTCACCGAGTTGGCCAAATCAGATTCGCGTATTAAGTTGCTGTCGCAGGCCAACGGCGGCGTGTCGGCCGCCCGCAACGCTGGCATCGGGGCTGCCAATGCGCGTCTCATCGCATTGCTCGATGCAGATGACGCCTGGGCACCCGATCATCTCGCCACGCATGTGCAACGCATGGCCCACGAACCGCGCCTGGGCGTCTCCTTTTCACCAGCGCGCTTCGTCGATACGTCCGGTCGCATCGTCGGCTGCTCACAGCCCAAGCTGCGCAATATCAATCCCGCCGATCTCTTGATCTCAAACCCGACGACGACCTGTTCCACCCTGGTTATCCGGCGCGACGTCTTCCGCGACGTTGGGCTCTTTCGGACTGCCATGCGTCACAATGAAGATCAGGAATGGCTTTTCCGCGTGACCCTTTCGGGTTGGCTCATGGCCGGCGATGCCACGCCACGCGTTGACTACCGGACCAGCCCCGACGGCCTGGCATCTGATCTCGACGGCATGTTGCGCGGATTCGAAATCATGATCCTGGAAGCTCGCAAACTGGCCCCCGTTCTGGTCGGCCGCGAAGAGGCGCGCGCCCGCGCCTCGATGCTTCGATATCTTGCACGGCGGGCCATCCGGCTGCAGCTCGCACCAGCGGTTGCGCAGACTTATATGCTGCGCGCGCTCGCCACCGCGCCGTTTTTAGCGCTGCGGGAACCGCGCGCCACGCTGGCGACAATCCTCGCCGCATGGGTGCCGCGAGCGGTATTGCGGCCGATGATGCACCGCGCACGCTCAAACACGGCCGAGGCTTGATCGCATGTCGAACCCACGCGTCAGTGTCATCATTCCGCTCTATCAGACCGAGCGCTATATCGCCGAAACACTGGCTTCGGTATGCGCGCAAAGCTTTAACGATTTCGAAGTGATCGTTGTCGACGATGGCAGCCGCGATCGCGGACCCGATATCGCGCGCGCCGTGCACGATCCCCGCATCCGCGTCGTTACGCAGATCAATCGGGGGCTCGCCGGTGCCCGCAACACCGGCATCCGCGAGGCTCGCGGCACCTACATCGCCCTGCTTGACGCCGATGATCGCTGGCACCGGGAGAAACTTGCCCGCCATGTCGCCCTGTTGGACGCGCGGCCGGAAGTCGGCCTCAGCTATTCCGCCTCGCGCCTGATCGGCGACAAGGGCGAAGACCTCGGCCTGTCCCAATGGCCACAACGGCGAACCACACGAGCCGCCGATGTCTTCTGTCGCAACCCGGTCGGCAACGGCTCAGCGCCAGTCCTTCGCCGCGCCGCGCTCGATGCTATCGCCTTCTGGGATAGCTCCATTCAGCGCACCTGCTGGTTTGACGAAAGCTTCCGCCAATCCGAAGATATCGAGTGCTGGACACGCCTTGCTGCGATGACGAGCTGGCAGCTCGCTCTGGTCCCGTTCACCTTGACCGACTATCGCGTCAACACCTCCGGGCTTTCCGCCAACACTGGCAAGCAGCTGGAGACGTGGCGGCGCTTCCGTGCCAAGGTGCGAGGCTATGCTCCGGCACTCGAGGCTGCACACGGCAACTTGGCAGAAGCATTCCAGCTCCGTTACCTCGCGCGCCGTGCCGTCAAAGGCGGCGACGGCCGGGAAGCCTTGCGTTTGATGCACGCTAGCCTCGGCATCGCGCCTGCAGTTGTCCTGGTCGAGCCGGTGCGAACCACCGTGAGCTACATGGCCGCCCTCGCAGGTGTCGCGCTGCCGCCGTCGGTGATCGATCAACTCACGGCCCGTATGACGGGCGTTGCGCATCCCGCTCCATATGCACCGGCATAGCGGGTGGCCACGATGACCGCCGCACCCGTTGTTGCATCGGCCGCGCCGCTTCGGGACGGGCTCTGGCGGTCCATCGCCTACTACGGCATGAGCGAATTCGTTCAACGCGCCACCCGCATCGCCACAACGGTGATGATCGCGCGCACCTTAACACCCATTGATCTTGGCATCGCCGCAACCGCCATCACCGTCTTCGAGATCGTTCGAATTGCCGCCAACGCTGGCATTGGGCAGGCCGTTGTGCGCGCTACAGACACCCGTCTGGCCGCCACTTGTGTCGCAGCCCATCGGCTGGGTTGGGCCATCTGCATCGGGCTTGCGGTGTTTCAGTTGGCCATCGCTGCCGCTGCGTACGCTTGGACCGGTCGCGCCGACGTGGGCTTCATGATTGCGGCTCTGGCAGGCGTCTACCTGATCATGCCGGCGGGGTTGGTCCAGTCCTATCTGCTGCAACGCGACGCACGCCACGGCACCATTGCCGCCGTCGCCACCACGCAAGCGGTCGCCGACAATGTCCTCACAATCGCCCTCGCCGTCATGGGGTGCGGGCCTTGGGCAATTGTGCTGCCGAAAGTTTTGACCAGCCCCATCTGGCTCATTGGCATGCGGCGGGCGCGCTCCTGGTCGCGGGCTGTTGGAGCGGAACCCATCGCCGCTCTGGACATTCTACGCTACGCGCTCCCCGTGCTTGCCGCCGATCTGCTGTCCACGGCGCGCATTCAATTTGATCGAATTCTGGTTGGCGGCATCCTGGGTGTCGAAGCGCTTGGCATCTACTTCTTCATCTCCAACGCCGGGGCCGGACTGTCGCATGCGCTGACGACGGCGCTCTCCAATTCACTGTACCCCTACTTCGCAGCCGTGGGCGCATCGCCGCGCGAGTTGCAAACGCGCCTGGCCGATGGCTTGCGGCGCAAAGCCCTGCCGATCGCCGCGGTCATCGTGCTGCAAGCCTGCCTGACGCCCATCTATGTTCCGCTGCTGTTCGGCCCCCGCTGGGCGGATGTCGCCTGGATGGCCGGCGCACTCTGCGGTGCCGCCGCCTGCAAGGTGTTCGCTGATGCGGGTGCTCAAGCACTGCGGGCCGCCGGCGCAACACCCCTTGAATGCACCGGTGTCTTCTCGATCAACCTCGTCAGTCTGTTGGCGCTCGCGACGGGTCTGCAGTTTGGTCTGGCCACCGGCGTGATCGCACTGGCCATCGTCAGCGGTGCCGTTCAATTGGCTTTCGCAGTGTTTGCCTGGCGCTGGGTTGCCAATCGCACGTAACCCGATGCTAACGGCTCTTTGCCACAGTGTTGCATCGTCCCAATGCAGGAAATCTCCCATGCCCCGGCTCTATGGCTTGCTGATTGCCCGCGATGAAGCTGACGTCATCGAGCAATGTCTTACCGCCGCCCTTGCCCACTGCGACAAGATCATCGCCATGGACAACAACTCCACCGATGGCACCTGGGAAATCATGCAGGCAATGGCCACGCGCCACCCGGGCCGTATCGTCGCTCACTGCCGTCTCACCGAGCCGTTTCACGACCGCCTGCGCGCATTGGCGTACAATGCCTTCCATGCCGAACTTGCCGCCACGGACTGGTGGCTGCGCTTGGATGCCGACGAGTTCCTCAACGAGCATCCAGGCAGCCTGTTAGACCACGCCAACACTGAGGAAGCCGACTTTATCCGTGCCTACCAGATGACGTTTGCGCTTACCGATCTTGATGTTGCCGCCATCGAACGCGGCGACGATGACCGGCAGCGCCCTATTGAGCAGCGCCGCCGCCATTATCGTGTGAATTGGCGGGAATATCGTCTGTTTCGCAACGATCCAGCGGTTCGTTGGGATGTGAACCTCAACCCACAGTTCCCACAGCAACTATCCAAGGGCCGGGTCGCATCGCGCACCATCTTTAACCGCCACTATCAGAACCGCGATATCCAGCAGGTGAAAGCGCGCATCGCCATCCGCGCGGCAAATACATCCTTCGCTCACGTCACCAGTGGAGATTGGCGGCAGTGTATTGTTCCGGCGCGCACCTGCCACGTCTATGGGGCCGGGGTACCTGTGCAGTTTTCGCCCATCGGCGATTTCTGGCTTCCGCGTTTGAAGCTGGAACTCGGGCAGCGGTTCGGGCGTCTCGCCAAGCCAGCGTAGCCCCCGCCATCCGACAGTCCTGGTCGTGCGACACCCGGCGGATACGGCCGGCGCAGCCGTGTGCCTGCGCAACTCGGCAAGGCCTGTGCTGTTTCGGTAATTCATTTTTGCACCTACGAGCGGTATTGGCCGTCGCGATTGGCACAACAAGTAATGGAAAATAAGGGGGATCGCGCGAAGGTTAACTTCCGAAACCCTGAAATTACACACTGTTGCATATCACTCGATGCCTGAGGTCGGCGACATTGCATTGGACCAGCGCGCTGCCCAGGCGGACGCGCGCGGGACACCGCGTGCACGGCGCAAGACCGATCAGGTGTGGCCTTATGTGCGCGGTGCGATGTTGTCAGTCACCTGCATCTGGGTGTTTGTCAGCGCCTATCTTGCGTTCACGCCCCGCACCTACATCAGCCGGTGGACTTTGAATTTGCCGGGTGCCACCAGCAGCGTCAGCGTCTCGCTCGAAAGTATCGGCCAAACGAACTCGACACCAAGCTCGCCTTTTTCCAGCGCCGCGCTGTCACCAAAAGTCGTCTACAAAGAGATCGCCGACGGTGAAAAAGTCCGCTCGGCCGCAGCACACGCGCTGGGTATTTCGTTGACCGAATTCGGCCGCGCCCGCGTGAAGCTGGTTGATGAGACCGCGCTCATGCTGTTCGAAATGGCCGGCCGCACGCCCGAGGAAGCGAAGCGGCGCAGCGACGCTCTGATCGCCGCCTTCAACGTGGAGCTCGAACGATTGCGCGAAGACGAGCTGAACAAGCGCGCGGCTGCCGTCCAGCACAACTTGGCCGACTATCACAACCGGTCCAGGCTCGCGCGTGAGAACATCGTCCGCGCCCAGGTCGATGCCGGTCTGATCTCGGCCAATCAGTTCGCCGAAATGGTCACCGGCCTCACGATGCTGCGCCGTCGCATTCTCGATCTCGGCAGCGAAGTCGACAAGGCCGCCGACGAGCAGGCGCGCCTCGCCTCCCAACTTGGGATCACGCCACTGGAGGCAGGGCATGCCCTGCGGCTCGCTGGCGATCCGGGCCTTCAGAAGGTGATGCAGGAATATGTTGACGCCGCCACGCTCTTCGCCACCGACGACGAAAAATTCGGCGACCGGCATCCGCAACGGCTCGCCACACTCAATCGCCGCGACGCGGCTCTTTCGCGTTTAAGGGGAGTCATTACGCGGATCATGCCCAGCGAAGCGGGCATGCCGGACGTCGAGCGTCTGGTGACCGTAGTGAGCAATTCAGCGCGCTCCGAGCTATACGCCCAGCTCGTGCGCAATGACGCTGTGCTCGAAGGCCGCCGGCGCGAACTGACATCGCTGAACATCGAACGCGCCCGCATCGAAGCCGACGTGTCGCGTCTCAGTCCCGTTGCCGCGCGTCTTGAAGAGCTCAAGAAGGAACAACTCGTCGCCGATGCCGTTTTGGGCTCCGCCATGGCGCGCCTGGACAGCTCAAAGTCCGACATCTACGGCAGTTATCCGATCGTACAAGTCGTCGCCCCACCAGACATCGCCGAAGCCGCAGCGCAACCCCGGCCGCTATATGCGGCGCTGGGTGGCGTCAGCGGCAGCTTTTTCGCCTGCCTCGCCTGGATGCTCGCATGGCTGCAATCCTACCACCGCTCGAAACGCCGGAAGAACGTCTCGTTTTCTGGATGATCGTCAGTACCTGGGGGCTTTGGCTCATCGGGGGACTCTATCACCTGTTCCCATTGCTCGGGTGGGTGCTGGTGGCGATTGCCGTGGGACGTCGCATTGGGTTGGTCTATGATGGCGGTCACGAATCGCAGCCGCTGCCTTGGGGCGTCACAACCTGGCTGGTTGGCATGACGGCCATGCTGCTCGCACTTGTCGCGGCGCATATCGACTTCGATCTCGAAGCATCGCAGTTCATAAAATCACTGCTTGGTTGGTTCAAGGGCTGGGGGCTGATGGCGGCGTTTATCTTCGCCGGTGCACAGCTACGAATTAAACCGATCGTCGTCTTTCGCGCGAACAATATTCTGGCAGCCCAGTGCCTGGTCGTAACGCCAATCTTGATCGTCTGCGCTTACGCAGGTGTGCCAGATACGCTCTATGTATCGCCGCTTGCCTATCTCGGAGGGCCCGGTCCAACCTTCTTTGCGGTCAGCACGCACGCGTGGGACCAAGGCACGCTGGGCTTCCGCTTGTTCTACTTTGCGCCATGGTCACCGGCCGCCGCGTTCTGCGCCCACATCGGACTCGTTTGCGGAATTTTTGATACACGCTGGCGCTGGCGCATCACCGGTATCCTTTCAGCGGTGGTTGTTTGTGCGCTGTCGCAATCGCGCTTGTCGCTGATTGCGGTTCCACTGTTGCTGATTGGCTTACCGCTGATGTCGAGCCTTCTACGCGCCTGGCCGGCAGCGATTGCCGCGTTTCTCTTTACGATTGGCATGTTGCTGCTCACGCAGGTCAAAGATGCCATCGATGACGCAGTTCAGGCCTT
Source organism: Hyphomicrobiaceae bacterium (assembly GCA_031379035.1). Taxonomy (GTDB): domain Bacteria; phylum Pseudomonadota; class Alphaproteobacteria; order Rhizobiales; family Hyphomicrobiaceae; genus JABFRJ01. Next base: position 3,725 of record JANNEU010000037.1, on the reverse strand, counting down.
TATGGGTGCACGTGCCGATTCCTCACGCGTCCGCTCCGCACTGGCACGCATCGCCTATCACCGCTGGCAAACGGAGGCACCCATCTTTGGCCATGGCGTGGTCGAACGGGGCTCGCACCTGGTGGAGTTCATGCCCATTGGTTCTCACCACACGTGGCACGGACTGCTGTTCGTGAAGGGTGCACTGGGTTTTGCCGCGCTCGCGTTGCCACTTGCATGGAGCTTCTTCGAGCTACTCGCGAAAGCGCAGCGCGACGCGGTAGCCCGAGCCGCGTTCGGCATGGTGTTGGTCCTCGTCTTCAATTCGTTCGGCGAGAACCTGGAAATTCTCGCCTATTTGGCATGGCCAGGCCTGCTGGTGATCGGCATCGCCGCCAAGCGTCGTCTGCTGGTCCCTGAAGTGTGGGCAGGGCAGTTGCGCCCTGCCTTCAAGGTCCATCCAGAGCCGGCATAGCCGCGTTGGCCGATAACGCGGTCAGATATTGGGAACCACCCGCGTCAATTTCCAATCGCCACCCGTAAACGACATGCCGATGGTGCCGTCCGCTTTGGGCTGTGCTGCATCACGTGCCACAGAGGCGTAAAAGGCGAGCGGGCCATCGAAGCCAAAGCCTTTGAGATTGCCCAAGCCGAAGCTACGTTTGGCAGGTGTAGCACCAGACTTTGTCTCAGGCGCAGCCGGCGCTGCGTCAGCCGACTTTTTCATCCCACCCAGGGCTTTGCCGAGGATCCCGGCGAGGTCACCGCCACCGCCGCCCGGCGCGCCGCCGGTGGCACCGCCTAGCACTTGGCCCAGCATGCCGCCGATGCCGCCACCTCCACCGCCCGACGGGGTCGCATTGCCCGGGGCCGCGCCGGCTGTCAGCGCACCAATTTGCCCCGCCGCCTCACCGAGGATCTTTTCGACAGTCGCAGCGATGTTGCCGCCCTCGTGGGCGATGCGAATAACGTTGTCCGGCGTCACGATAGCCATCAGCATCTGATCGACAAGCTTGCCCTGCATCTGAGTTTTCATATCGCCGCCCAGCGTTTGTCCCAAGGTTTGCCCCAGCGGACCAAGGGCGCGCATCTCCTGATCGATGCGTTTGCCCATCTCGGCTGTCACCACCGGCCGTAAGCTTTCACGCACGGACGGAAAATCGATCTTCCCCTCAAGCCCGCCGGCATCTTTGGCACTCAAGGCCTCGGCAATCCGGTAGCCCGACCATGCCGGCCACGCGACGTAAAAACCAAGAGCGGCCAGAATGAGCAAACCGAGCAATCGTCTCATGAGACACCTCCGGTAAACCAGCAGCGCTGGCGGCAAAAAGGGCACCCCGCCCAGGATAGCGAGTTGAGGGCATACACCGCATACAGCTTTGTGGCCACCGTGTGTTAACGCGCCAGGGCTTCCGGGGCACCAGCGCTCTGCCCTGGGGATGACCTTCCGCCAGATGTGCATGCGCATGCCGAATCGGCCTATTGGCTTGAGCCTGTCAATGGACGCCGCAATAGACGGCTCGGGCGAAAAAGGTCACGATGCGATCGCACTCGGCAACCAAGCGCCAGCCGCCCACACCCGAGGGGCCAGAACTGGGGGAACGGCCAACGATGGACGACGCGCAAGCGATCCTGGAAAAGACGTTCGGCTACAAATCCTTTCGCTTGCATCAGCAGGCGATCATCAGCGCACTTATTGACGGCCGCGACGTGCTGGCACTGATGCCAACCGGCGGCGGCAAGTCGCTCTGTTATCAGATACCGGCGCTGGTTCGCCGTGGCATCGGTGTTGTGGTCTCGCCGCTGATCGCGCTGATGCAAGATCAGGTGAATGCCCTCAAGGAGGTCGGCGTCCGCGCCGCGTTCCTCAATTCAACACTGTCATGGTCTGAAGTTCAGGCCGTTGAGGCGGCAATCACGAGTGGTACGCTCGACGTCCTTTATGTCGCTCCAGAGCGGTTGGTGCAGGAGCGCACGCTGGCGCTGCTCGAGCGTGCCGACCTCTCGGTCTTCGCCATCGACGAGGCGCATTGCGTGGCACAATGGGGCCACGACTTCCGGCCCGAGTACCGCCAGCTGCGCATCCTGCCAGAACGATTTCCGTCCGTGCCTCGGATCGCACTCACCGCGACCGCCGATCAGCGCACGCGCGACGAAATTGTTGCCGAGTTGCGGCTGGAAAATGCTGAGCGGTTCGTTGCGTCCTTCGACAGGCCAAACATCCGTTATACCATCAGTGAACAAGGTTCGTTGGCCGGCCGGGAACGCCTGCTGCAGTTTATTGAGACTGAGCACAAGGGCGAGGCCGGCATCGTCTATTGCCTATCGCGAAAAAACGTCGAGGAGACTGCCGCCTGGCTGACGTCCAAGGGGCGGCGCGCGCTCGCCTATCACGCCGGCCTTCCACCTGAGACGCGCCGCTCGACGCAGGAGAAATTCCTGAAAGATGATGGCTTGGTCATCTGCGCGACGATTGCTTTCGGCATGGGCATCGACAAGCCTGACGTGCGCTTTGTTGCCCACCTTAATCTGCCGAAGTCGATTGAGAGCTACTACCAGGAGACCGGCCGCGCTGGCCGCGATGGCGAACCGGCCAACGCCTGGATGTGCTATGGCATCCAGGACATCATCACGCAGCGCCAATGGATCGCGCAAGGCGAGGGGGCCGATGCCCACAAACAGATGCAACGGCAAAAGCTTGATGCGCTGATCGGGCTCACTGAGACGGCGTCATGCCGCCGCCAAAGACTGCTGGCCTATTTCGACGAAACGCACGCCGGCGGTTGCGGCAATTGCGATACCTGCCTTAACCCACCACGCACATTTGATGGCACCGTCGCCGCTCAAAAAGCGCTGTCAGCAATCTATCGAACAGGTCAGCGGTTTGGCGTCGGCTACCTCGTCGATGTGCTGGCTGGCAAGGCCGATCCACGCATCCAGAAGAACGCCCACGACAAGCTGAAGGTCTTCGGCACCGGCAAAGAGCTGAAGCCCGATACGTGGCGTGGTCTGTTTCGGCAGCTGATGGCCACCGGCTATGTGACGACGGACGAAGAGGGACACGGCTCCCTCACTTTGACGGATCGCGCACGGCCACTGCTGCGCGGTGAAGAACAATTTCTGATGCGTGAAGTAACAGCGACGGCAAAGACTGAGCGTGGGAAAGCCGCACGCGACAAGGCGTCCGGCGCAGCAACCCTATCGGGCGGCAGCGAAGGCCTCTACGCAGCGCTCAAGGTCCTGCGCCAGAAGTTGGCAACGGATGCGGGGCTCCCACCCTATGTCATCTGCCATGATCGCACGCTGGTGGAACTGGCGCATAAGCGCCCCACCAACGAGGCCGAACTGCACGATATCTCTGGCCTCGGTGATCGCAAGATTGCGCGCTATGGCGAGGCCTTTTTGGAAGTCATCAGCCAATTCAAAGCACATCCCATGCTGGTCAATCAGCTTTCGCCGACCATCAACGTGACCCTAGCCCAGCACCTCGCCGGCAAAAGCGCGGAGGACATTGCGACCGCGCGCGGACTCGAAATTAGCACCGTCTACGGCCACTTCGCTGACGCCATTGCCGCGAGCCTGGTGAACGCCAAGGACGTGCTGCCTTTGGACGCCGCCCAGATCGATGAGATCACCGCAGCCTTTGAGACGTGTCAGACATTGGAGACGGGGAAGCTCGGACCAGCCCACGCGGCGCTTGAAGGCAAGTACGACTACGGCCTTCTAAAATGTCTACTTGCGGAGCT
>JANNEU010000372.1:0-29501 GCA_031379035.1 Hyphomicrobiaceae bacterium | reverse complement strand
ACCGGATCACGGCCATCGATAACAGCGGATTCGAAAGCCACCCCTCATTGATGGTCGCGGCCTCTTCGACGACCACCCCGGGAGGTGGAGGCGGAGGAGGAGGAGGAGGAGGCGGAGGAGGAAGTGGCAAGTAGTCCCTTCAAAGCAGCCCAGCCGGCACCCCTCACCCAACCTTCCTCTCGCGGCGCTAAAACCCGCTCCACACAGGCCTCTCACCCCTAAGAGCGCCGAGCGGCAACGTCGCCTTGATAAGATCTGCGCGCGATCACATTATGCCTTGGTCCTTAGACCAAACGGTTGAACGCCGCGGATCCACTCGCCATGACCATCACCCTCGAACGCCTGACCGGTCCTGCCATGGCGGCAGCGCTGCCCGCATTGGCGGAACTGCGCATGACTGTGTTCCGTGACTGGCCCTATCTCTACGACGGGACCTTGGCCTACGAAGAAAACTATCTGAAAGAGTTTGCCGCATCCGAGGGGGCGGTCATCGTCGCCGCGCGTGACGGTGACACGATTGTCGGCGTAGCGACAGGCGCGCCCATGACCCATCACGCAGAGGAATTCGCTGCTCCCTTCAAACAGGCCGGATACGACATCGAGAAGTTATTCTACTTCGGCGAGTCTGTCCTGCTGGCATCCCATCGCGGGCGCGGGCTTGGGCACAAATTCTTTGAAACGCGAGAGGCACATGCCCGCGATCTTGGCGGCTTCGCACACACTGCTTTTTGCGGCGTCGTGCGCCCCGACGATCATCCGCGCCGGCCGGAAAGCTACTTCAAACTCGACCCGTTCTGGACCAAGCGCGGCTACAAAAAACTCGACGGCATGATCGCCCATTTCTCGTGGAAGGATCTCGGCGAGACCGAGAAGACCGACAAGCCCATGCAGTTCTGGATCCGGCCATTGTGACGATGCCGTCTCACACCGTGCGGATTGCCGCCGCACAGTATCCGGTCGAGCGGTTTGCTACCCTGGCTGCCTATGAGGCCAAGCTTGCCCATTGGGTCGCCGAAGCCGCGGGTGACGGCGCGGAGCTGCTGGTGTTTCCCGAATACGGTGCCATGGAATATGCGGGGGCCGGTGGCGCGGCGGCTGAAAGTCTGGCCGGTTCGCTAATTGCTGCCGCAGCTGGCATGGAGCAGATGATGGCTGTGCATGCGCGTCTCGCGCAGGCGCACCGCGTGCACATTCTCGCCGCCAGTGGGCCGTGCCGCACGGCCGCCGGCACATTCGTCAATCGCGCGCGGCTTTTTGCGCCGTCCGGCGCCTATGGCGCGCAAGACAAGCAGATCATGACGCCGTTTGAGCGTGACTGGGGCATTCAACCAGGCGCGGGCCTCACCGTTTTTGAAACGGCACTCGGCACAATTGGCATCGCCATCTGTTACGATAGCGAGTTCCCACTTCTGGTGCATGCCTTGTGTGCGGCTGGCGCAGAGATCGTGCTGGTGCCATCGTGCACGGAGTTCGTCTCCGGCTTTCATCGCGTGCGCACGGCCGCTTTGGCCCGCGCGCTTGAAAACAGCTGTGTCACCGTGCAATCGCCCACCGTCGGTGAGGCGCTTTGGTCGCCGGCTGTCGACAGAAACAGCGGTGCTGCAGGCATCTTTGTGCCCGCCGAGCGCGGGCTATCCGACACCGGTGTGCTGGTTGAAGGTCCATTGAACACCGCGCAATGGGTGCATGGAACGGCCGATCTCGCGCACCTTCGCCGCGTGCGCGACACCGGCGAAATGCGCAACGTTCGCGACTGGCATTTGCAGCCAGGTGCCAGCAGCGCGGGATACGGTGTTCAACGCGTGCTGCTCGTCTGAGCACACCGTGTGCCGCCATTTTAAATTGCCGCCGTCACAACGAGACTGCTGCGGCACACAGCGGCCATTGCGCCCGCTATTTCGCCACGATGTGTCATTAATTCTTTTGGTCGGGACAGGAAGCGTGTGGCCAGGGGAATTTTTCAGCCGCTCCAGCACGGCGAGCAACAACGATGTCGAGTGATGATCGCGCGGTCAGCGGATCTGTGTCCGCAAACGCCGCCAGAACACGGACGGAGGACCCGGCGCAACGCCGGGAACGACGGATCGCCGATTTCCAAGCCAACGTGCGCCCGCGCGTTGCGGCGATTACCCATGGCGCGCCGCAACTTGAAGATCTTGCCGATAGTTTTCCCGCACTACTGTTCGCCATGGCGGCCGGCTACAACGCCGGACAGCCGCGTGACGAAGCAATGGCGCTGGCGCTTGAGGGGGCGAGCCTGCGTCACATTTCCGAAACCATCGATCTGCCGGTCTGGCTGCGCCGTTTGCCGGCCGGAACGTTCACCGAAATGATGCCGCGATTGCCGTGCGACGCCGATTTCGCGCTGCGGCTCGGATCATTCGTGCCAGCGGAGCGGCGGCGCGCGCAGGCGTGGTTCATCGCGGTGACCGACGCCTATCTATCGGGTGGGCGCGAGTTTGCGCTGTGGACAGCGCGCAACTGGTCCGTGCTGATGGGTGCGATGCTGCCCCAGCGGGTCGGCCTCGTGTCGGCGTGGTACTGGTATTCGAGCCAGCAGGGCACGCGCGGGCACGCCTTGCTGCAATCGGGTTGGGACACACGCCGCTCCACGAGCGCGCTGAGCGACGATATTAATGTTTGGATCAAGCGGATCGCGCTTGTGGAGTGGCTGGGCAATGGTGCCCTGCAGCCGTGGATTCCGGATGCGCAGATCGGGCTTTACGAGTTCCAAGCGCTGCGACGCGCCGAGGACTACATTGCCGCTGCGGCCGAACTCGACAATTGCCTCGAACAGTTCGCCGGGCGGCTTGCCAACGGTGTGTCGATGGTGGCGCGCATCATGCGCTCTGGCCGCATCGTGGCGTGCATCGAGGTTGGCCTGCACGAGATTGATCCGACCATGCCCGCGATTGTGCAGCTGCGCGGTCATAAGAACAAGCGCGTGCCACCCGAGTTGTGGCGCAAAGCCTATGACTGGCTGAGCCACGCGCCGTTCGAACCGTTCATGCCTGAGCGTCTGACGCCACCGGCCGCAGACCGCATGGCTGCGCGCCAGGACCTGTGGGGACCCTACATCGCCCACTTCGAGCGGCATCCCGATCCGGCTGGCAAGGTTGCAGCCCAACGCCTGAAACGCACCCTCATGCCGCGGATCAAAACTGAAGTGCCCACCGGCCGCGACCGCATCATCCCGATCGCTGCCATTCGCGGAGGCGCTGACGAGCGGCAACCAACGATGCTGCAACGCGTGCGCGAGCACATCGCTACGCTCGCCGGCTTCCAGCACAGCGAACATGAACTGATGCGGTGGGACGCCGTCGAACGGCTCGAAGTGGCGCTCAGAGGGCGGGCGCGGCGGTAGACTAAATGTGCCGCTTCGCCATGGCATCGGCAAGGAAGTCGATGAATGCGCGCACACGGGGCAGCGCTTGGCGGCCAGGGAGGATAAGGGCATTGATGGGTTGGGCGTCTGGCTCGTGGCAGTCATCGAGAAGGCGGACCAACGCGCCTGTCGCGAGGGCTTCTTCGCCCAAAAAGTCGCCGAGCCGCACGATGCCGTAGCCGGCCACCGCCAGATCGAGCAACGCGTCGGCGCTGTCGCACGTCAGTGTGCCTTTGACCGCAATCAGCGTGCGCGCGCCGTCGTCGATCATTGGCCATTCCGCAAGTCGCGCGAAGCCAGTGAGTACAAGACAGTTGTGATGAAGCAGGTCGCTTGGACGCGTAGGTTTGCCGTGACGTTCCAGGTAAACGGGGCTGGCCGTGATGATGCGTTCCACTGTGCCGATGCGGCGCGCGAGCAAAGGGCTGTCGCCGAGCGGACCGACGCGGACGGTGACATCGATCTGATCGGCGATGGGATCGATCCGCCGGTCCGTGATCGAGAGTTCGAGCGTGATCTCTGGGAAGCGTGCACTGAACTCCGGCAACAGCGGGATCAGCCGATGCTTGGCGAAGGCCGTGCCAACATTGACGCGGATAAGGCCGCGAGGCTGGCCACGTGATGCCGTGACGTCAGCTTCCGCCGTCTCGATGGCCGCCAGGATCAGCCGGCAGTGGGCGAGATAGGTCTCGCCCTCCTGGGTCAGCACCAGCCGCCGCGTGGTCCGGTGCAGCAGCTTGACGCCCAGCCGATCCTCCATGCGGAGGATGAGCTTCGACACAGCTGAGGGGCTGAGCCCGGTCTCAACGGCTGCCGACGCAAAGCTGCCGAGTTCCACGGTGCGTACAAAGATCGCGTAATCGCCGGAACCAGACATCAGAGCCATTCATGAAATAATTTCGCGAGAGAACACCTATAATGTATAATTACTGAATTTAATAGCCATAATAGACCGGTGCCTGATCCAATCGCTGAAGGAGGCCGCTGATGCCGCTCGTCAAGATCCACGTCCCTGCGAACCTGTCGGACGCGAAGGTGCGCGCGCTGGCTGATGCGGTGCATGCCGCGCTGGTTGCCACCTGCGATGTGCCCGCGGCTGACCGGTTTCAGCTGGTCACGCGATACGCCGAGACCGCCCGCTCCATCGATCCGGCATTCCCGAACCTGAGCAGAACGTCTGACGCGAGCGTCGTTGAGATCGCGCTGAGGCGTGGACGCACCGACGACCAGAAGCGCGCGCTTTATCGCCAGACGGTCGAGCACGCTGCTGCGGGTGGCTGGCGCGCCGACGACATCATGATCGCACTCGCCGAGAACGCGCTGATCGATTGGTCATTCGGCGGCGGCGTTGCGCAGTATGCGTTGAAATAGACGGCCAGCGGGGTGGACGTCTATCCGCCCCGTCCGCGGAATGCGCCGAAGCGCAGGCCAAGATAACTCCAGACCATCGCGACGAGGCCGGCGATGAACACCGCAATCAGCGGTTCAAGCGTGGGCCGCACGTAGAGGATGGCGGCGAACAGCAGATAGTTCACAACCGCCGTCGACCACGCGACACCGATGAAGCGGAGAAACTCGGTCAGCGTCGGCCGGGCCGTGATGCGAAACGTGAATGTCCGATGCATGAGCCAGCCTATGGTCATCGCGACTGCGATGCTGGCGACGCGCGACGGCAGCACGGGGGCATCAAAACCGGCGGTCAACAGCTTCAAGACGCCACCATCCACGACAAACGACGTGATGCCAGAAGCCAGAAATCCCAGCCAGTGCGACAGTCCGCTGGTTTGGGGGCCGTCGCTCATGCGACGGCTCCGCTTGCCGTCCAGTCGATGGGCGCGCCATCGACGGCCCGCGTTGCATGCCAGATGCGAGCTTCCAGCGCGTCGAGTTGCATCAGGCCGTCGTGCTCCTGCTGGCGGCGTTCGACGACGGGATCGAGCGCTGCCAATGCTGCGTCCGCATAGCCGGGATGGCACATGATCACGGCAAGGCCCGTGCGACGCGCCGCGCCGCGATCCAACTCGCCGACAATTTCTGCTTGATAGGAGGCCGCCGTATTAAACGCCGAAAACCCGGCAAAGCGGCTATTGACCGGCAGCCCTCGCCGCCGCGCGGCGCGCGCGAAACCTGCGGACAATGCCTTGACAGTGAGCGCTTTGGCACCGGCCACGCCGCGCGCCATCAACTGATCGGCTGTATCCGACGGATCGCGGATGAGTGGCGGCGCTTTGGCGTAACGCTTCTCCAGCGCATCAAGCAGCGCGGTGCGGATCACCGGCAGCACCTGCACATGTTGATGTCCGTCGACGTGATCGGGCGGAAATCCCAGGTGGCGTTCGAACAGGTCGAGTTGCCGGGCGATCTCGGCGGCGATTTCGATCTTGTCCAGCCGCCCCGTCAGCGCCTGCTTGAGTAGTCCACCCAAGCTTGGGAACGCGCCACCCGGCGCAAGCTTCGGCATGGGAACAGCCGGCGCGCCGAGCGTCAGATTGAGATGCAGGCCGATGGCGATGCGGTCGCGAAAACCACGCAGGCGCGGCGCCGAAGCTGGCCACTCCGGCATGGTGGTCATGACGCTGGTGGCGGACAAGCGACGTCCGTGCGCCAATGCTTCGATGGAGCGGGAAACACCGTCGGTCATGGCGTAGTCGTCGGCATTGAGGATGATAGCGGGCGGGCCAGATGCCGTCCGTGCGGCCGTCATAGCGGATCGCCCGTGCGGCGGCCGGCATTCTGGCCCTTGCGTGGCACAACGCCGATCTCGTCGGAGACGAGGAACAGCGGCCGGCCCTTTACCTCTTCGTAGATGCGGCCCATGTATTCGCCGATGACGCCGAGCGAGATCAGCTGCACACCGCCAAAGAACATGATCGAGATCAACAGGCTCGGGAAGCCCGGCACGTCGTTGCCGAAAATGATCGTGCGGGTGAGGAACACCAGTAGATAGCCGAACGCCGCCATCGACACGACGAGGCCGAGATAGGACCAGATGCGCAGCGGCACCGTTGAGAACGAGACGATGCCATCAAGCGCGAAATGCCAGAGTTGCCGGGGCTTCCAGCGCGATGTGCCGCCGTCGTAGCGGGGCGGTACGTGATAATCGACGCCGACCGTCTTGAAACCGATCCAGGCATAAAGCCCTTTGTTGAAGCGCGCGCGTTCGCCGAAGCGGTTCATGGCATCGACGGCTTTGCGATCAAGCAGCCGGAAATCGCCAGCGCCATCGGGCAGGGTGGTGCCGCTGAGGCTCTCGAAGGCTTTGTAAAAGCCGCGGCTGAACAGGCGGCGGAGTGCTGCGTCGGCGGTGCGGTCGTCGCGCTGGCCGTAGACGATGTCGTAGCCGGCGCGCCATTGGGCGACGAACTGCGTCAGCGTCTCGGGTGGGTGTTGGAGATCGGCGTCCATCAGCACCACGGCATCGCCGGTGGCATAGGACAGGCCGGCGGCCACCGCGATCTCCTTGCCGAAGTTGCGGCTGAGAAACACGGCCTTGAGGCGCGAATCGCTCTGATGCAGCCGCCGCAACACTTCGCGCGAGCCATCGCGTGAACCGTCGTCGACAAACGTTACGTCCCAGGCCAGCCCGGTGGCCTCAAGCACGGGGATCAACCGGCCGATCAGCGCATCGAGCCCGCGCTCCTCGTTGTAGACCGGCACAACGACGGACAGGGTGCGTCCGCCGTCGCGCGGATGCAGCACGGTGGCGTCTGGCCGCTCGGCCGGTCTCATCGATGGTGACTGATCCATGTTATTTACCAGAGTGTTGGCGCATTCCGTCGCGCCGCCAGGCAGCTTTGCGGCATGCATAGGCGAGCCACCAAGGTGACGCAACTGGGCTGTCCGGTCGCGGGGGCTGGCCAAACCTGCGCCAAGCCTTTGACGCGGCGCACCGAATCCCGCAACGTTCGCGTTAAATATTCAGCAGCGAGCCATGGGGTCAGACCCATGGGTCTGACCCCGGCGGACTGATCTCGTGCACGCAACGTTTGAACTCGAAGCGAACGAACTGCGCCTTGCCGGCGGGCCGATCTGCGGCGTTGACGAGGCGGGCCGAGGCCCCTGGGCCGGACCAGTGGTTGCCGCCGCAGTGGTGCTTGATCCCGACAATATTCCCGCTGGGATCGCCGACAGCAAAGCGCTCGATGCCGAAGCGCGCGAAGCCCTCTACCCGCGCATCATGGCCACCGCCCAGGTTGGCGTCGGCATTGCCGATGTGCACCGCATTGATCGCGACAACATTTTGAATGCGACGTTGTGGGCGATGGCGGAGGCGGTGACGGCGCTCTCGTCCAGCCCGCGCCTGGCGTTGATCGATGGCAACAAAGCGCCGCGGCTGACCTGCCAGACGCGCACCATCGTCAAAGGCGACGCGAAGTGCCTGTCCATTGCCGCCGCCTCCATCATTGCGAAAGTCACCCGCGACCGGCTGATGATCGCCAATGCGCGCACCTACCCCGGCTACGGCTTCGAGAGTCACAAAGGCTACGGCACGCCCGAGCACCGGCTGGCCATCGACCGCCTCGGCGTCACCGACATCCACCGCCGCTCGTTCAAGCCAGTGCAGTTGGCGTTGGGGTTGGGATAGCGGACAAGGGGACGGGCGAAAATTGGTCCCCGTTTTCGCGTACGCCTAAACCGACAACTTACTGACGCTGCCGCCGATGAGGGAGGCTTGGTAGACGGCTTCCGCAAGCAACTCTTCGACGGGAATGATGGTGAGCCATTTTTTATGCTTTTCCATGTATTCGGCGTGCCGCGGGATCGAATTCGTCGTGAAGATCCGCAAACCAGATTTTGCGAGACGGTCTTCAGCGCCGTCGCTGAAAATGGCGTGCGTTGCGAACACATCGACGTGGGTGGCACCATCAGCCATGAACTTTTTTGCAGCGCCGATCGTGCTGCCGCCCGTATCGATCATGTCATCGACCATGATCACGCGCCGACCTTTCACCTTGTCGCCGGCGGTCGCGCCAGTGATGCTTTTGTTGGCCGCCGGGCGCTTCTTCTGACAGAAAGCGATGAGCGGCGCACCGGCCAAGCTCCCGAACAACTCCGCACGCCCGACGCCGCCCACGTCAGGCGAGCCCATGACGCACTCGCCGATGCTCTCGATGTGGTTCCCAGCGAACTGCGCGAACAGCTTCATGCACGAGATGTTGTCCACCGGGATGCCGAAGAAGCCCTGTGCCTGATCGGTGTGCATGTCGGCGGTCACGACGCGCTCAAGCGACGGATTTGAGCCCAGCACATCGGCTAGCATCTTGGCTGAAATGGGCGCGCGCGGACGGTCTTTGCGATCCTGCCGCAGATACGGCAGATAGGGCGCGACGAGCGTGATGCCGGCGACCGACGCGCGCCGCAGCGCATCGTTGACAAGGAGTGCGCCCATCACGCCATCGTTGGGCGAAGGCACCTGCATGCCGTGGAAGAAAAACACATGCTGACGGCGGACCGTCTCCGCAATGCGGGGCAGCAATTCGCCGTTCTTGAAACGCTCGAAACCGACCGTGTGATGCGGCAAGGTGATTTTACGCTGCCGCTTGATGCTGTCGACGACGCCCTGCGCCATGGCGTGCATTTCCGGCGAGGAGACGACCACGAACGGCTTGACGTCGCTCATGTGTTCACCTGTTCGCATGGGCATTATGCTTCCTCACCAATTCTCAGCAGCACGCGTGCAGCCGTCGCAGTCCCAAGACTTGATCCGCGACGCGCTGTTATGTTTCGCTCGCGTGATTACCCAATGCGCGCCGTCATCATCTCGCGCAGCTTGCCGAGGTCGGCCGCGAACAGCCGGATGCCTTCGGCGAGTTTTTCTGTCGCCATCGCGTCATCGTTGTGGGCAAAGCGAAAGCCGGGTTCGGTGAAGGGCGTGCCTTTTGTAGCGGTGGCGACTTTCGCCGCATCAAGCACGCGTGGCAGCGTGCCGTTGTCTTTCGCCAGGTGTTCAAGCAGCGCCGGCGCAATGGTGAGGCGGTCACAGCCGGCCAGGGCTTCGATCTCGCCGGTGTTGCGGAACGACGCCCCCATGACAACGGTGGCAAAGCCTTGCGCTTTGTAGTGCTGGAAAATGCGGCGGACCGACAGCACGCCAGGATCGGTCTCAGCCGTGAACTGTGTGCCTGTCGCCTTGACGTGCCAATCGAGAATGCGCCCGACGAAGGGCGAGATGAGGAATACGCCGGCTTCAGCGCACGCGCGCGCCTGCGCAAACGAGAACAGCAAAGTGAGATTGCAATTGATCTTTTCTTTTTCGAGCACTTCAGCGGCTTTGATGCCTTCCCACGTCGATGCCAGCTTGATGAGGATGCGCTCGCGGCCGACACCCCGGCGCTCATACTCGGCGATCAGCGCGCGCGCTTTCGCAATGGATGCGGCCGTATCGAATGAGATATCCGCGTCCACTTCGGTGGAGACGCGGCCGGGCACGATCTTGGTCAGCGCCTCGCCGAAGTTGACCGCGACGCGGTCGCACGCGGCGGCGGCGACTACGGACTTGCTGCCCGATTGCGTCTTGGCCCAGGTGACCGGTTCGTCCACCAGATGGGCATAGGCGGGCATCTGTGCCGCCTTGAGGATGAGCGAGGGGTTGGTTGTGCAGTCCGTCGGCTTGAACTGCCTGATCGCCTCAATGTCGCCGGTGTCAGCCACGACGACGGTCATGGATTTCAATTGATCGAGCTTGCTGGCCATGGTGATGCCCTGAGATGCCTTGGTCGGTGATATCTTGGTCGGTGATCTGATGCGCCTCTCGGATGGCCGGCGGCGGCTGTTGTCAAGGCAAAAGCAACGCGCCGAAGCGAGCAGGCTGAGGACGTTACGCTGAGGACCGTGCGCGGAGGCTCTTCCACGCCTCGCACCCGTCGGCTATCAGAAACGACCTCTCCCACCACGGATACCCCCGCTTCGGATACCCAATGGCAGCGATGGCAAAGACGGCGTCCTCAGTTTCGGCTGGTGATGCGGACTACGATTACATCATTGTCGGTGCGGGTACGGCCGGCTGCCTGCTGGCCAACCGGTTGTCGGCCGATCCGGCCGTCCGTGTGCTGCTGCTCGAAAGCGGCGGCAAGGACAATTACCATTGGATCCATATCCCGGTCGGTTATCTCTATCTGATGGGCAATCCGCGCACGGACTGGGGTTACAAGACCGCCGCTGAACCAGGGCTCAACGGACGCAGTTTGAACTACCCGCGCGGGCGCGTGCTGGGCGGCTGCTCCTCCATCAACGGCATGATCTATATGCGCGGGCAGGCACGCGACTATGATCTGTGGCGGCAGCTCGGCAATGCGGGCTGGGCGTGGGATGACTGCCTGCCGTATTTCCTGAAGCACGAAGATCAGTATGCATTGGAGCCGTCGGCGTTTGACGGCGCCCACGCGCGCGGCGGCGAGTGGCGGATCGAGAACGCGCGCATTCGCTGGGACATTCTCGACGCCTTCCGGGAAGCCGCAGCCGAAGCTGGCATTCCCAAGACCGATGATTTCAACCGCGGCGACAACGAGGGCTGCGGCTATTTCCAGGTCAACCAGAAGTCGGGCGTGCGCTGGAACACGTCGAAGGGATTTTTGAGGCCGATCCAGCATCGCAGCAATCTGACGGTGATGACCAAAGCGCATGTGCGCTGGCTGACAATGCAAGGCCGCCGCGTGACGGGCGTTACGCTCCTTGCGGACGGCGAACAGAAAACAATCCGCGCGCGTCGCGAAGTGGTGATGGCTGCCGGCAGCATCGGCACGCCGCACATCCTGCAACTCTCAGGCATCGGTCCCGGCGACCTGCTTCGCCGCGTCGGCATCACGGTGACGCATGCGCTGGAAGGCGTAGGGCAGAACCTGCAGGATCACTTGCAGGTGCGCTGCGCTTTCAAAGTCTCGGGCGTGCCGACGATGAACGAGCGCTATCAAAGCCTGGTGCAGCGCGCCGGATTTGCGCTGCAGTACGCCTTCATGCGGCGCGGACCGATGACAATGGCACCATCTCAGCTTGGTGCGTTCACGCGCTCCGATCCAAGCCGCGAAACGCCGAACCTCCAGTATCACGTGCAGCCGCTGACGTTGCCGAAGTTCGGCGAACCGCTGGATCCGTTTCCCGCGTTCACAGCAAGCGTGTGCAATCTTCGCCCGTCGAGCCGCGGTTGGGTGAACGCCGTCTCGCCCGATCCCAGCGCCTACCCCGAGATCCGCCCCAACTACCTGGCGACGGAAGATGACCGGCAGGTCGCCGCCGACGCCATCCGCGTGACACGCCGGATCGTGTCGATGCCGGCCTTGCAGCGATACCGGCCGGAGGAATTCCGACCGGGTCCTGAGATCGCCGATGACGCGGCGCTCGCAAAGGCCGCCGGTGAAATCTCGACGACGATCTTCCATCCCGTCGGCACTTGCAAAATGGGCACCGATGATCGCGCTGTCGTCGATCCGCGCCTCAAAGTGCATGGCCTCGAAGGGCTGCGCATCGCGGACGCGTCCGTCATGCCGACCATCACCAGCGGCAACACCAACTCGCCAACCTTAATGATCGCCGAGAAAGCCGCGGCGATGATGCTTGAGGATGCCCGGCGTTGAAGGGGTTAGCGCACGCCGAGCCAGCCGATGATGATCCCCTGGATCAGCAGCACGCCGAGCCAGTGTGCGCCGTCGATGAGCGTAAGGCTCCAGCGGTTGCCCTGGTAGCCATGGTTGGTGGCGAGTGTTGTGGCGACAAACCCCAGCCAGCAGAACGCGCCTGTCAACGCGCCGTTGCGGGCGGAGGCAGGAATACCCGCCTTGGCGAGGTGCAGCAGGAGCCCGGCCAGCACCCAGGCCATGACCAGTTGTCCGGCGATTGAAAGACCAAGCAGAAACCGCATCGGCCGCGCGCCGGCTTTGAGTTCAGCCTCGGTCTTGCCGAGGGCTGCGAGCCACTGTTTCGACAACCCCGAGTACCAGAGACCGCCAAACACGAAGCTGGCGGCGGTGGCCGCGAAGAGTGCCCAATAGTTGATCCCCATGTCAGTTGATCCCCACGTCAGTTGATCCTCGCGCTGGTCCCCACAAACGGGGCCAACAAGGGCATCCCTTTGCACGATCACGTCCGACGGCGCACTTAAATGTGGCAATCGGTCGATCAACTGGGCACAGATGTTGCGCCAGCCCTCTTGGCAAGATCCTATAGGCAGCACCACAATGGTGGTCTATAGACGTGCATGGCTGCTTAGCGCTCTGCGCATGGCGGTACATCGTCACGGATCGGGCGAACCCGCTATCGTGCCAGCGGACGTGACGGTGCGTTAGTAACAGCGAGGATTGTATGGCCGAGATGAGCGCTGTTCAGACCCAAGCCGGGTCCGGTCCTGATATGCGGGCGGGGGCGGCGGGAGCGCCCGTCATCACCATGAACGCGGTCAACAAGTGGTACGGCGAGTTCCATGTGCTGCGCAACATCAACCTCGCGGTGGCACCGGGCGAGCGCATCGTTATTTGCGGACCGTCGGGCTCGGGCAAATCGACCCTCATCCGGTGCATCAACCGCCTCGAAGAGCATCAATCCGGGCAGATCGTCGTCAACGGCACTGAATTAACGAGCGATATCCGGCAGATCGACGCCGTCCGCGCGGAAGTGGGCATGGTGTTCCAGTCGTTCAATCTGTTCCCTCATCTCACCATTCTGGACAATCTCTGCCTTGGCCCGGTGTGGGTCAAAAAGATGCCGCGCGCGGAGGCCGAAAAGGTCGCCATGAAGTATCTGGAACGCGTCCGCATCCCCGAACAGCGCGACAAGTATCCGGGCCAACTCTCAGGCGGTCAGCAGCAGCGGGTGGCGATTGCCCGCGCGCTCTGCATGAGCCCGAAGATTATGCTATTTGACGAGCCGACCTCCGCGCTTGACCCTGAAATGGTCAAAGAGGTGCTGGATGTGATGATCGGGCTGGCACGCGGCGGCATGACGATGCTGTGTGTCACCCACGAGATGGGCTTTGCGAAATCGGTCGCCGACCGCGTCATGTTCATGGATCGCGGTGAGATCGTCGAGCAGGGCCCGCCTTCAGAGTTCTTCACCAACCCCAAGAACGACAGAACGAAAACGTTCCTGTCGCAGATCTTGAACCACTAGTTTTAACAGGGCCGACGCGGGCAGGATTGCCGCGGTGGCCAACGAAATCTTCAATCGGTCAGCCTTGCGGCGCAGTGCGCCGGGCGGCAGATTGGTGATCAGGCACGCGAGGCCGACAACCGTAAAAACGCGGTGGGTCTGGGCGCGCTGGAGTAACGAACCTCGCGATCTGCGCGACGGTTGTAACGGAACCCTTTAGGAGGGGAAAAGACCATGAAGCATGCAGTTAAACTCGGCCTTGCCGCTGCTCTCGCGCTCGCTGGCGTGACGGGCGCTTCGGCGCAAGGCACGAATACGTTGGACGGCGTCAAGAAACGCGGCACCGTCAATTGCGGCGTCGGCACCGGCCTTGCCGGGTTCGGCCAGCCGGACGACAAGGGTGCCTGGACCGGCCTCGACGTTGATTTCTGCCGGGCACTTGCCGCAGCGATCTTTAATGACCCACTTAAAGTGACCTTCAAGCCGCTCAGCGCCAAGGAACGCTTTACCGCGTTGCAGTCCGGCGAAGTCGATCTGCTTGCCCGCAACTCGACCTGGACGATCAGCCGCGACAGCTCGCTCGGCCTCTCGTTTGCCGCCGTCAACTTCTATGATGGCCAAGGCTTCATGGTGAAGAAGTCGCTCGGCGTGAAAAGCGCCAAGGAACTCAAGGGCGCGTCAGTCTGCGTGCAGACCGGCACCACCACCGAGCTCAACCTTGCCGACTACTTCCGCGCCAACAAGCTCGACTACAAGCCCGTCGTGTTCGAAAAGAACGACGAAGTGGTCGCCGCTTATGACGCTGGCCGTTGCGACAGCATGACGACAGACGCGTCTGGCCTGTATGCCGAGCGCCTGCGCCTCAAGGCTCCGGATGACAGCATCGTGTTGCCGGAAATCATCTCGAAAGAGCCGCTCGGCCCGGTCGTGCGCCAGGATGACATGAAGTGGTTCACGACGGTGAAGTGGGTGCACTACGCCATGATCACCGCTGAAGAACTCGGCGTGACGTCGGCCAACCTCGGCGACATGATGAAGTCGACCAATCCTGACATCAAGCGCCTGCTCGGCACCGAAGGCGAATTCGGCAAGGGCATCGGCCTCGACAACGATTGGGGTGCCCGCATCGTCAAGGGCGTCGGCAACTACGGCGAAAGCTATGAGCGTAACGTCGGTGCAGGCTCGCGCCTGAAGATCGCCCGCGGCCAGAACGCGCTGTGGACCAACGGTGGCCTCCAGTACGCCCCGCCGATCCGCTAACCAGACCGGAGGCCGGGCTCGCAAGGGTCCGGCCTTCTCTCTAAGGACTTCCCCACTGAAACTTTTTGAAGTTTCGCAATGACCGTGCTGCCACGCCATCGTTTGACAGTCGACGAGTTCGCCGTCTGGACACAGAAGGTGCCCGGCCGTTTTGAACTGCTGGATGGGTATGTCCACGAGATGGCCGCAGAACTGACGGGACACGCCGAGATAAAGTTTGCAGTTCAACTCACGTTAGCCACCGCGATCCGTGTTGCAAAAATCAAAGCTCATATGCTCCCAGATGGCATTCGCGTTCGGATCAGCCCCGATGTGGCCTTCGAACCGGATGCGCTCGTTTATGCCGGCGAGAAACACCCCCGGACGACGCTGGAAGTGAACAATCCAATCATCGTTGTGGAAGTGCTTTCGCCGTCAACGCGCACCATCGATACGACCATCAAACGTGACGGTTATTTCAAGCTTCCGACGGTTCACCACTATCTGATTGTCGATCCAGAAAAACAGCCCGTCATCCATCATGCCCGCCAGGCGGACGGCACGGTTAAGACGCACCGTATCAGCCATGGCATGATCACCATGACGCCACCGGGCATCGAGATCAGCATTGACGGATTGTTGGATTGAAATGATTTGGCAGAGGACTATCCACCCATGACGATCGCCGCCGACCCAAGATCTTCTGGCCCCGGCACGCCACGGCCGTCGCTCGTCAGCTATCTCTACCAGCGCGAAACGCGCGAGATTCTTTTCCAGGTCATTCTTGTTGCCGCTATCGTGGCCCTATTCTGGATGATCATTTCGAATACCGTCACCAATTTGAAGGCGCGCAACATCGCCTCTGGCTTCGGGTTCTTAAACAACATCGCCGGCTTCGACATCGCGCAATCCGTCATCGAATATTCCAACACGTCGACTTATCTCCGTGCCTTTTACGTCGGGCTCTGGAACACCATTATCGTCGCGCTGATCGGCATCTTCTTCGCCACCATCGTCGGCTTCAGCATCGGCATCGCCCGGTTGTCGTCAAATTGGCTGATCTCCAAGCTCGCCGCCGGCTATGTCGAGATCGTGCGTAATTGCCCACTGCTGCTGCAGATGTTCCTCTGGTACTTCGCGGTTTTGAAGCAGTTGCCGGAGCCGTTGACCCGCATCGACGGCGTGCCGAAGTCAACGAGCTACGAACTCCCACTTGGTATGTTGCTCAACACGCGCGGGCTGTTCATGCCCAAACCAGAGTGGTTGGTCGGCTCAAGTTTCGTTCTTTATGCGCTGATTGCGGCGATCATTGGCGCTTTCCTCATGTCCCGCTGGGCGCATGCCCGCCAGATGGCGACCGGCCAGCGCTTTCCAGTACTGTGGACCAGCCTCGCACTGATGATCGGCCTGCCGCTGCTGATGTTCTTCATCATGGGCCGCCCGGTTCAATTCGAATACCCCACGCTGGGTCGGTTCAACCTCAGTGGTGGCACAGTCGTGCAGCCTGAATTCTTCGCGGTCGTGTTGGGATTGGTGTTCTACACTGCGGCCTATATCGCCGAGATTGTGCGGGCCGGCATTGTCGGCGTCTCCAAGGGCCAGAAGGAAGCCGCCAGCGCCATCGGCCTCTCCAAGGGCCAGACCTTGCGGCTGGTCGTCGTGCCGCAAGCCATGCGGATCATTATCCCGCCGCTGACCAGCAACTACCTGAACCTCACCAAGAACTCTTCGTTGGCTGGTGCCATCGGGTATCCTGACCTGACCCAGGTCGTCGGCACGATCAACAATCAGACCGGGCAAGCGGTTGAGACCATCATGACGTTGATGGCCGTCTATCTGGCCACGTCTCTGCTCACGTCGGCATTCATGAATTGGTTCAACACGCGCATGGCGCTGGTGGAGAGATAAGCCATGGCCGTTCAAGCTGTGCCTGGCGTCATCGAAGCGCCCGCTATCAAGCCACCTCGCATCCAGGTGGGGCCCGTCGCGTGGTTGCGTGACAACCTGTTCTCGTCAGTCGGCAATACGTTTCTGACGATCCTGGGTGCCTATCTGGTCTATCTGATCGTCACCGGCCTGTTTGGTTTTGCGGTCGCCCACGCGACCTGGACCGGCGAGAATGGTGAGGCCTGCCGCGCCAATACCGGCGCATGCTGGCCCATGGTCACAGCCAAGTTCAGCCAGTTTATGTATGGCCGCTATCCGCTCGAGATGCGCTGGCGCGTAGACCTCACTTACATTTTGGCCATCATCGGCCTTGTGCCACTGATGATCCCGTCGGTGCCCTACAAACTCTACAACGCGATCTACCTGTTCGGGATCTTTCCGATCATCGCGTTTGTTTTGTTGATCGGCGGCTACTTTGGTTTGCCACACGTGCCGACTGAATACTGGGGCGGCTTGCTGGTGACGCTTGTCGTGGCCAGCGTTGGCATTACGGCTTCGTTCCCGCTCGGGATCATGCTGGCACTGGGACGTCGCTCACGTATGCCGCTGGTGCGGTGGGCGTCGGTGACTTTCATCGAGTTCGTGCGTGGCGTGCCGCTGATCACGGTGCTGTTCATGTCATCGGTGATGCTGCCGCTGTTCCTGCCGCCGGGCTGGAGCTTCGACAAGTTGCTGCGGGCCTTGGTGGGCGTGGCGTTGTTTGCTGCTGCCTATATGGCGGAAACTATCCGCGGCGGCCTGCAGGCCATTCCGCGCGGACAGTTCGAGGGTGCGGACGCCTTGGGGCTCAACTATCGCCAAAAAATGAGCCTGATCGTGTTGCCGCAGGCGCTCAAGCTGGTGGTTCCAGGCATCGTCAACAGCTTCATCGGGCTGTTCAAGGATACCAGCCTCGTGCTGATCATCGGACTGTTTGATCTGCTCGGGATCGTGCAGCAGAACAACACCGACCAGAAGTGGCTGGCCCCGACCAACGCCATGACGGGCTACCTGTTCGCGGGCTTTGTATTCTGGATCTTCTGCTTCGGGATGTCCCGCTACTCGGCCTTCGTTGAGCGACGACTGTCGACCGGTGATCAACGGTGAGTTGGTGAACACAGCGCCAGACGTCCATACGCATTGGGCGTCGCGGCTGCCGTTCTACTACGGCTGGCTGATCATTGCCGTCGCCTTCCTCACGATGGCCATCGGGGTGACGGCACGCACAGCGTTCTCGCTGCTGATGCCGCCGCTCATCGATGAATTCAAATGGGATCGCAGTGTGGCGGCGGGCGCATTCTCGGCCGGGTTTCTGATGTCAGCGATTCTCAGCCCGATTGTGGGGCGCGTCATCGATGTGCGCGGGCCGCGCCTGGTGATCCTCACAGGCGTCGTACTGCTGGCGGCTGGCTCGTTCCTGGCACCCTACTTGGCTGAGCCATGGCAGCTCTATGTAACGCTCGGCCTGCTCGTGGGCGGCGGCGCCAACATGATGACATACACTGCGCATTCGCAATTTCTGCCGAACTGGTTCGTGCGGCGGCGCGCGCTGGCGATCAGCATCGCGTTTGCAGGCGCGGGGGTGGGCGGCATCGTCATCCTGCCGTGGCTGCAGACGATCATTCTGGCCGAGGGGTGGCGGGCTGCGTGCCGGGCGATGGGCTTACTGGTGCTGATAGTGGTGCTACCGATCACGTTCCTCGTGTTCAAGCGACCGCAAGATATCGGGTTACTGCCGGACGGAGATCGCGAGACATCCGTGGCGGCGGCCCGACGGCATGCAGCTAACGTGGTGGATCCGGCGTGGGCGTCGGTCGAATGGACGCTGGCGCGGGCGCTGCGGACAGCCCGGTTCTGGTGGATCGTGATCGGCTATTTCTCAGCCCTCGTCGCCTGGTACGCGATCCAAGTGCACCAGACCAAATACCTTACTGAAATTGGCTTCACGCCTGTCGTGGCGGCGTGGGCACTCGGCGCGGTCAGTGTCGTCGGTATCCCGGGGCAGATCATTCTCGGCGCATGGTCGGATAGGATCGGACGCGAATGGATCTGGACGATCGGCTGCGCGGGCTTTGCCGCGTGCTACGCAGCTCTCATTGCCATGGAGCATGCACCATCGATGGCGCTGCTGTACGTCATGATCTTCGTGCAAGGCTTTTTCGGCTACGCGCTGACGTCGGTGTTGGGCGCAATCGTCGCCGAGATTTTCGAGGGGCCGCACTACGGCACGATTTTCGGCATGATTTCTGTGGCGCTGCTTGCGGGCGGCGCGGCCGGGCCTTGGATCGCCGGCCTCGTCCATGACGCGACTGGCAGCTACCGGCTCGGCTTCCTGCTCTTTATTGGCTGCTCGTTGCTCTCGGCGGCTGCGATCTGGCTCGCCGCGCCTCGGAAGGTGCGGCTCGTTCCCGGCCGCACCACTCGGGCCTGACACGGGGGCCTGACACGGGGGCCTGACGGGGACTTGACCTGAACCCGGTGCCTACTCGCCGCGTTGCTTGGTCACCACGCGTGGGTTGGCGCGGCGCTGGTACTTCTCGATGACGTCGCGGGCCTTGGCAGCGACGCTGTCGGCAATCGCCGCATGTCCCTCCGCGGTTGGATGGAACGATCCGGAATAGGTGCTCGCCAGCAGCAGCTGGACCCACTCCAGGCCCTGGTTCTTCATCACGCTCTGCATGAGCGATTGCGGCACGTGGAAATGGCCGGTGAGGAAACCATCGTTTGGCGTGCGGAACCAGCGTTGGCGCGGCGCATAGGCGCGCCACTCCGACGGATTGTAGGGTGTCCACTTGCCATCCACCAAGCGCGGCATGCGCAGATCGTCGGCGGTGTTGAGCGCGTCTTTCGACCAGCCGGCGCACAGGCCACGCCCGCGGAAGTCGGCCCGGTGCGCGTCTGCGAAGCTCCAGCCGTAGCTCTTGGCGCTGTCGCGCATGATGCCTTGCAGTCGTTCGGCCGCCACCGACGCCTCGTTCGACTTGGCTTGGCTGAGCCGGAAGTCGGACAGCACCGTCATGCCCGACGTACCGTCCGGGCACAGCGACTTGCCATCCTCCAGCAACACCAGCGGTGGATAGGCCGTCAGAATGATGCGGTCGCTTTCCGGCCACGGAATGTGCAGCAGCGCGTGGAATGCACGGTTCAACGCCTTGTAGCGATCAGCCAGCACATCGAGACCCGCTTGCGCCTCTTGCAAACCTTGCACCTGCCCGAACCAGCCACCGAGACTGCGCAGCGACGATTGATCCGCCAGCACGGCGTTGGCCACCAGCCGCGAGAAGCCAATGTCGTTGCCGCCGACCGACAGGAATAGCAGATCAATTTTGCGCGCGCGATCGGCTGGGCACTTCTTGAGCACCAGACCGCCCTTGAGCTCCTGCAGCCGGCCGTTCATGTGATAGGCTTCCGGCAAATCCACCAGCGGTGCCTCTTGCGTGCCGCACTGGGCGTCTGCTGCGGCTGAGATCTGGGAGAGCTCGGGCGGGCTCGGCACCCACTCATGGCCCTTGTAGCGCAGGAACGCGCCAAAGATTGTCTCGGCCCCCGAGCAGGCAAAGCCGACAAACGTCACCGCCCGATGCGGGTCCTCGACACCGAGTTGCAGCGCGGCGCGCAACTGATGCGAATAGAGCGAGCGGTGGCAGGCCTGATCGAGCCAGCGTGGATTTTCCTCGATGAATTGCTTGTCACCGATCTTTGACCAGTTACCGGCACGCGCGGGATAGCCAGCCAGCGCCGGTTCATCCTTGCGGCGCAGGCCGTAGTCGGCGCTGCGCTCCGCCGACAGCCGGACTGCCAGATCGGGATTGCCCTCGCCGGAGCCGAAGCTGTCGCCCATGCCGACGATGAACAGGTCTTCGACTTTGACGACGGTCTCTGCGATCTGCCGGCCACCCACCTGCACGCTCACGGTCGCGCCTGCTGGATAGGGAATTTCGAGTTCTACGGGCGTGTCACACGGTACTGTGAGCGCTGCACCGCGTTTGCGGCCGCTTTTGGGGGCGGTCAGCCACGTGCAATCAACAGCACCGCCGTCGGTGACTTCGAGAACTTCGGCGCGCACCTTGTGGCTCTTGGGATTGACGTAGTCCTGGAGCGCCGGGCAGCCGTAGCGGTTCTTGGTCCACTCCCAGCAGGCGTCTTCCCACATGGTTGCAGCCCAGCCATCGGCGTGGCGGTCGGCGAGTGCGCGTTCGGCACTGAGGATCGGGGTCCGGCGTTCGTCTTCGGTCAGCGACTCGTAGGTGGCGCGGTGCACGTCCGAATTGGACGGGTCCGTGAACAACCGGAAGGCGTTGGTCGTGCGCCATTTGATTTCGGGCTCTGCTGTTGCCGGTTGCGCCCAAAGGCTGGATGCACCAGCGGCAATGGCCATCATCACGACCATCACCTGACGCGATGACAATACTCCAAGCTTTTTTGCGTGAGCCAACGGCATGAGGGATCTCTCAACTAACTGCGGCCAACTATATGCGGCCCGTGAGATGGGCCCACCCACTGCGCCATACACGCGTGAGCGGTGCAAGGTCGGCAATGTCGCGCAGCGGATTGCGCTGCGGAGCCCCGATCACCTTGAGATAAGGCGTGATCATCGCCAAGGGAAGCATTGCCACTCTTTGCGTCTTCGAAAGCGCCGCAATCTGTGGCCGAAGCGTCGCAAGTGTGGTGGAAATGTCAGTGCTCATTGTGGCGATCATATCACGTACAGCGGGTGTCGCAGTGCCCGCCAACATCACCTCCAACGTAACGTGCTGCACCGCTAAGGGCACTGGCACATGGCCACGTGCGAGCGAGACCGGGAGCCGTGCGAGCAGACGCGTCATACCGAAGGCACGGCCTGCTGGTCGTGCCAGCGCGCTCGCATCGCCGGCGGGGACGCCAAGGATCCGCAAGGCCAGCTCAAACGGGAGTGCTTCTGTTTTCGCCAGATACCCATCGAGCGCCGCAGTATCAGCCATTGGATCATCATAAAGATCGAAGGCACGCGCCTCCGTCATCGCAATCAACAGTGGCACGGGCAGCCGTTGTGACACGATCACATCGCCCAACGCATCCGCTAACGGCGCGCCGATGCGGCCACCGCTTTGTATCGTATCGAGGCTGTCGCGCCACCACTGCAAACGGATTTCGCCCAGCAGCGGCTCGGTGGCCGTCTCAGTGATCCGGCATAGATCGGCTGCAAAGGCAGTCAGCGCAATGAGAGCCGTTCGCTCCGGCTCTGCCGCCAGCGTGGCGGCTAGGTAGCGCTCAGGCTCGTAGGCGCGCGCGACGGCAATGATTTCTGCTGTGCTGGCCGATTGCGTCACGTCAATGGTCGCTGTTGATCGTGGCGAAGCCGTACTCGCTCTCGGTGATCCAAGTGTCCCGATCCTTGATGATCGCCTGCGCCGGCAGCATCTCTGTCTTGGGCTTGCAACCGTCAGTCTTTTTCACAGCGGTACCAATGGCCATGAATTCGATCAGGCTGCCGGCTTCGTGAATGTGCGTCTTGATGCCGACCACGTCATCCGCGCCGATTTCTTCGGCCTCTTTGCGCACCAGACCAATGGCGTGCTCACGCGCTTCATAGATGAGCGAGGTCAGATCCTTCACCTCTCCCCGTGACAAGCTCTGAAACATGGCTTTGAGGCCGCCGACAAGACCCAGCGAATAGACGGCCGTGCCCAGCACCAGTTTTTGCGGCATGAACCCGAGGTAGGCGAGGTTCCACATTTCTTCAGCGGTGAGATCGGAGGTGACGGGATGACGTGTGGCGCTCGCCGGCAGCGCGGGATGATGGGCTGCAGTGCCCAGCATCAGCATCTCGTGCACGCCCTTGAAGGGCATGATCCGTGTCTCAATGCCGACGACGGCATTGGCACCAGCGTTGCGCGCTTCCAGCGCGATACGATTGAGGGCGACGTGCCGCGTCTCATTGAAGATATCGCTGAACTCCTTGATCTCGCCGCGGCCGAGGCTTTTGAGCGTGCCAAGCAAGCCACCCGCTACACCCACCGAGTATGCCACGTTGCCCATCACCATGCGCTTGGGCGCATACCCCGCATCCAGCATGCAGTAGAGTTGTTGCGCGCCACCATTGGTCGAGGCCACACCACCACCGCTGATGTTGGGCCCATGGGCACAACTGCCAACGGAGAGGAACTCGGTGTTGCCTTGCATCGTGCGCAGTTCGCTGGTCACACCGGTGATTGCCTGTGCGCCATGCTTGATGGCTTCGGCCTCCAGCCGCGCCTGCGCCTCGTGACGCCCCTGCGAGATGATATCGGTGATCTGATGGACTTCGCCGCCAAACACGTTTTGTAGGCCGGCACCAATGCCGCCCATAAAGCCGAGCGAATGCACGCTATTGCCGATCACCAGCTCGCCAGGCTTCAAGCCCTTCAGCGCCAAGCAGTACATTTCGTTGCCAGACAGTCCGGTCAGAATGGCCATGGTGATACTCCGTATTATTCCAGCACACCCTACGCCACCGCCACCAGCGCCGCCATCACCGGGCGGCCTTCTGCAAGGAGGACGTTGTAGGTGCGAGCGGCGGCGCCGGTGTCCATGACGTCGAAGCCGATGCGGCGTTCAAGGAAGGCGGCGCGCAAGCGCGCATCCGGGAAGATCTGTTTGGTGCCCGTACCCAGCAGTAGGAATTGCGGCTCTTCCAGGCGTGCGAGCAGCGCCAGCAAAGGCGCGTCGAACTCTACGGGTGCCAGCATTTCCGGCGGCGACCAAGCATGCATTCCATCATCCAGCACCAGCAGTGAGCCGCGATGGCTCATGCCGGCGAAGCGAAAGCCACCATTGCCATAAGCATCGATGGGCGCGCGCTGCGGCACAAACCCATCGAAGCGGGCCGATGCAGCTGCCTTGCCAGGATCGGCCATGGCCGCCTTACGCCTTTGCTTTGCCAGATGCGCCCTTATCCGGAGCGCTCTTGTCGGCGACGGCCTTGCCCTGCACGGTGTCCCGATTGACGCCGAACCACAGCAGCAACGGCGCGGCCACGAAGATCGACGAGTACGTGCCGATAAAGATGCCGAACAGCATGGCGAACGAGAAGCCATGGATCGCTTCGGTGCCGAACAGATAGAGCGCCAGAACGGAGACTGCCGTCACCGACGAGGTCATAATCGTGCGCGACAGCGTCTCGTTGATGGAGAGATCGAGCAGCTGCTCGAAATCCATCTTCTTGTACTTGCGCATGTTCTCTCGGATACGGTCGAACACGACAACGGTATCGTTGATCGAATAACCAGCGAGCGTCAAAAGCGCGGCAACAGTCGCCAAATCGAATTCGTACCAGAGCAGCGAGAACATGCCCGTCGTGATAAAGACGTCATGGATGATCGCAATGACGCCGGCGACGGCGAACTGCCACTCGAAACGGAACCAGACATAGACAAAGACACCCAGGATAGCCGCGATGACGGCCTTGATGCCGGTTGCCTTCAATTCAGAGGACACTGTCGGCCCAACAACTTCCTGCCGGCGGATGGTCACGCCATCCCCAAGTGCCGCTTTTACTTTTGCGCCGGCTGCGGTCTGATCTTTTTCATCACCCTGCTGGCCGATACGTATGAGCGCCTCGTTGCCCTTGCCGATGCCCTGCACCTGCACATCGCCAAGACCCAGCTTGTTGAGCTTGTCGCGCAACGGACCAATATCGAGACCGCCGGTGTTGGCTTGCACCTCGATTAACGTGCCGCCCTTGAAGTCGACGCCGTAGTTGAGCCCGCGTTGCCACAGCAGCAACGCAGCCCCCAGCGCCAACGCCCACGACAGCCCGACAAACACGTAGCGCCAGGAAATGATTTTCCAGCGCGTGTTGTGTGGAAAGAAGTCGATGCCTTTGAAGAACATGGGGTGAAGGCCTGGGAAACGAGGGGTTAGGTTTTAGGGGCTAGGTTTTAGGGACGAAGAACTGGGAAACAAGCCATTTCCCTGGAACCTCGAACCTAACCTCTAGAACCTCTTTTTTCACAGCGGTGCCGGAATGGCGCGGCGGTCTTGCAGTGCGACCCACCACGACGCGAGCATGCGTGAGACTGTGAACGCGGTGAAGACCGTCGTCAGAATGCCGAGCGTCAAGGTGACCGCGAACCCCTTGATCGGGCCGGAGCCGAGTGCAAACATCAGCAGGCCCGCGATGAAGGTCGTCAACTGACTGTCGATGATGGTCGCATAAGCGCGCGTAAAGCCGGCGTCGATGGCAACCAACGGCGTCTTGCCATTGCGTAACTCTTCGCGGATGCGCTCGTAGATGAGCACGTTGGCGTCCACCGCCATACCGATGGTGAGCACGATGCCAGCGATGCCCGGCAACGTCATGGTCGAACCGAGCAGCGACATCAATGCCAACACCAGCACAACGTGCAAGGCCGCGCCGATGACGGCAAACACGCCGAACAGTCCGTAAGCGCCGATCATAAAGGCAGCGACTCCGATCAGCCCAATAATTCCGGCGCGCTTGCCCTGATCGATTGAGTCCTGGCCGAGGCTTGCGCCAACGACGCGCTCCTCTTCGATGGTGAGCTTGGCCGGCAGTGCGCCTGACTTGAGCAAGGTTGATTGGCGGTTCACCTCTTCGACGGTGAAGTTGCCGGAAATCTGGCCAGTCCCCCCAAGGATCTGATCGCGGATAACGGGCGCGGAGATGACTTTGCCGTCGAGCACGATGGCGAAGCGGCGGCCGACGTTCTCCTGGGTCACCCGGCCGAAAATACGAGCGCCAGCCGTCTTGAAGCGGAACGAGATGATCGGCTCGTTGGTGCGGCTGTCAAAGCCCGGATCGGCGCTGTCGAGATCGGCTCCGGAGAGGATCGGCCGCGCTTCGAGCAGCTCTTCGGGCGGCTGTTTGTCTGTTGATGGCACCAACATGTAGCCCGACGGCACGCGGGTCTGCTTGGCCTCTTCCGCCGACATGGTCGGATGCACCAGATGGAACGTCATCTTGGCCGCCTGACGCAACTTCTGGCGGATATCGTCGAGTTCTTTCTCGGTTTCGACGCCTGGCTGCTGGACCAGAATGCGGTTACCGCCCTGGCGTTGCACAGCCACTTCCTTGGTGCCGTCCGGATCGAGCCGTTTGCGGATTACTTCAATCGCAGCACCAATGGCCTGGGTGGCGCGCTCAGCCAGCGCTGGTTCCGTTGGCGTGACGGAAATGATATCCGCCCCGGTGGCTTTCACCTCAAGGTCCTGGACGGACGTGCCGGTGATCGCATTGCCGACCGTCTGGCTCATCTTCTTGAGAGTGGCCAATGCCGTTTCGAGGTCCGCTGGGTTGTTGACACGAACTGTCACAGACCCGGCCTGCACGACCGGCGGATTGAACCCGAGCTTGGCTTCGCGCAAGCGCTTGCGCACATCATCCTGGATGCTCAGGAACCAGTCTTTGCGCAGCTCGTCGACATCGATTTTGGTGAGCAAGTGCGCGCCGCCGCGCAGATCGAGCCCGAGGCCGAACTTGTGCTTGGCGAAACCCGGCAAGGCATCGTAGCGCGCTTGCGACAGCATGTTGGGGATCGTCAACAAGATGCCCAGCAGACAGACCGCCAAGGTCGTGATCGTTTTCCAGCGCGAGAAGTAGAGCATTCGGAGTCTCTGTCAGTTGCGGACCACGGCGGCGCGTAACGCCTTATGCCTCAAACGGCGTCTTTAGCCGGTTCGGCCTTGTTGCGCACATTGGATACGGCCGAGCGGATGACAGTGACGATGGTGCCCTTGGCGATTTCGACGTCGATTTCTGGATCGCCGTCACGCACGCGGCTGACCTTGCCGAGAATGCCGCCGGCGAGGATCACATTATCGCCCTTTTTGAGCTTGGAAACGGTTTCGCGGTGTTCCTTGGCCTTCTGCTGTTGTGGCCGGATGAGGAGGAAATAGAAAATCGCGAACATCAGCGCGATGGGCACCATCTGCAGCAGGGTCTCGGCACCGCCACCGGCGGCCTGGGCGTAGGCTGGGGTAATAAACATTGCGGGCAGGGTCCCTGACTTCGGAGCTGGCTTGAAAACGGGGCTGGAACGGCGGGGCAGGCCCGACGCAGACGATGATCCCCCGGACGCTAAGCCCGGACGCTGAGCATGACACCCGGCCTTCAGGCAGCCGTTTAGTTGGCTTGGCGGCCCCCGGCAAGCTCGCATGACGAGTTTTTGCGTGGCGCAATCGCCAACACCAAACCCGCCCGAAACTTAGCCACGGACGCTCAACACGGCGGAACTATAAGGTTAAGCCCGGCAATTGCAACGGCTCGACCGCCGACAGACCTGGATCGTGGCGATGCGTTTCGACGCGGGTGACAGACACCCTGGGATCGGCCTAAGTTTGATCCCTTGAATGATTTCAAGCCCCTACCTGTCCGGAGCCGCCCATGCCGCAAAACATTACGCTCACATCGAAAGCCATGGTTGAGGCCGCGCGTGCCCAGATCACTGAGCATGCTGCCGCCGACATGATTGCCAAGGCTGGCGACCCAAACGTCGTACTCGTCGATATCCGTGATCCGCGCGAGTTGGAGCGCGAGGGCCGCATCCCCGGCGCCTTCCACGCCACGCGTGGCATGCTGGAATTCTGGATCGACCCGACCAGCCCCTACTACAAGCCCATCTTTGGCGAGGACAAAAAGTTTGTGTTCTTCTGCGCGGGCGGCATGCGCTCGGTGCTGGCGGCCAAAACGGCACAAGACATGGGGCTGAAGCCTGTCGCCCACATGATCGGCGGTTTTGGCGCCTGGAAAGCCGCCGGCGGCGCGATTGAGACCGGGCCGAAGCCAAAGAGCTGATGCGTTGCGCGCCATTAACGCCGTTTTACAAATATTCGGGAAATGTTCCGGCCCGCTCATCCCCGCTGTCCGCAGCGGGCTTATCATTGACGTTCGATCTGCGTGCGCAAGCAGGCGGGTCGGTCTTCACGCGCAAGCGGGAAGAGCTCTTTGACATCGTGAATATGTTCAACCCCACCTTCAGCCCGCCCCCGGCGGAAGGGCTGGAAACCTGCGACGCCAAAGGGCCGGGACACCGTGTGTGACGACACGCGGCTCCCGGCCCCTGGCGGGCACTTCAGCCCTACTGCGGACCTAACGGCTGACGATCAATAGTAGCTGCACACCCGGCGATGATAGCGATGACTCCACCAGCAGCGCGGCCCGTAGGACGGCGCGCCGAGATAGAATGAAAATCCCGAACGGTGATGCTGCCGACCACGCCAATTCACCAGCGTCGCGTCGCTGGACGACTCTGTCACAGCCACCAGCGGTGCCACTTGGAACGAAGCCGCTTCGGCGCGGTTGGCCGACAGGCCGACTGTGACAGCAGCCGCAGCGAGGCAGCCGAGCAAAAGAGAACGTTTCATCGCCTTGATCCTTCCTGGTGTTGAATGACCCTACCGGTGCTTGACCGGGATGCCGTCCGGGAATTTGCGCAAGCGTGTGACGGCTCACGGCGCGTTGGCTGACAGTGGCGGGACAGTGGTCAACGTGAGCCAGAGCCGCCAGTGTTGTGTCTCTCGCATGCCATCAAGCGCCTGAACGGCAAATGAATTGATTGTGTTGTGTGCACCACAACACTCCTGCGCCGCAGCACCGACATGACCAACTCTCGGCAATCGTCGCGCGTCACGCTTTTGGCGCAGGGATGCTCAACGCAATCACAATCCCCGCCGCCACACAGGTCAGCCCGGCGACGAAACTCCACGTCACCGTCTCGCCGAGGAAAGCGACACCCAGGATCGTCGCCGTCAGCGGCGCGAGTGCTTGAAACGTCGTCACCCGCGTTGGCGTCACGCGTGCATAGGCCCAGAGCAAAATGAAATACGCGAGGCCGCTGGACAGCCCGATGAACACCACCGCTACCTGCGCGCGCGGCGTCATCGCGAGCGGATTAGTCAGCCCGCCAAGCCCCGCGCCGAGCACTGCCAGAAACAGCACGGATGCCAACATCGCATACCCCGCCACCGGCAGTGCAGGATAGCGCTGCAAATAGGGTCGATACAGCACGCTGCACACCGCGCCGCAGAGCGCTGCACCCAGCACGAGTATCTCGCCTGTGAGACCAGTACCCGCACCGCCAAAGATTTTGTCGCCCAACGCAATCCCGACGCCCAGCATGGTCAGCACCACGCCAAGTGTCTTGCGCGTCGTCATTTTCTCGCGACCCAGCGCCGCGCCCAGCAGCATCGTCAGCAATGGAAACGCTGAGAACACCAGCGCCGCGCGCCCCGCGGAAATGGTGGTCAGGCCCACATTGAGCAACAGGATCAGGATCGCAAACTGGATGATGCCGAGCACCGCCATGGGCAGCAGATCGTCCGCCCGAAACTTGGGCCGCGGCCCCGCCAGCACGAATGGCACCAGCGACAATGCGCCGATCGTATAGCGCATGAAAGCCAGCGAAATCGGATCGGTCTCCGGCAGCGCAAACCGCGATGCGACCGTCGCAGCCCCCACCTGAATGCCGACGAGAGCCGCCGCCAGCAGAGCCAGGCTCTGCCCGCCGCGCGGCGCTGTTTCGCCCCCCGGAGTGCTCACGGCAGCGGCCGCTCCCAGGTCTCGCCGACCAGGTCATGCCCAAAGCCGCGATAGGGCTCTTCGAGGGTCATCGTGAAGCCGGCCGACGCATAAAGCCCCCGCGCGGCGACCAGATTGCGGTTTGTCCACAGCATCATCTTGGTGTAGCCAACTGCGGCAGCGAAGGCCATGCTCGCGTCCAGCAGGTGCCGGCTGATGCCATACCCCCGCGCGTCTGGCTCCACATAGACCAGTCGCAGCTTGGCAATCTCAGCCGACTTTTCAACGACGAATGACGCGCCAACAACGCGCCCATCAAGCTCGGCGATCCAGCAGCGCTCGCGCTCCGGCTGAAATTTCAGCACGAATTCGGACGCT
>JANNEU010000014.1:0-5122 GCA_031379035.1 Hyphomicrobiaceae bacterium | reverse complement strand
CGTCAGCTGGCCCCGGGGCGGCGTGCCTCGGGCTTGGGTTCAACCTATTCACGATGTCAAAGAGCGCAGTGTTTTTGTGGCCCCGTCTGATGCGGGGCTTGAACGACAAGTGTAACCCCGCTGGAGACAGCGGGGATTTGCCGGACAGGGATTTTGTGAGTCGCGGTTAATGGGCACCGTCGGCTCGCCGAGCCATTTGCGCTGGTGCCCAGAATCACCGCATCCACCGCTCACGTGCAACAATCCCCAGAGGCGGCATGGCATTTTTCATGGCAGTGGCGAACCGCAAAGGCGGCGTCGGCAAATCCACGATTTCGGTGATGCTTGCCCAAGCCTTCGCGGTCTGGGGTGGCAAGCGCGTGCTGATGATCGACCTCGACAGCCAGTGCAATGCCTCACTCATTCTCATCGGCGGCCAGGGCTGGCGCGCGGCGCGCGAAGCCGACAAGACCATTGCCGATTTCTTCTACGACCTGTTCGACGGCATTCCCGCCAAGACGCGCGACTATCTGATCCCCAACGTCGGCGACGTCGCCGATCACACCGGCAAGGCCCCGCGCCTCGCGCTGCTGCCGGGATCGCTGCTGCTCGAAGACATCCAGGGCGAGCTGTTCGTGCGGCAGGCGCGCGAGAGCAACAACCCGGATGTGGTCGCCAGCCGCGTGCGCGGCCGCATTGAAAACCTGCTCCGCCGCTATGGCGCGAGCTACGATCTGGTCATTCTCGACTGCCCACCGGGGCTCTCTCTGGCAGCGCTTGCAGCGCTGAAGACTGCCGACAAAGTCATCGTACCGTTCAAGCCCGACTACGTGTCTCAGCTGGCCGTCGACCGTATCGCGCTGCTGATCGAGGACAAGGGTACGCTTGACGCCCTGGCCCAGATCCCAGCCGAGCAACGCCGCTACGCCTGCCTCGCCAACGGCGTGCGTGCCACTGGCAAGGACCGCACCCTGATTGAAGAAATCGGGCTGTTCCATCCGATGCTCGAAACGCAGATGCCGCAGAAAGACTCGATTGCCAACGCCTTCGACTGGACGCCGAGCTTGAAGTCCATTGAGGCCAAGTACGGCGACGGTATTGGCGACATGAAGCGCCTTTACGACGAGATCGCGCCAACGGTCGAAGCTGCCGCGCGCCTGCGGACCACAGCCGCGAATTCATAAGCCTGACAACAGGGCGATCACACCTGGGAGGGTGACATGGGACGCACAACCAAGCAGCTCTCGGGCGGCGGCAAAGACAAGTTTCTGCGCGCACTGGTGATAAGCGAAGCGGCAATTCCAGCCGATGCTGCCACGCGCCTGGGCGATGCGTTGTGCACCTCCATTGCCGATATTCGCGTCCGCCGCGACACCTGGGAAGCGCTGCGGCGAGCGAAATCGGGGACAGCCACCTTTTCGGCTGACCAAGAACTTCAGATACGAAGTCCGGACGAAAAGGTGGCTGTCCCCACTGCCGCTTTCAATGCCACTTTCGACCCGTTCGTCTTCAGCGCGCTCGCCGTGCTGACCAAGCAAGGCGCAGCCGCACTCTCGGCACGCCTCGCTGCAATCACAACTGCCGAGAACCTCCATGCGCTCGCCAATGCGCAGCATCTCTCGGTCGATGCCACGCTCATCGATCTCGCAGCGTTGCGCACTGCTATCCTTGCCGCCACCGAAGCGCGTCTCGCCGAACGCCGCGCTGCCGCAAGTTAAGAGCCCAAACGCAAGAACGGCACGCCATTGCCGGCGCGCCGTTCGCAAATTCGATCTCGAAAACTCAAATCGAGCTGTTGATCCACTCTTCGATCTGGCGCTTCTGCGTCAGCGCGCCCATTTTGCGCGCAACGATCTTGCCACCCTTGAAGATCAACAGCGTCGGCATTGCCTGGATGCCATAGGTCTGTGTTGCTTCCGGATTGGCGTCGACGTCGATCTTGGCAATCTTGATCTTGCCCTTCATGTCGGTGGCGACCTGATCGAGCGCCGGGGCCATGGCCTTGCACGGCCCGCACCACTCGGCGAAGAAATCCACCAGCACAGGTTCCTGGCTGTCGAGCACTTCCGCCTTGAACGAGGCATCGGACAGGATCTTGGTATCAGGCGAGGCCATGGGCGGCACTCCGGGTTTTGGAGGGAACGGTGGGACACTGCGAGCGTTAGGTAGGGAGTGCCGCGGCAGGCGTCAACCCCGCTCCGACGCTGCCAACCAAACGCGGTCAATCAGCTATGCTTTCAATTGATCCAAGGCCCAAAGCCGCCGCTCGGCACCATCCAGAAGCACCTGCGGGATCTCCATCAGGCGGGTCCCATCCGTCCAGAGGATGGCCGCTTTGACACCAGCCCCCGGGAAGATGCGCTGCAGCGCCAGCCGGTAGGCCGCCAGCTGCAGCAGATAGGCTTCCGCCACCCCGGATGCCTCTTGCGGTGGCGGCCGATTCGTCTTGTAATCGATGATCAGGACATCTTGACCAACGCGTGCCAGCCGGTCGATCTGGCCGTTGAGCCGGAGCGGCACGCCCTTGCTGCCCGGTCGCGGAATCTCGGCGACGATGGGCACTTCGGCCTGGCTGTCCGGCCCAAACAGCGGCCCGAACGTCGGGTCGTCGAGCACTGCCATCACCTCCCGGGTGATCGAGGTTCGCCCGGCCTTCGTCAGCGACGCCCCGCGCACGGCGAGGAACCGCGCGATCCCGTCGCGCCACCCCGCCTGCGGCATCGACGGTAGATGTTCGAGCAGCGCATGTGTCAGCGTTCCGCGCAGAAATCGCACCTGGTCCTGCGTCCGCGACGGCGCGAACACCCGCGTCTCTGCTGGCGCGCGTTCAGCGACGCTCGCTGGTTCACCCATCTCGTCGGTTTCCAGCGGCGCCAGCCGCGACGGTGCCAATGGCATAGTCAACCGCGCTTCCGATTTCGCCTTTGTCAGCGCCCAAGCCGGCAGTGCCAGCGCGGCCGTCTCTCGCTCAGGGCCATGCGCTGCGATTGTCGGCGGCACAGACTGTGTGTTCGTCAGGCGCAAGGTCTCGCCGTCCGCCGTTGCAACTGGCTTCAACGCGTCCTTAACCTGTGCGTACCAGCTGTCTGGCGCGGGCGCACTGCGACCCTCGTAGCCGGTGATGTACAGACGATCCCGTGGCCGCGTCAGCGCCACGTACAGCAGCCGATTGCGCTCTTCTTGCTCGGCCTGCTTCAAGGCTTCACGCGCAGCGCCAACCGGTGCAATCGACTTGGTCGTCTTCACCGGCCACATCAAAAGCTTTTCGATACCCAGCGGCAACGTGACGTTCGCCATGCGCAGCAGGCCACCCGGCATGCTGCCCGACCGCGCCGAGCAGGTGTCCGGCAGAATAACAATCGGCGCTTCGAGACCCTTCGCACCGTGTACGGTCATGACGCGGACTTCGTTGCGGCCCTGTTCCATATCGCGTTTAATCTCGGTGCCGCTCTCGCGCAGGGCCGCCAGAAATCCGGTCAGCGATGCGGGCGCGCTGTCATCGTATTTCAGGGCCTGATTGAGGAACTCGTCGAGTGGGTCGGCGGCTTCCACGCCGAGCCGCGCTAGCATGCGCTTGCGCATGCGCCCGTTGTCACGATCCAACACCTGCGCGAAGAACTCGTAGGGCGGCATGTAGTCCGCTTCCGAACGCCAGCGTTTCAACAGGTCCGCCGCTTCGGCCAGCCGCATGTTCGTCTTGGCGTCGGCAAGAAGCGCAGTCCACAGCTGGCCTTTGCGCGCGTACGCCAGCGCCATCAAGTCGTCGTCGTTGAGCCCGAACAGCGGTGACTTGAGCACTGTGGCCAGTGCCAGATCATCCTCAGGCAAGGTGAGAAAATCGCCGAGCACGATCAGATCCTGCACCGCGATCTGGTCGATCAACGTCAACCGGTCCGCGCCTGCCACAGGAATACCGCGCGCCTTGAGCGCCGCCACCATCGCCGGCGCGAACGGCTTGCGCCGCCGCACCAGTACCAGCACGTCGGACGGCCGGATGGGGCGACCCTCAGATGCCAGCAACTCTTGGCGATCAAGCCAGCCTTTGATCGTGCCCGCAAGCCGGTCAGCCAGTCGCACCACCGCCGACGAAACCGGCTGCTCGCTGTTGGGCTCCCACGTTTCGGTCGCCACCGGATCTAGCGGCTTTTCAGTCGGCCACACCTCGACAGTGCCCGCATGCCCCGCACGAAACGCAATGTGCTCAATGGTGCCATCGGCCGACACGCCCGGCACGCGCGTCACATCGGCGAACACCTCATCGACGGCCGCCAACACGGGTGGCGTGGTGCGGAACGAGACGTTGAGTGGCACGCGCGCCAGCGGTTGGCCCACGGCTTTTGCATCGCCCTGAAATTTATCGCCCATGGCCTTGAACATCTCGGGCGCCGCACCCTGAAAGCCATAGATCGATTGCTTTTCGTCGCCAACGGCAAACAGCGTGCGCACGGCATCACGCCCAGCACTGTCGGAGAAGAATTCCGCCGCCAGCGAGCTGATCACCGACCATTGCTCGGGGCTGGTATCCTGCGCTTCGTCCACCAGAATGTGATCGAGCCCACCATCGAGCTTGAACAGCACCCACTGCGTCGCACTCGCCGCGCCCTCGTCCGCGATCTGGCCGAGCAGGCTCGCGCACTTCGCAATCAGGTCGTCGAAATCGAGTGCGGCGCGGCGCGCCTTCGCAGCTTGATAGCCGTTCATGACCGCCTGCGCCAACACCACCAGCGATGTTGTTGCTTCCAGCGCAATCAACGTCTGCCTTTGTTCCAGCAGGGCCGGAAACGCATCGCGCGCGGTGATCAGCTTTTCTGTCAGTGCGGACTCTGCACTCCGCACATCCTTGGTGATGAACGCTTTGTCGGATCGTGGTTCATCGTCTTGCGTTAAAAGTGCACGCTGCAAGGCGAGTGCGCGTCCTTGGGTATCGGTGGCGGTTAGCGCACCGGAAAAAGCAAATCCAAGTTTCTGGTCAGACGGCTTGCCTGCAGCCAGCACGGCAACTGCGCGCGCCAACATCGCGTCATCGAGCACGCCCGCCATCGCCCGCTCGGCACGCGCCAGATCGAGTTCCTTCGGCAGGCCCATCACGCGCCGGTAAAGCACAGCAGCCGCATCATCGCCGTCCAGCTTAGCGAGATCGGCC
>JANNEU010000469.1:0-6852 GCA_031379035.1 Hyphomicrobiaceae bacterium | reverse complement strand
AGCAAGCAGATCGAGCTGAAGTCGCGCGTCGACATCGCAGCACAAGGCGATGGCAAATGGTTCTATACCGGGCAGTCGATGGTGGGTGATCTCGGGCAAATCGAAGCGCAGGTCAAACTGGCTGAGAACGAAATCACGCTGACGAAGGCCAAGCATGACGCGCTCGTCAATCACAAGAAGCGGCTCGCCGTGCGTGCCCCATTTGACGGTACCGTGCTTGAAATCAAGCGCAACGATCAGGGCACTGTGCGGCGCGGCGACGTGATCGCGACGTTCGAACAGCGCGAACTGCGCCAGGTGACGGCTTATCTCAACCAGGACGAAGTTTCGCGCACCGGCATGGGCGATGAGGTGCTGCTGTATGTGCCGGCACTGGCGGAAACGCTGAAGGGCCGCATTCTGCAGATCGACCGGACGTCAGGCTTTGTGCAGGAGCAAAACACCGCGCAAACTCCCGGCTACCGCTGGCGCGGCAGCGTCGACCGCTCGGCGCAGGTGCTGATCGGTTTCCAAGACCTCAAGCGGGTGGCCAATACCGAGCGCTACAGGTCAGGCTTGCCGGTGGTTGTGGTGTTCCCGCAGCGCTCCAATTTCGGCCTCTACAACATCATCCGCCAGCGGTTGAGCACGGTGCTATGACGCTGCTGAGCCCGGCGACGATCGAGGCGAGAAACGCGGTAAGTGAGCGACCCCGTCTGGCGCCGCGCGGGTTGCCGCTGCAGACGCAGGCAACGCCGAAAGCCGATCACGCACGCGCCGCCGCCGCCCATGCGCCCCGCGACACCCGAGCGGCCTTCGTCATCGGCGACATCAGTGCGCCTGAACCACTTCCCTTCTGGGAGAAGTGGTCGCCGATGGTGCTGCTCAAGTTGACGCTATTCTTCGTCGGTTGTTTCGGCATGCTGCTGACGGTTCCCAACCCGATGTACAGCGTCGAACTCAGCGAAGTGACCTACGTTCTCGGGATCCTGGGGATCTGGCGCTACGGCTGGTGGATGAACCACTTCCTGCGCGCCAAAGTGTTCGAGCGCGTCACCTATCCCAAGAAGCGTACGCAAGCCGAAGCATTGTGGAACTCGGGCTGGCGCCCGCGCCATATTCACGTCCAGATGACGACGTTTCGCGAGCACCGCGCGATTTCAGAGGCGGTTCTGCGCGGGCTGTGCCAGCAGATTCGCGAGGCCGGCGTGCCGGCGACCTTGTGGCTCGGTTCCAGCGAATTGTCCGACGAGAAGAAGATTGCCAACCATCTCAAGGTCATTGCCAAGGACCTCGACATCACGCTGCGCATTGTGCGGCAGAACCAGCCCGGCAAACGCATCGCCATCGCGCTGATCCTGCGCGCCATGTCGCGCGCTGGCGTCGGCAAGGACGATCTCGTCGTCTTCATGGATGGCGATTTTGTCTTGCACCCGGGGTGCCTCAAGAAGTGCTTCCCGCTGTTTGCACTTGATCCGGAGCTCCACGCCCTCACCACTGATGAGGGCGTCGTCGTGCACGGGCCGTGGTGGATGCAGTCGTGGTTGAACATGCGTTTCGCACAGCGCCGCATCGCGATGCAAAGCCATGCGCTGTCCAATCGCGTCCTCACGCTGACAGGCCGCATGAGCGTGTTTCGCGCGGACCATATCGTCACAGAAGAGTTCATCCGCCTCCAGGAAGCGGACTTTCTCAATCATTGGCTGTGGGGCCAATTTCGCTTCTTGTCCGGCGACGACAAGAGCACGTGGTATGCGTTGCTGTCGAAGGGCGTGAAGATGACCTACGTGCCGGATGCCTCCGGCACCACGATCGAAGTTGTCGAAGGGTCCGGCTGGACGCGTATGGAGGAAAACCTCCGTCGATGGTCTGGCAACATGCTGCGCAACGGTCTGCGCGCCATTAAGCTTGGCCCGACCAGGATGCCGTTCTTCATCTGGTGGTGCGTCGTCGACCAACGGCTCGCCATGTGGACGACCTTGTTCAGCCCCATGCTCGCTGGTGCTGAAGCGTTGCGCAACGGTCCATCCTACGTCGTGCAGTACATTCTTTACCTTGCCATTACGCGCATGCTGCTCTCGATCGCCCTCTTTACATACTCCGAGCGTGTGGATCTCAATTACGTCTGGATCTTGCCGGTCAACCAGAAGCTCAACGCACAGGTCAAAGTTTACATGCTGTGGCGGTTGTCAAAACAGCGCTGGGCCAACCGCGGCAACCAGTCCTCGGGTCAGGGTGGCGACACGTTGCTTGCTAAAGCGCAGACCTTCATGGCTGCTTGGCTGACTTGGCTTTCGTTCGGCAGCCTGTTTCTGGCAGTTGTTTACTATTCGGAAATGATGCACCTGCCGAGCGCTGGGTTCGTCATCGCCATGTTCGGGTTCTGAGTCGCTGGCTCTCAGATATGATACTCGAACCTCACGTCATCCTGGCGAAGGCC
Organism: Hyphomicrobiaceae bacterium; assembly: GCA_031379035.1. Lineage (GTDB taxonomy): Bacteria > Pseudomonadota > Alphaproteobacteria > Rhizobiales > Hyphomicrobiaceae > JABFRJ01. The sequence continues at coordinate 4,433 of JANNEU010000469.1, read as the reverse complement.
GGGATCCATCGCAACCATCATTTACGCCTCTATTTGTCGTGGGTACCGGCCGTCGTGCCCCGCACGCAAAGCGTGACGTCGGTATGACGATGAGAGAGAGTAGCCAGCGCACGATCAAGCTTCGCCGCGCGCAGGAACACAAAGCAACGATTATAAATCAATCAAAAATCTACGTGCCATTTTAATTCCAAAAAATAATCGAGATAGTTGCAATTTGAAGGGTTTGTTTTGCAAAGCCCATATCTTTTTCCGGCATCGTCCACTCATTCGAGAGTGTCCGGGCGGTCTTCAGGGAGGCCGGTCCGGGGCAGCGAGATCCCACAATAGGGACACGCCGCCAGGTCGCAAGACGGCACCCTCGAAAGCGTCAAATGGCGGTCTGACAGGGCCGCTTTGGGGATTTCGGGAGCTTACAGAACATGAACTTGGTGCATGATAGTTTCGTTGGCGCAGCGCGTGCCACAGCAGCCACATCCGTCGATATTCACGCCGGCAAGCCGTCCATCTCAGTGATCGGACTTGGCTACGTCGGCGCAGTCTCGTGCGCATGCCTCGCCCATCTCGGTTTCAACATGACCGGCGTCGACGTGAGCCTCGAGAAGGTTCGCTTGGTCAAGGAAGGACGTTCGCCGATCGTCGAAGAGCGTTTGGGCGAATTGCTCGAAGAAGGCGTCCGCCTCGGCCGCATCGATGCGACACAGAACCTCGTAGCCGCCGTGCTCGCCACCGACGTGACATTCCTTTCGGTCGGCACGCCGACGGCACCGGATGGCAGCTGCGACCTGACCTATGTGCGCCAGGCCAGCCGCGCCATTGGCCAAGCACTGGCGATGAAAGAAGACTTCCACGTTGTTGTTCTTCGTTGCTCGGTCCCACCCGGCACCACGCTTGATTGCGTCGCCGTCGAAGTCGCCGCAGCCTCGGGCAAGACACTCGGCCTTGATTTTGGCGTCGCTTTCAACCCAGCATTCCTGCGCGAAGGCGTCGCCGTTGCCGACTTCTACGCACCGCCGAAGACGGTTGTTGGGGCCTCCGACAAGCGCACCGAAGAGATTGTCGCTCGCATCTACGGCGCTGTCGATAAGAAGATCCAGTTCTGCACCATCGCGGCTGCTGAAATGGTCAAGTACGTCGATAACGTCTGGCACGCGACCAAGGTCGCATTTGGCAACGAAGTCGGCCGCCTCTGCAAGTCGCTCGACATCGACAGCCACGAAGTGATGAACATCTTCGTCACCGACACCAAGCTGAACCTGTCGCCCTACTATCTGAAGCCCGGCTTTGCCTTTGGCGGGTCTTGCCTCCCCAAAGAAGTGCGCGCCGTTGCCCATCTTGCCGAACAGCAGAACGTTGATCTGCCGCTGATCCAGTCGCTCGGTGTTACCAACCAACGCCACATTGTCGAAGCGTCGCGCCTCGTTGAAGAGCTGATGGAGAGCACCAATGCACAGCGCATCGGCTTCCTCGGCGTCACCTTCAAGCCGGGCACCGACGACCTGCGCGAAAGCCCGACTTTGGAACTGATGGCGATGCTCGAAGCCAAGGGCGCCACGCTCAAGGTTTATGATCCGAACCTGCGCTTTAACGACAACCTCAAGGGCCAGATCGCCTACGTCCGTCATGCCTGCCCAAGCCAGGCACGCGTCATGGACACCATCGAAAACATTTGCATGGCGGATGCTGAAACGCTCTGCGCCAACGCCGACGTGATCGTGGTCAGCCACGCCACCGACGAGTTCCGCAAGGCAGTCGAGGCCCGCCGACCCGGCCAGCCGGTGATCGATCTGGCACGCCTCTACAAGACCCTGCCGGGCGAGAACAAAGGCTATCAGGGCATCGCCTGGTAAGTTGCGCAGTGGTTAAGGGAATGCCCGCATTTTGCGGCAATATCAGACCCCTCTTGTGGGCATTTCCTTGAAAATTCATCGGTAAAGTGAAGCGTCGGGTGAGGGCACCAAGTGGTGTCTTCGGTGGGATAAAACCAAAAACGGGAGACGCGCCCAGCGGTGCGAAAGATTATGGCTTTGATTATCGGAACACCATTGGCAGACCAACTCATCGGCGTTGATGACGGCGACATGATCTTTGGCGGCAAGGGCAACGACACGATCATCGGTGTTGCAGGCAAGAGCGGCGGCGCGGGCAATTTCCTCGTCGGCGGCACCGGCAACGACCGCATCACCGCTGGCAACAACGGCGACGTGCTGATCGGCAACGACGCCGCCAAGTCTGGCGCTGTGGCCCTCGACAAGATGACGATCCATCAGGACGTCAAGGCGCAGTTCCATTTTGATGGCTCGGGCGCTGGCTTCCACAACACCATCGGCATGTACAGCTACGACAAAGCCGGCAACATCACCTCTACCAAGATCCTGTTCGCCGACGTTTCGGCTGGCGGCGTCGCTGGCGGCCCCAGCGATTTCGGCATGGCTCTCAAGGCTGGCGAGCACATCGGCTTCTTCGTAGCGCCGAACGCAGCAGGCCAGAGCGACATCCAAGGCATGCTTGCAGATGGCGGTTCGTTCCACCTCGTCAACACTTCGAATGGCGCACCAGCCAACGTGTTTGCTGGCCAGCCCATGCAGCTCGCCTTCCACTCGTCGTCCGACCAGTGGACAAACGTTCACACGCAATACTGGACAGATCTGTTCACCACCAACACCAGCGCCAACGTTGACGGTTATCAGCACGCTCAGGTCACGACCGATCCGGTCACCGGCCAGCTGCACGTCGCCTTTGAAGACCTGATCAACGGTGGCGATCAGAACTTCTTTGACGCCAACTTCACCGTCGACATCGGCGTCGCCAACGCCGTCCAGATGGCGCACGAGAGCAAGCCCGGCAAAGTGGCCGCAGCCAACGACGACATCCTTGATGGCGGCAACGGCAACGACATGATGTTCGGCCTGTCGGGCAACGATCACATGAACGGCGGCGCTGGCAATGACCAGATGTTCGGCGGTTCAGGCGATGATCTGCTCAACGGTGGGACCGGCAACAACATCGTCAACGGCGGCTCCGGCAACGATTACATCTTCGCCGGCGGCGGCAACGACAAGGTCACCGGTGGCTCAGGCTACGACACGATCGACTTCTTTAATGCCACCAGCGGCGTGAAGATCGATCTCAACAAGCACATGATCGCCGGTTTTGGCGATGGCACCATCTCCGGCGTCGAAGCGGTCCGCGGCAGCGCCTTCAATGACGTGCTGACCGGTGACAAGCAGAACAATGCCCTCGACGGTGGCACCGGCAACGACGTTCTCCGCGGTGGCAAGGGTGCAGACACGCTGTTCGGTGGTTCCGGCGACGATACGTTCGTGTGGGGCAAGGCCGACATCGGCACCGGCATCGATACGGTCAAGGACTTCGGCAAGGGTGACGTGCTGGACCTGCGCGCTCTGTTCCAGGGCAGCCAGTCGGCCAACGCCGGCAACGTCAAGATCGTTGACAGCGCCGAGGGCTCGCATTTGTGGGCCAAAGTCGGCGGCAGCTTCCAGGATGTCGCTGTGCTCGAAGGTGTTCATGGCACCAGTGCTTCGGAACTCCTCAAAGCCGGCATGCTGCTGATCTGATTTCGTGCACACGTTTTCATGCCACACGTTTTATGCACTCGCTTTCGTGTTCTGGCCGCCCCGAAACGGCCGGCGCATGATCCTGCGCCGGACACCTTCCCCGAGGTGTCCGGCGTCTTTCGTTTCAGGAGTGCTTCCGGGAAAAGTGCGAGCGGTTTTCCCGACAAGAAGCACGACAAACAACCGAGTACTCGATCAATCCCGCGCGAGGCCGATCTGGATGCCTTTCAGGGCCGAGTTCTGGGTCGAAATAGAAACCGACTGCCGCGAGCCGTTCGTCGTCACCGACATCGATCCATTGAGCCCGCCGTTAATTGACAGCGAAATGCTGCTGCCGCTGGCGGAACCCGAGGCGCGACCGCCGACATTGAACTGCCGCTCCTCCCAATCGCCGGTCACCCGGCTACCGTTGGCAACGAGGTTGGCGCGCAACTCGACTTTGCTGGCGCTACTTGCGCAGCGGAGCGAAATGCCGAGCGACGTGCCGCCGCTTTTGTCGCTGTAGTAGGCTTTGCAGCGTAGCGCTTCCGTGCGCCCGCCTTCCAGCCGCATCTGGCCGGAGCCCGACCACGAGCCGGAAAAATTGGCAAACGCGCCGGCTGCGTGGGCGGCAGGTGTGATCAGCGGCGTACTCAAGGCGATGAGCAGACCTGCGGCGAGTTTCGTGGTCCGAACGTGCATGCGCCACTCCTGTGTGAGGGAACCCCGGGCTCCGTCTAAATTGTTACTCAGGGGAGGAAACACAAGTCTGAATTCGTGATAATTGGGTGCAGAAAAGTTGCGTATCGTAAAAAATACTCTCAGGAGTTGCGCAACGGACACGCGCGAGCGCTGCTTGTTAGCGTCCTTGGGCCAGCT
>JANNEU010000461.1:0-1562 GCA_031379035.1 Hyphomicrobiaceae bacterium | reverse complement strand
GTCAAGGGCATGAAAATTGATCCGTCGCTGTTGAAACCCGAGGATGCCGACATGCTCGAGGACTTGATTATTGCGGCCTGCGCCGATGCAAAAGGCAAAGCCGAGGTTCTCATGCAATCCAAAATGCAAGAAGCAACGGCGGGGCTTCCAATCCCGCCGGGCATGAAGCTGTTCTGAGTGCGAACGGCATGCGTCTATTGCGAGGCCTCCCGATGATCCGAAGTGTGTTGGTGCGCTGCTGTGTGGCAGCCGTTGGTTGGTCTGCCACCGCCAGCGCCCACGCCGCCGATATCAAGGTTCTCACGGCCGGGGCCATGAAGTCAGTCGTGCTCGCCCTTCAGCCAGGCTTTGAAGCGCAGACGGGCCACAAGCTGACAATTGACAACGGCACAGCCGGCGATCTTTCCCGCCGCATCGGCGGCGGTGAGGCCTTCGACGTCGCCATCGTCACACCGGCCGTCGTCACCGACCTCGTCAAGCAGGGCAAGATCGCTGCTGGCACCGACGCCAACATCGCCACTGTTGGCATTGGCGTGGCGGTCAAAGAGGGGGCGGCCAATCCCGCAATCGCCACCGTCGATGAGTTCAAGCAAGCGTTACTCGCCGCACGCGCCGTTGCCTATATCGATCCCAAGGCCGGTGGCTCCAGCGGCATCTACTTTGACAAGTTGCTGGAGAAGCTTGGCATCGCAGACGCCGTGCGCGCCAAAGCCAAACTGAAGGCCGGCGGTTATGTAGCCGAACTGCTGGTCAGCGGTGACGCTGATCTAGCGATCCACCAGATCAGCGAAATACTGCCCGTAAAGGGCGTAACGCTGGTCGGCCCGTTGCCAGCCGAGATACAGAACTTGACCGTCTATACGGCCGGCACCAGCGCAGCCACGCGTGATCTGGCAGCCTCTGGTGCGTTCACTACCTATTTGAAGGGCGCAGAGGCCGACGCGGTATTGACGGCCAAAGGCATGCGCCGGCCATAAGCCACACCGATGTAAGCCGCACGAGAGTGTGAAGCTGAGGTCGTTCCGCTCTTGGTGGAATTGAGGAACGACCCCAGCTCTTTGTTTGGTCGTGACCATCGGGAAAACCGCTGCACACTTTTCCCGGAAGCACTCTAGTTTAGGGTGCCTCGCCCTCAAAGATCGCAGCGTCGGCCCATTGTTTTGCCACTTTGCGGTCAGCCGCCGTCCGCACCGTCCACGTGAACAGCGGGACACCCTCCACCTCACGCACATACCGTGTCACAGCCGTTGGCAGAGCTTTGATGTCATAGGCGTAAAACGACGGTGCCGCAGCACGCGACTCCAAGAGCTGGGTCAGCCGTTCAGCGCGTTCAGCCCCAAGCGTTTCCACTTGCCAGCCTGGACCTGCGTAGGTGCCCGAGACAATCCCGCGCGGGATGCCCGGTGCGAGGACCGCCATCGTAGCCATGACGTCCGGATCGAACGACATCAAGGCCAGCGGACCTTTGTAACCAAGTGCCAGGGTCGCAATTTTTTGCAAAAAATCCTTCCGCGGTGGCGTCCATTCACTCTTGATCTCGACCAGCAGCGGCCCACGACCGC
>JANNEU010000437.1:0-9232 GCA_031379035.1 Hyphomicrobiaceae bacterium | reverse complement strand
GCGCCTCGACGAACACATCAACCGCGCGGACAGGATTGTTCTCGTCGACCCAATCCTCCAGGCATTCCGGCAGAAGTGTTGCCTACCGCCGATCCATCTCCTCGACGAAACCAGCCATCAGGCCCCCCACCGATTCGGTCGGAAGATTCTAACATGATCCGTACAAGTTTTTACACAGCCTGGACCCGTTGCGACGAGAGTCAAAGGTCAACCTGGAGATTTCTTCGATGAGCGCATTTGACATCAGACGGTATGTAGACCGGCATGCTCTGGATATCGTTCAGTCGGATTACACGCCAATACTCCACGCTACTCTTTCCGATCGGGTGCAGTCGTTTTCGTCGGGGTGTGGGTCGCACACTTTCGTTAAACGAGTATGCGAACATGACCACCGACAACATTCGCTGCGACGCGCGGCCGATCGCACACCCATGCCAGTGCTTTAAGTAATGCCCCATGCCCTACTTGCGACCTCGGCGGCGCCTGCTACCAGCCAACCGGTCGGCAACTATTTCGAGCGCACCCTGCGCTTCCACCGTCAATCGTGCCCGACCTTTCTCCAGCTTTTCGCGCCAGCGGTCACCAGTGTCCCACGCCGTTTGCCATGCCTCGGCGAGTTCGAGCGGTCGCTTCTTTGCCAGCACCTGAATGAGCGTGTCAGCCTGCGCCGTGTCCTTGTCAGATTTCGCGGTGTCGCGTCGCTCGACAGCGACGATTATTTTGTGGACAGCGAAACGCTCGGCACGTGACACGACCACTGGTACACCACCGCCGTGCAGCAGCACCGAGCGCTCCGGCTGATAGATCAAGTAATCGAGATGCCTCAATGGCTCGGCGCCGGCACCGCCGAGAGCCTTCATCTTGGCAGGCTTGCCCTGATGATCGTCACTGCCACGGTTCGGTGTCAGAAAGTCGACCCGGTAAGCCACGTTGTTGCGATACTGCGTCGAGACAAACGGGTCGCCCGTGTGTGGCAGGGCTCTAAAGCTGTCGTCGACGGTTTTCAGTATCTCCAACGGTGCCTTCATGGCATCGCCAACGTTCTGCGACACGCCCCAAAACTGTGCGAAGTCCGCGTCTTGGGTCATTTGCTGGCGCGCGCCGAGACGGACCCCGAGAATGCCGGCATAGGCTTGATAGGCAAGCGTGCCGACGAGCACGCCACGCAAGCGAAAAAAGCCGGCGCGACCCAAAGCCTCGATGATGTCACCGGAGAGCCGATCTGGAGCCGGAAGCCCGGCCGCCACGAGCGAGCGGATCAGCTCGCGCCGTCCCTTGAAGTCCGACTTGATCTCCGCGAACCGGGCGATGCGTTCGGTGATTGCCTTGTCGGTGACGGGGCCAACATATCGGCTTTTCACGGCCGTGCCATCACGCCACTGAAACTGCCAGTAGTAACGATCTTTCGATTCTTCCGCCGAAAGCTGCCCTTTTCCGGAAACTGCTCGTCGAAGTCCGCATCGAGGGTCCGCTGAACCAATTCCGCGAAAGTCGTCTGGGTGGCAAGATCGATGAGCTGCATATCCGATATCCTACTTTGTCGCATTGTAGGACAACCGACAAAGAATGCCCAGTTGTCCTACACCGCCGAGATGTAGGACAACACTTCTTGTAGCGCTTCCGCGTGGCCTTTCGAGAGCCACTACTCATCGCTCACAGTCATGTTCCGCATGCTCGTTGTGCAGTCGCTCTACAATCTGTCGGACGAGCAAGCCGAGTATCAGGCGCGCGACCGCCTGTCGTTCACGCGTTTCCTCAGCCTCGGCATCAAGGATCGCATTCCCGACGCAACGACGCTGTGGCTGTTTCGCGAGAAGCTGGCGAAGGCCGGTTTGATCGAGAAGCTGTTTGAGCAGTTCGGCCGGCATCTCGAAGCCAGGGGCTACATCGCACGCGGTGGCCAGATGGTGGACGCCACGATCGTCGCGGTGCCCAGGCAGCGCAACTCGCGCGAGGACAACGAGACGGTGAAGGCCGGCGAGACGCCCGAGGACTGGGAGAAGAAACCCTCAAAAAACCGGCAAAAGGACAAGGACGCGCGCTGGACCAAGAAGCACAACAAAAGCTACTTCGGCTACAAGAACCACGTAAACGCGGACGCCAAGAACATGCTGATCCGGCGCTACGACGTGAGCGATGCGAGCGTGCACGACAGCCAGAAGCTCGACGGTCTGTTGAACAAGGCCAACACGTCGGAGGAGGTCTATGCCGACAGCGCCTACCGCTCGGCCGAGACCGAGGCGAAGCTGAAGGCGCGCGGCTTTCGCAGCCGCATCCACCGGCGCGGCTCACGCAACCATCCGCTATCGGACGCGCAACTGGAAGCCAACCGCAAGAAGAGCCGGGTCCGCGCCCGCGTCGAGCACATCTTCGGCGCGCAGGAAAACGCGCCGGGCGGGCGGCTCATGCGCACCATCGGCATCATCCGCGCGAAAGCGAAGATGGGTCTGCAGAACCTCGCCTATAATATCCGCAGGCTGGTGGTGCTGGAGCGCTGCGTGGCGGTCGCATAAGGCGGAGTCCGCCCGCAGTGTCCCGAAAGGGGCACAGGGTGGACGAAAGGCCGCCGCCTCGGCGGCACATCAGCCACGAAAAGCGTCAGCAGGCAGCATCGCTGGCCGGCTGGGCTTCAAAAGCGCTATTGTTCAAGGTGCCCTTATGTGCGCGAATTAGCGCCAGCGGAGGCCCCGCTGCTTCCGATTGTTGACGATGGCGGACAGTGTGATTGCCCAGAGGCGCAGGGCGCGGTATTTTTCGTCTCGCAACGCGTGTGTCCGATAGTGCTTTAGCGCGACTGTGCTTCGCATGTCGGCGCTGTGGTGCAGCCCGTAGGATACGACAAGCGATGGAGCTCCCATTGCATCTCAGTACTCAAGCCTGTGCAGTTTCTTGCCGCTGACGATGTTGATTAGGCGCAATTCCCAGAGACGGAGGGCGCGCCGTTTCTCAGCGCCATAAGCGTGCTGGTTGTAGACCCTCGCCGTGATGCCTGATTGGGTGTGCGCCAGTATGCGGCTGATGATACTTTCCGGTACGGCAAGCCGGCCAAGTTCACTGGCCACCGTCCTGCGCAGGTCGTGCACGGTGGCGCCTTCGATACCGAGGGACGACGCCAACCTACTCAAGGCGCGGGTGACGCTGTGCGGGTCCATCGGTGCGCCGCCCTTGCCGGGGAACACTTGTGACGCGCCGGGGTGGGCCGCCAGCGAAGCTGTGACGACGCGCAGTGCCATCGGTGTCAGTGGGATCGTGTGGGGCTTTTTCGCCTTCATGCGACTGGCGGGCATGGTCCACACGTCGCCGTCAATCTCCGCCACGGCCGCGCCTGCGACCTCTCCCCGACGTTGGCCGGTCAGGACCAGCAGTTGCAGCGTGCGGGCCAGCGTGGGGCTGATTGGCCCCTTGGCTGTGCCGTCGATGATGCCGGCGAGCGCGTGCCACAGCCTCCGCAACTCGTCATAGGACCAGACGCGGGTGCGCTCCGTTTCGACTGCGAACTTGGGTATCTTGGTGGCGGGGTGGTTCTCGACAAGCTCCATGCTTACGGCCCACGTGTACATCGAACTTATGAGCGTGTGCGCGCGGTTGACCTGCAAGCCGCCGATCTCTGCCGATATCTCCCCCAGCGCCCCGATGATTTCCTTTCGCGTGATGTCAGACGCTGGCCGGTCGCCAAGGCGGTCTTTGATGTGCGCGCGGTAGACGCTTTCGTCGTGATGCCATGTCCGCTTTTTGACCTTGGCGTGTTTCGTGATCCACTCGGCAAAGAGTGCATCGAGCGTCATCGACTGCGGACGGTCCCGTTCAGCTTTGGGGTCCACACTTTCCAGCTTGATCCGTGCGAGCCAAATGTCCTTGCTTTCGAGCACAGCGGCCATTCTCGCATTCTTGGCATCATTGTGCAGCACGTGCTCTCGCTGCTTGCCGCCGACGCGGTAGCGGAGCACCCATGAGCCGGTGCCATCCCCTCGCGATTGAAGCGTTAGGCCGGGGTGCCCTTTGATGGTGTGCACCTTGCGCGGCCTGGGTGGCTCACCATCCTTTGCCGGTGCAAGCGCTACCTCAATCGTTCTCTGCGATGGCGATAACTGTTCGCCCTTTTGCATGCGCGGCATCGTTGGCGGCTCCCCTGATGCCGCGTCGTTACCACGTGAGCGTCGCATCTTCCAACCCCTCACCAACCCCTCACGGTTACAGTCCTCGCATGCACGCAAGCGTCGCCGCATGTCTCATCTAAATATTGCAAACTACTGTTATTAATGATTTATTGAAGAGACATGAGAAGACACGCGAAGCATCGTGCAACCCCCATTTTCTGCTTTGGGAGCAGGGGGTCGTGAGTTCGAATCCCACCGCCCCGAACATGCGCATCAATAGACTATCCGGCATTCGGTGGCCGATTTAGCGCCACGCCTTGCACGAGTTGGCCACCTCAAAGTCCGGCGACGCCAGCGAAGCCGTTAAGCAGCCGCACTCCAGCCACTCTACCGCGCCAACACGTCTGCGACAGCCTTCCGGATAAAGGCTTCGTCCGTCGGATTGCCAAGCGGGTTCCCCGCACGATGACCCCAAATGGATCGGATCGGCCGGAATTCGGCATTCGGCATCTGGCGCGTTTCGATCCCGCTGTCCTCGGCGGTGAAATAGAGATCGGTCGTCGAAGGCATGATGATGGCCCGCGCCGTGATGGCACCCAACGCAGTCTTAAGATCGCCCTTGTAGACGTCGTTGTCAGAAATATCTGATTGCGTCCACGTCTCCAGCATCGACAACAGATCACTCGCATCCCTGCGGAGAAAATTCGCCTCCCAATTGCGAATGAGATAGTCCTCGATCGAGGCATAGCCGAGACCGCGCCAGAGTTCCTCGCGATAAAAGCTCTGGCTTAAAGCCCAGCCTGCATAACACCGTGCAAAAGCCCGCAAGCCACGAACCGGATGCGCCGTGAAGGTGCCATTGACCCAGGCTGGATCTGTTGTGAGGGCGGCACGGATGCCCTCAAGAAACACCTTGTTGTGTGGGGATGTCCGTGCCGATGTGCACAGCGCAATAATGCGCTCCGTTTTGTCTGGAAAAAGCGCGCCCCAATGCAGTGCCTGCTGACCACCCATGGACCAGCCGTAAATCAGCGCCAGTGTCTCGATGTTAAACACCTCTTCAATCAGCCGTTTCTGGGCATGTACGTTGTCCCAATGCGTGAAAACAGGTGCTCGACCCTGTGCGTGCGGCATCGCCAGCGTACTCGGCGAACTCGAGAGGCCATTGCCGAACTGGTTGGGAATGATGACGAAGTACTTGGCCGTATCGAGAATGCGGCCGGGCCCAATCAACCAATCAATATCGGTGTGCTGGGCACCATAGGATGTCGGATATAGCACCGCGTTGCGTCGATCCGGCGCGAGCGTGCCGTAGCACTGATAGGTGAGCTGCAACGCAGATATCGCCAGCCCCCGCTGCAGGACGGTGTGTCCGAGTTCGAAGACATGGGCAGGCGGCATGACAGGTCCTCCGGAAATTTCGCGAGCGGTCCCCAGCAGCTAGAGTGCTTCCGGGAAAAGCATGCCCTCGGACTTGATCCGCGGGTGTGCAGCGGTTTTCCCGAAAGAAGCCCGACCAAACAATGAGCTAGGGTCATTCCTCGATTCCACCAAGTGCGGAACGACCCTAGGCAGCGTTCGCCTCGGGTTCTACCACATCATCGTCCGGCTCTGCTGCGGTTGCGGAATGCGCGGCGGCGTAAAATCGAGCGGCAGGGTGGCCCGGCTCAAGCGCCAGCCAGCGCTTGATGCGGCGACCCGCAAAGCCGCCAGCACGCAGTGCCAGCAGTTCAAGCGCGTGATCGCGGCGGCAAGCATTGCGCAACACGTCGTGGATACCATTTGGAAAAACGAACGCACGAATACCGTCCTCAATGAGCGCGCGGATCAAGAGAGACCGGTGTGTCAGTGCCAGATTGGCATCGGAATGCGCCTTGTGATTGGCTTGATACACAAGGTACGCGGACGTGCCAGCCTGAAACCCAGTCGCGATGCTGATCAAGCGGCCATCACGCGTCCGGATCGTGCTATGAAACGGTCGACGGCGTAGCCGGAGAAAAGCGTCCAATTCAGCGAGACGGCCAGCGGACTTGGGTTTTGGCAAAGTCATCTGGCCAACATCGCAGCGTTCAGCCACTGCGCTTGCGGAGCTGCGGGGCGCTTGCGGCGCGTAGGCGAACGACAACCCGTCGGCTTCGGCATTGCGCTGATAGAGCCGGATATTGCGTCGCGAATGTTTGCCGAGCCCTTGGACGAACGCCTCGTAGTCGTCACCCAAAGGCAGAACATAACGATAAGACGTGCGTCGCACATAGCAACCGAAGTCGGCAACTGCGAGTTGCGGCGTCTGGTGCGGGGGTGTCTCCAGATCGATGAAGATATGCACCACATCAGGCGCACCGTCCGCGCAGGCGTACGCCATCAAGCCGTCAAGCTCAGCCGAGGACGGGACCGACGGCAGCGCTGTGCCAACAGTAACCAAGCGTGTTCGCCGGCCCTGTCGGCGCTGAAACCACAGCGGTGCGCCACCACCAGCATCACACCGGAGCGTGCCCAGCGGTCCCACAGGTGTCCGCGGTTCGCCCTGAATGGCAGCGCCCGCCAGCAAAGTACCAAACCGCTCGAACTTTGCTAGAACGGTTTCGAAGTCTAGGCTGGCAAACGACGGTTGGGCGTCAGTTAGGATCACGATGGAGCCCCGGCAGCATGTCGTGCTGCATCGCCAGCGGCAAGCCGCGCCGCGATGATCTCGTGCAGATTGTTATGCTTCAGCGAGCCAATCGGATCCATTTCAACGATCTCAAGCGTGAGCCCTAAGGGTTTGGTCGCAAAGACGGCGTCGGTTTCCGCTTTGAGGCGCCCGAAGATAAGCTCAGCGGCGCGTTGGCGTATCTCGGCCGGCCGGCCCGCTCTGATCCGAAGTTGCACGTGAATAAAGCGATTGTCGGGGTGGCCGTCACCGATAATGGTGTCGGCGCGGGGCGACAGCCGGGTTCGACAGCCCCCGATCGGAAACACCCCCGTTTCCAGCGCGGCCGCATGAAGCGCGGCCGCCACCGCCCGCATCGCCAGGTCAGCATCAAGATTGACAGAATACTCGATGATCAGATGCGGCATTGGCGCGACGTCCCGGGCGGCAGGATCGCGAACGGATCCAAGACCGCAGAACATCATAGGTTGGCAGAGTTTTCAACGGACAGCGATCTTTTGCCATTTCGGTCTTGAGGCGGCGGCACATTTGGGCTGTAGTCCGGCACCACTCAAAAAAATTCCAAGAATTATGTGCGAGGAAAACCCATGGAACCGATCTGGCTGAAGCAATATCCCGCAGGTGTGCCGGCAACTCTACCGCCCAGCACGTATGCGTCACTGACGGCTCTTTTGGAGGAGTCCTTCAAAAAGTACGCAAACCGCGACGCCTACGCCTGCATGGACAAGCGCATGACGTTCGCCGAGCTGGATACCTATTCGGCAGCGGTTGGGGCGTGGCTGCAATCGAAGGGACTTTTGCCCGGTGATCGTGTCGCGATCATGATGCCGAATGTGCTGCAATATCCAGTGTGCGTCGCAGCGATCCTGCGCGCCGGCATGGTCGTGGTCAACGTCAATCCACTCTATACGCCACGCGAACTTGAGCACCAACTGAAAGACTCGGGCGCGACCGCAATTTTCATCCTCGAGAATTTCGCCACCACTCTCGACAAAGTCATCGCCAAGACAGCAATCAAACACGTCATTGTCGGCAGCATGGGTGATATGCTGGGCTTCCCCAAGGGGGCCATCGTCAACATCATGGTGCGCAAAGTAAAAAAGATGGTACCGGCTTACACACTGCCCGGTGCCATTTCTTTCAGCACCGCACTCAGTTCCGGCAAAGGCATGAAACTCGCTCCCTCAAAGATCGGGCCGGACGACATCGCCTTCCTGCAATATACCGGTGGCACGACTGGTGTCTCAAAGGGTGCTACGCTCCTCCACCGCAACATTCTCGCCAACGTTCTGCAAAACGAGGCGTGGATGCAGCCATGCCTCGCCCGCGGCGCGCCGGTTGAACAGCTGACGATCCTCACCGCCCTGCCGCTGTATCACATCTTCGCATTGACGGTGTGCGGCCTGCTCGGCATGCGCGTCGGTGGCCTCTGCGTGCTCGTACCCAATCCGCGCGACATGCCAGGACTGGTCAAAGAACTTGGGAAGTACAAGTTCAATGTCATTCCGGCTGTGAACACGCTTTACAACGGACTGTTGAACACACCGGGCTTCGACAAGCTGGATTTCAGTGGCTTGAAAGCTTGCAACGGCGGCGGCATGGCCGTGCAGCGCGCCGTCGCCGAAAAATGGTTGAAAGTCACGGGCTGCCCCATCGTCGAAGGTTACGGCCTGTCCGAAACGTCGCCCTCGCTGACCTGCAATCCGACCGACAACTCCAACTTCACGGGCACCATCGGCTATCCGCTTCCCTCGACGGAAGTGGTGTTGCTGGATGATGACGGCAAGCTCGTCGCACCTGGTCAGCCGGGGGAAATTGCGGCGCGCGGACCGCAGGTAATGGTCGGTTACTGGCAACGGCCTGACGAAACGGCCAATGTCATGACGGCGGACGGTTTCTTTAAAACCGGCGACGTCGGCATCATGGATGAAAAAGGTCAGTTCAAGATCGTCGACCGCAAGAAGGACATGGTGCTCGTCTCCGGCTTCAACGTCTATCCCAACGAGATCGAGGACGTGGCTGTGAGCCATCCGGGCGTACTCGAAGCAGCCGTTGTCGGCGTGCCAGACAAAAATTCGGGCGAAGCCGTAATGCTGTTCATCGTCAAGAAGGACCCGGCACTCGACGAAAAGACGCTGGCTGCCTACTGCGCGACGCAGCTGACAGGCTACAAGAAGCCCAAGTACATCGAGTTCCGCGCCGACTTGCCGAAAACCAACGTTGGCAAGATCTTGCGGCGCGAGCTGCGCGATGACGCAGCAAAGGCCGCCTTGGCAAGAGCAAAGTAAAACGGCGAACACAGAGCGCGCGGGCCTAGAGTGCTTCCGGGAAAAGCATGCCCTCGGACTTGATCCGTGGGTGTGAGCGGTTTTCCCGATAAGAAGTACGACAAAACAAAGAGCTAGGGTCGTTCCTCGATTCCATCAAAAGCGGAACGACCCTAGCCCGTCGAGTTGTACCGTCATGCTCCATCCCTCAATCTGAT
>JANNEU010000411.1:0-34760 GCA_031379035.1 Hyphomicrobiaceae bacterium | reverse complement strand
AACGCCATGGCGCAATCGAGCAGCTTCTGCTGGCCGTAGGACAGCCCGCCCGCTTTTTCGTCAGCCAAGTGACCCAGCCGAAAAAAGTCGATCATCTTGGTGGCCTGGCCTGAGAGCCCTGCATCGCTCGCACCGAACAGCCGCTTTAAGCGCGAGCCTTCGTGCTCTTGACCGGCCAGGATCAGGTTTTCGCGCACTGTAAGTTCCGGGAACACCTGCAACAGCTGGAACGTGCGGCCAATGCCAAGGCGATTAAGTTGCGACGGGCGCAAGCCTGCCACGCTCTTGCCACCGACGAGGACGTCCCCCTTGGTCGGTGTAAGCTGCCCGAGAATGCAGTTGAACAATGTCGACTTGCCAGACCCGTTGGGCCCGATGAGGCCGAGGATCTCACCATCGCGCACATCGAAGGTCACATCGCGCACGGCGTGCACGCCGCCAAACGACTTCGAGATGTTGCGGACTTCGAGAACCTTGTTGGCGGCTCCGCTCGTGGCGGGGGCGGTCATGGCTTGGCTCATGATTGCGCTCCCGCAGCGGTCGTGGATGCGCTGCCAGTGGCACGTCCCAGCGTCGGCCCTTTGTCGTCGGAGTGCGGCCGCCGCGCCCGTGTCGTCAGCTTCTTGAACAGGCCGACAATACCGGTCGGGCAGAACGCCATCATGATGATGACCAGGATCGCGTAGACGAGCAGGTAACTCAGCAGATGCGTCAGCATCGGGTTGGTGATCTTGGCGGTGGCGACCTCCAGCCAAGGCGGCAGCAGGATCGACACGCCGGCGCCAATGAAGGGCCCGACCATGGTGCCCGCACCACCCACCACCAGCATCAGCATGAACAACAGCGAATTCGCCAGATCGAACGGCGTCGGATCGATGAAGCCGTTCAGCGGCGCGAAGAGTGCACCGGCAAACCCGCCGTAAGCCGAGCCGATGGCGAACGCCATCAGCTTATAGCCGCGCACGTCGATGCCCAGGCTCTCGGCGCGGATGGCATTCTCGCGCAGCGCGGTGAACGCACGCCCCCACGGACTGCGCAACAACCACCACATCACGAACGTCAGCAGTGCCGTCAGCGCCAGCGTGAACCAGTAGAAATAGAGACCCGGCCGCAGGCTCATGCCGAACAACGCCGGGCGCTTGATATCGTAAATGCCGGACACGCCGCCGGTCAGCCACTCCTCGTTGCGGAACACCAGCCAGACGAAGATCGTGAACGCCAAGGTGATGAAGGCGAGATAGTGCTTTTGCACGCGCAGCGCCGGGAACCCGAGCACGATGCCGATCAGAAACGTCACCGCGCCAGAGGCCAGAAATGCGAACCCGAACGGCAGGCCGGCCTTGGTTGTCAGGGCTGTGAGGTAAGCGCCGATGCCGAAGAAGGCCGCCTGCGCCAAAGTCTCTTGGCCGGCGTAGCCGACGATCAGGTTGACGCCCATGGCGGCGATCGCGAACACCAGCCAGCGCGTCAGCAGGATCGTGCCGTAGGGCTTAAGGCCCGGCCACGGGATGCCGAAGCCCGTCAGATCGACCGGGCCGAGGATGAGCAGCACAACGACCAACGCCAAGGCGTGCCATTTGAAACGCGACAACATCATACCGAGCGCTCCTCTTTGCGGCCGAGCAGACCATGCGGACGGAACAGAATGACCAAAACGAGCAGCAGCAGCGGAATGGCCTGCCGGTACGACGAGGGGATGCCGATCTTCTCGAGGTTGCCGGCAGCGAGGTTGTCGATCACGCCGACCAGCAGGCCGCCGACGATGGCACCGCGCACCTGGTTGAAGCCACCGACGATGGCGGCGACGAAGGCGGCAAGGCCCAGCGACTCGCCGGTCGAGAACTTGGCGAACAACGTCGGCGAGATCAGCAGCGACGCGACGGCTGCGAGCCCGGCGTTGATCAAAAACGTATACAGCGTCATCCGTTCGACGGGCACGCCGAGAATGCGCGCCACTGTTGGGTTTTGAGCCGTTGCCTGCATCTGCCGGCCGGTGCGCGTGCTCGACAGGAAGTATTGCAAGGCCACGATGGTGCCGATGGCGACGATCAGCACGCCAACCTGGGCGATGGCGATGTTGACGCCGAACAGCGAGAACTGCCCCGTCGGCAACAGTGACGGGAACGGCTGCGCTTCAGCCGAGTAGAATTCCTTGACGCCGTCCTTGAGCAGCAGCGCAACCGCAATGGTCGAGATCACCAGCGGCATCGTGCCGTGCTTGATGAGCGGATCGACGATGGCGAATTTGAAGCTGATACCAAGCACCAGCAGCGACACCGCGATAGCCACCAGCGACGCCAGCCAGAACGGTATGCCGAAGTTCATCGCCGCAAGCGCGAAAAACGCCGGCAGCATGACGAATTCGCCCTGCGCGAAATTGATCGTCTGCGAGGCCTGCCAGAGCAAGGTGAAGCCCACGGCCACAAGCGCGTAAATCGCACCTGTCGCGAGGCCAGCAATGACCAGCTGGAGAAAATTGTCCATGGCGGAAGGTCCGGGAGCTGGGCCGCATGTCCTCTCTCCCCGCCCTTTAGCGGGAAGAGGGTCAGGGTGACGGGCAGCCAACGACTTGGTATTGGCCGCGCCCACACTTAATTTCTGGATTGGTCTGCATTTGGATTGGTCTGCAGAGGCTCGCTGCAACATAAATCGAGCCTGTGGCCGCACCTCAGCCTTACCCTCTCCCCATTGCCAACAGCGATGGGGAGAGGGGTCTCAGTTCTTACTTCTTCAGCTTGGGCAGAGTCTCAGTGATAATCTGCTTGCCGTCCTTCACTTCCGCCAGATACGAGATCCGGTCAATTTCACCGGTGTCGTCCCAGCTGGCTTCGATCAGAATGCCGGGTGTCTTGTCCGGCGAGATCGTCATGCCGCGCAGCGCATCGGCGATGGCTTTCGGCTCAAGCTTGCCAGCTTTTTCAGCGGCTGCCTTGATCATGTACGGCGCAATGTAACCCTTCATGCCGTTGTGGTCGGAGCGATACTTATACTTCTCTTCGAACTTCTTGGAGAACGCCTGCACCAGCGGATTGGGTGCATCTGCGGTGAGGCCGACGTGGCCCTTGACGCCGTTGGCGGCATCCTTGGCGAGATCGATCACCTTCTGGCCGAGCAGCGTGGTTTCGCCGATCATCGGAATGGTGAGGCCCTGCTTCTTGGCTTCGATCAGGAAGCGGGCGGCTTCCTCTTCGTTGGTGTAGACAAACACCGCGTCGGCATTCGCGCCCTTGACCTTGACCACGTCGGCGGCGAAGTCGGCTTGGCCGGCTTCCGTCGACAGATCAGCAACGACCTTGATCCCGCGGGTTTCAAGTTCCTTGATGATGGCGTTGCGGCCACCTTTGCCGAAGTCATTGTTCACGTAGACGATGGCGAGGTTTTTGACCTTGGCACCATCGCGCAGGTAGTTGGCGATCTTCGGCATCGAGACGTTCTGGCCGAACGATGTGCGGAACAGATACTTGGAGCCCTGCGCGGTCAGGTTACCGGCTTCGCCGCCGATGATCTGCGGTACGCCGGCTTCGTTCGTCATGCCGAGCGTGGCGCTGACCGAGCCCGAGTAGATCGGCCCGAAGATGGCAACCGGCTTTTCGTCAAGCGCGCGCTGGATACCGGCGCGAGCCTTGCCCGGATCGGAGCCGGTATCGATGAATTCCATCTCGATTTTCTTACCGAGGATGCCGCCGGCCGCGTTGATTTCCTCAACCGCCATGCTGGCACCGTTCTTCCAGTTGGTGCCAACGGTTGCGCCGCCGCCCGAAAGCTCGATGATGTTGGGGATCTTGATGGAGCCGCCACCTTGCGCGAGCGCCGGACCCGCCAAGCCTGCTGCGAGACCCGCAGCCACAAGCACTGATTTCATTGTCATATCTCTATTTCTCCCTTGAGCACGAAACGGCCCATCACATGGTGTGCGAGCAGATTTATCGTTGGGACGCTGGCTTTTGGATGGCACGCGCCCCTGCGCGGCGACTTCTGTCTTGGCACGCAAACGCAGTCAATGACCAAGAGCTTCATCAAAATTAACTTGGTGTTATTTTTTGCCCGGCGCGTTGCGCACCTGCTCCATCTGCCGCCGAAGCGCGCCAACAAAGGCCGCCGCATAGACCGACAAAGCCGCATCCCGGCGATAGGCGACATAGGTCTGGAACTGCGTCGGCTCGCGGATGTCGAGCACCTTGAGGCTCGGCCCCATGTCACCCGCCAGGGTGAATTCGTCGAGCACCGCGATCCCCAACCCGGTCGCCACCAAGCCGCAGACTGTCGTGCCGAACCGGGCCCGGATCGACACGTCGTAGGCAAGATCGTTGCTGGCGAACAACGTCGCCATGATGCGTCCGTAGGGATCGTTGGGGTCGATCCCAATCAGCGGATGCTTGCAGATGTCTTTGACGGAGACGACGTCGCGCTTGGCCAGCGGATGGTCGCGAGGCACCACGCATTTGAGCCGGCCCTCCGCCAGCGGTGCGAACTCGATCATCGGATGGTCGATCCGGTAGCTGAACGCCACCACTTCGCCTTTACCCAGCAGCAGATAGTCGATCACATCTTCGAGCTTCAACACATCGAGATCGATCAGCAGGCTTGGATACTTGCGCCGCACATCAGCAACCGCCCGCGGCACCATCACATTGGCAATACTGGGTGCCGATCCCGCCCGCAGCTCCGAGTCCGCGCCCTGCTTGAGGCGCCGGATGACAAACTGCAGGTCTTCCACTTTGTCGTAGACGCCATTGATCAGGGTGAAGATGTCATTGGCCTCCTGGGTGGGCACAAAGCGGCCCGACTTGCGATGAAACAGCTTAAGGCCAAGCACGGCCTCGGCGTGTTTCATGACGCGGCTGATCCCCGGCGACGAGACGTGCAGAAGGCGCGCCGCCCCACCCACCGTTCCGGTGACCATGATGGCGCGAACAACTTCGATCTGGCGGAGGGTGAGCATGAGAAACCAGCGCGGCGGACACAGCCAGCTATCCTAGAGTGCTTCCGGGAAAAGTGTGCAGCGGTTTTCCCGAAAGAAGCACGACCAAACAATGAGCTAGGCCCGCGACCACAGTGTCTGGGCTGTTGGCGGCTCTGTCCCGGGCTTGGTTACTGCCTGAGTGTCAGGATGCTCAACTCGCAGCGGCCAGCCGGCGCTCGGGCTCGATAAGCTGCTGGTAGAGATCGGACAGCTGCGGCCGATCAGGGCTGGTCGGCCCCAATGCGGAATGGGCGTGGTGGGCAGCAGCACCGAGCTGCTTTCGAAGGCCACCATCAGCAAGCAGCGTGTGAACCTTGCGGCGCAAGTCGTCAGCGTCGCCCGGCGCGCACAACAGACCCGATACACGGTCCTCAATGAGCGCTGCCGCGTCCGTCGTCCGGTAGGCAACCACCGCACTCCCCGCCGCCATGGCAGCCGACACTTCGTAGGCCGACACCATTGCCGCTTTGAGCGTGTCGATCCGCGTAAAAACCGCCACATCCAGCAGCGACCGGTAGAGCGCCATCTGGGACGGGACGGGTTGGTCGATCAGCACCAGCCGGTCACCCAGCCGCCGCTCTGCCACGCGATGCCGCAACCCAGCACCATTGCGCCCATGTCCGACAACCAGCAGCTTCAGGCTGGGATGCGCAGCCGCCAATCCCGCCAGCAAATCCGCCAACACCGCCGTGTCATAGCTTTCGCACAGATCCCGCACGACACCGATCACCGGCCCCTTTTCGAGGCCAAGGTCACGCGCAAGCGCTGCGCGGGCCGCTGCATCAGGCGGCACGGCAGCCACTTGATGGGGCATCACGACAATCCGGCCGCGATCAACGCCAGCCCCCGTCAGCACATCCACCAGCGCCGCGCTCGACACCACACACCGATCCGCCGCCCGCGCCGCGATCAGCGACATCCACAGCTGCATCTGACCTTTTTCAGTACGCTCGAAGCCTTTTGTAAACGGATCGTGCGGATCCCAGAATTCATCGAACTCCAGCACCAGCGGCTTGCCAGCCAAGCGCGCGGCATAAGCCGCCACGATGCCGTTGACGAAGTAGCCATCGGCTTGAATGACCGTCGCACCCATCGAGCGGACAGCGGCCGCAACCCGCTCGGCGGCCGCCGGGATGTAGAGGTCCGTCACCTCTTCGGGGTGTTCGGTCGGCTCCAGCCGGACGAAGGCATTTTCGTTGGCGTGCGAAGCGCCCTCTTGCGTCGCAAGTGCCGCGCGCCGCCGTTGATCGAGCGGATAGCCGGGCGGCGTGATGACACGCACCTCCCAGCCCTCCGTGGCAAGCTGCTGGGCGCGGTCAGCCAGCCGCAAGGCCACAGTCGAGGCGTGGTAGGGCAGCGATTGCCGTCCCACCAGCGCCACACAGCGCGATGTCTCGGGCGCACGATGCCGGCTTGGTGCGGGCACCACCGGCGGCAGTTCGAGCAGCCGCGCCA
Source organism: Hyphomicrobiaceae bacterium (assembly GCA_031379035.1). Lineage (GTDB taxonomy): Bacteria > Pseudomonadota > Alphaproteobacteria > Rhizobiales > Hyphomicrobiaceae > JABFRJ01. The sequence continues at coordinate 28,342 of JANNEU010000411.1, read as the reverse complement.
GCGCGCGCAGATGATCCGCCTTCTTCGCTTCACTGTTGTTGAACTTGGCGCCGGCAACAACCGCCTTGTTGATCAGCGCCACTGCCTGGCGGATATGTCCGAGATCAGCCAGCTGAAACGCCAACGTTTTGACCCGATGTTCGGCCGGATCAAGGTCAATGGCCTCAGCACCCAGCGTGCTCGCCAGCAACGGCTCGTCGAGCGCAGCGAGACGCGCGATTTCCGTCAACGCATAAGCCAGAACAGACGGCTTCGCCCCTTGCACTCGCGTCCAGGCGATGGCCGGGCCGCGCCCCTTGCTGGCGATCATCGCGAGCGCAGCCGTCACCAAACCGACAGCTTCGGCCGACTGCGCGATGCTGGCGTTCATGGTCTTGCGCGTGCGTAAATGCTTGTCTCTGAGCATCTGCGAGCTGCGAAAGACGTAGTAGAGGCGTTGCGGCAATTCGGCCGCAGCACGGATCGACTGCTTCGACTCGATCAGCGCGGAGCCGAGCTGAAACGAAATCGTCGACTTGACCTTATCCAGTTGGTGCTCGACTTGGCGCGCCGCGCGCCGGGATTCCAGCAACTCCAGATCGGACGACCGCTTTTCGGTCTGCAGCCGGCTCATTTCGCGCCGCAGCACGCCGATGTCGCGTTCCAGCCGATCACTGCGGATCTCCGCCAATGTTACTTCAGCTGCCTGCACATCAAGCACGCTGGGCACGGCCAAACCCGCTGCGGTCTCTTGGCTGGGCGTGATCGCCGTACTTTGCGAGGCCGCCACCGCCCCCGGCATGCGCGATTGTGCGAACGCAGCGGGGCTCAGACCGGAACTGTTTGGCAACGGCGCCATGGGCCGTGCGCGGACAAACAGCACCTTCGCTGATGCTGTCTGTGAGGCCGAGTCACGCGTGGCATCGGCAGCACGCGGCCGTTGCCAAGCCTTCTCGCTGGGCGGCGGCAGCGCAAGCGCAGACGACGCCTTGCCTATGGCTCCGCCAGCACCCGCCGCAGACGCGGCCGGCGTAGGCAATGACGAAGGGGTGGCTGGCGTCGTCACGGCGGGGGTTTCTCGTTCAGCTCATACGTTGCAGGTCATCGTTGCGCATCAATTGTTCTAACGTCGCTGGAGATGCCACGCGTCACTGCGTTGCTGGCGTTCCAGCGCGCGGTACGTTTCCAGATGGCGGCCGTGCCACGCCTCACGATAGGCGATCCGGGCACGCACACCCTCAACCGAGCCCAGGCCTGTCGTCGCCGAGCCCGTCAACGATGCCGCACTGTCACTCGCCACCGTCAGCAGCGTGCGATTGCGTTGCAACGACTGCGCGCCAAAGCAAGCCGTAAGTCGGGCGGAAAACTCCTCATCTGCGCCGAACGGCACTTCTTCGAAGCCACCCAGCGCTGCCAAAACCTCCCGCCGGCGAAACAACAACGACGATGGATTGGCGCGCACCAGCGGAAACACCCGGGCTGCGGTGAACTGACCATCGGCCGACAGCCGCACCAACCGCGACTGTGTCGCCATCAGCAACGGCGACGCCAGCAGCGCCGCACTATCGCTCTTGATCCGATCCGGGTGGGACCAGTCGTCGGCATCATTGAACGTAATGAAAACACCGCGCGCCGCAGCCAGCCCATCATTGCGAGCGGCATAGGTACCACCGGACAACGAGCGGCATATGATCCGCGCACGCGGGTCGCTCCCGATGGCATCACGGATGGCACCGACAGTCCGATCGGTACTGCCATCATCCACCACAATCAACTCAATCGCGCGCCAGGACTGCTCCAGCACCGAACGGATGGCGATGCTGATGGTGGCTTCGGCGTTACGCGCCGGCATGATTACGGACACCAGGGGGCCATCAGACGTTGCTGGCGACCGACCACTGCCCGTGCGGCCAAAGTCGGCAAGGGCAATCGGAGCATCGACGTTCTGATCCAGCGGAGCCGCCAGATCGAACGCGCCGAAGGCGTCATTCGCCGCCCGACGGGCCATCCGATAGTCGCCACGCACAGCCGCGATCTTGGATTGAAGCAGGCTGTAGTCTGCCCCGGGCACAGCGTTACGGTCCGATATCAGGCGCGCGGCGAGGTCTGTCTGTCCAGACTTCAGAGCGAGGGCACTATTGAGCAAATGCGCACTGGCCGGTGCCAGCGACATGGCCACGCTTGGCGTCCAGCGGCCAATGGCCAGCGCGAGCCGCCGCCGGTCGCGGTCGGGCAATTTGGCTGTGTCAGCCCCCACGGCCGCCAAGGCGTCAGCGGGGGAGCCGAGCTCGGCCGCAGCCAGCGCCGTACTGACCTGATCGTCCAATGTTTCCCGCGCGTTCCGCGATAAGACCGCCGCATGGAGCCCCAGTGCCGAGGCGACGCCAACGGGCGTCCGGTCAAACGGCCCCATCGCCGCCAGGTGATCCCCGCGCGCCGCCGCGCGAACAGCTGTCCACTCCCGGTGACGGACCAGGAACGACGCGCTGGCTTTGGCAAATTGCCCCAATAGTCTCACGTTACGCCCGCCCAAGCGTCATCCCCAAACCACGCAAACTAACAAAAACGCGCAACGCCAGCCGCCGGAAAAAAATATGTCCGTGCAGGCTTCATCGCACTGTCCTACTGCAGCGCACACCACCCGGTCAACAGCGTCCTGGAGCGCGCGCGGCACATCTAACTGTTCGCTTAGAGTGCTTCCCGGAAAAGCTTGCCCTCGGACTTGATCCGAGGGTGTGCAGCGGTTTTCCCGGAAGGTCACGACCAAACAATCAGCTAGGGTCGCTCCTCGATTCCGCCAAAAGCGGAACGACCCTAGACGGGCTGGATCGGCAGGCAGAACAACAGGACACGTTGTGTCCGCCTTTGCAGGTCCGCGTTGCCGGTTTGTCACGCACCAGAACTTCATTGGCCACCCCCGCTGTGACAGCGACGAATTCGCTTCGTCTGCCCGCGCCCCACATGCCATAAACCCGCAGGGGTGGCGTTGCAGATTCCGGACACGCCAAGACTATTAGACGTATCGGGGACCATTGTTGATGCAGTTTTCGAGGGCATTGCTGGCAGCGGTTTCGCTTGCGGCGCTGAGCGCGTGTTCAACGCTGCCCGCCGGAAGCCCGACTGTCCGCGAACTCAACTTGACGGAGCGTCAGCGCGACAAGCTCGATGTCGAGCTGTTCGAAGTCGATGACACCGTTGCCGCATTCCTCGCGCAAAGCCGAGACGCGACCCTTACCGACACCTTTGCCCGCCGCTCAAGTGCGCCCGAATCCGTCATCGGCACCGGCGATGTCCTCCAGGTCTCGATCTGGGAACCCGGCGGGTCAGGCCTATTCGGCCCGACAGGCGGGTCCAGCAACAGCGCCGGCGGGGCGCAACAGGCCGGCGCACGCCAAGCCACCCTTCAGCCTCTGATCGTTGAACGGGACGGCTTTATCACCATTCCCTTCGCCGGCCGTGTTCCAGTCGCCGGCGTCACGGTCGAACGCGCGCGTGAGCGGATTGAAGTCAAACTGCGCGCCAATGCGATCCAGCCGCAAGTCATGCTGACGATTGCATCGCAGCACTCCCATTCAGCCGTCGTTGGCGGCGACGTGCTCAAAGCCGGCATCGTACCGCTGTCCGCCCGCGGTGATCGTGTTCTGGATGTCATCGCCAACGCTGGCGGTGCCAAGTATCCGGCCTATGAGACGGTGGTTCGCATCCGCCGCAAACAAGACACCGCCGACATCTCGCTCAAAGCCATTCTCGATGATCCGTCCGAGAACATTTATGTCCAGCGCGGCGACAGCATCTATCTGGTCCGCGAACCCCGCACCTTCACCGCCTTTGGCGCCACCGGCAAATCCGGCCACTACCCATTTGAAGCCGATCAAGTATTGCTGACAGAGGCTGTCGCCAGAGCTGGTGGTCTCGTCGATAATCAGGCCGACTTGAGCGGCGTGCTGCTGTTCCGCTACGAAACCGGCCGGCGCCTTTCGAAGCTCGACGCGAAATACGGTGCCGAGCCCAACAGGCTGTGGCCAACCGTCTATAAGATCGACTGGCGCACGGCGCGCGGCATTCTCTATGCCCGCCAGATCCGCCTGCGGGACAAGGACACCGTCCTGATCGCCAATGCTGAAGCAGCCCAGGGCCTGAAAATGCTCAACCTGCTGAAAGGCGTGTCGTCAATCGTCTCGGATTTCTCGGGCACGTCGTCCACGTCGAGCAAGTAAAGCCCTCAAGCAAGGAAAGCCGTCGGGCGAGCACGGCACGAACAGCGGCATTCTCAGCGGCGTTCGGGGGGTGCGGCCGAATGGGCCTTTTGGTGGCTATCGGCACGCGCTACGCTGAAGTCGCGCAACGGTGTTTTGCGCGCAGCTCCGTTCATGCCGGACCACCTATCGTGATCACACTCGAAGACGTCAGCAAAACCTATCGCACGCGTGCCGGCACCAAGCCGATCGTCAACGCGCTATCGTGCGTGATCCCTCAGGGAACCAACCTCGGGATTCTAGGCATCAACGGGGCTGGCAAGTCCACCCTCATGCGGTTGATCGCCGGCACCGAGGAGCCCGACAGTGGCCGCATCCGACGCAGCCGCCGCGTCTCATTCCCACTGGGCTTCTCGGGCACGTTCGCCGGCAGTTTGACGGGGCGGGAGAACGCTATCTTTCTGGCCCGCGTCTACGGTGCCGAAACCGAATACGTTATGGATTTCGCCGAAGATTTCGCTGAGATCGGCGACTATTTCGACATGCCGGTCTCAACCTACTCCAGCGGCATGCGCTCGCGGCTCGCCTTCGGCGTGTCGATGGCCATCGACTTTGACGTGTATCTGGTCGATGAGGTGACCGCGGTCGGCGACTATAGCTTCCAAGAGAAATGCCGGATCGCGCTAACCGAACGGTTCGCCTATTCTGATGTGATCATGATCTCGCACGCGCCCGAGACCTTGAAGCAATACTGCAACTACGCCGCGGTGCTGCACGATGGCGAACTGAAGTTCTACGCCACCATCGACCAGGCCAACGTGGCGCATCTTGAAAACATGAAGATGGTCGCCTGAGTAGTGCCCCATATCGTGACCGGAGCCTGACCGCATGATCGGACGCTTGAACCACGTGGCCATTGCTGTGCCCTCGCTCGCGGCGGGCGTAGCGGTCTATCGTGACACCCTCGGCGCTCAAGTCTCGGCCCCGCAGGCCATGCCCGAGCACGGCGTGACGGTGGTGTTTGTCGAACTGCCCAACACCAAGATCGAGTTGCTGGAACCGCTGGGGGCCGGTTCACCCATCGGCAAATTCCTGGAAAAGAACGCTGGCGGTGGGATCCACCACGTCTGTTACGAGGTGGTCGATATCCTGGCCGCCCGCGACAAGCTCAAAGCCCAAGGTGCCAAAGTGCTGGGCGACGGCACGCCGCGCATCGGGGCCCACGGCAAGCCGGTGCTGTTCTTAAGCCCGAAAGACTTCTGCGGCACGCTGGTCGAACTGGAGCAGGTCTGATGGCGCTGTCGGCGCGCGATCTGGCGCTAGGAGCGGCCGGTTCGGTGGTGGCGGCAGTCGTGCTGCAAGTCATGCGGATCGCCCCCATCGGATCGGTATTGGCGTTTGCGATCTACTTCATCATCTGGTGGGTGAGCCTGTTCGTGGTGCTACCGTTTGGCGTGCGCACGCAGAGCGACATGGGCGAGATGGTCCAAGGCACCTCCGCCGGTGCACCCATTAACCCGCATCTGGGACGGGTCGCCGCGCTGACGACAATGCTCGCGTCAGCCGCATTCGCCGTTGTACTGCTGGCCTTGCGGCTGAAGATTGTGCCGCTGGAGTAGGGAAGCGGCAGGCGTAGCACCAAAGAAAACGGCGCTCAGGACCAAAGCCCCGGCGCCGCATTTGAACCGCAAAGGCGGCTGGTTGCACCAGCCTGCCTCATCCGGCCGCGGCGCTTTTGCGCTCGGACCGGTCATCCATCCCCAGACTTGGGCAGTGACACTGCTCACAAAAGCGGCAGCTCATCCCCCAACACCACACTTCCAGAAGTCTCATACCGCGACATTCTGGCCGTGTCACGGCACTGGTAGCAGTTATCCGTGCCAAAAGTGTTTCTTTATTCAGCAGCTATGGGCGGAATTGTTGCAGCAGCGGTGCGGGTCGGTTTCAACGACTGGGCGGCCTGGATCTGCGGCGTCTCCTGAGCCTCAGCCCCTGGCTCATCCGTCGGCCCCACGAAACGGCCGAAGATCCGCCAGATGAACTTGCCCACATCGTCCATGACGGCAAACACCGCTGGAACGAACACCAGCGACAGCACGGTCGAAGAGATGAGGCCGCCGATAACCGCAATCGCCATGGGCACCCGGAACTCACCACCGGACCCACTGTTCAGCGCTGCCGGCAACATACCGCCGACCATGGCGATGGTGGTCATCACGATGGGGCGCGCGCGCTTGCGGCCGGCATCCACGATGGCTTCCGAACGGGCCATGCCCTTGGCCATCTGCTCGACGGTGAAATCGACCAGCATGATCGCGTTTTTGGTGACGATGCCCATCAGCATCAAAATGCCAATGACCACGGGCATGGACACCGCCTGCCCCGTGAGAAAGAGGGCAAAGATCGCGCCGCCAATCGACAACGGCAGCGAGAACAGGATGGTGATCGGCTGCAGGAACGACCCGAACAGCAGCACCAGCACCGCGTAGACAAGCATGAGGCCGAGCCCCATCGCCTTCGCGAAGCTCTCAAACACTTCTTTCATGACTTCAACGTCGCCGAACTGTTTGAGCTCGACGCCATCCGGCACCGTCTTGGCACCAGGCAGCTTCATGACACCGGCGACGGCTGCACCGAGCGGCGTCGTACCGGCGAGATCGCCACCGATGAGAACGCGCCGCTGGCGGTCGTAACGGTCAATCGACGTCGGCCCCTGGCTCATCTGGAAGTCGGCCACTTGCGCCAGCGGGATAATAGCGCCGGACGGTGTGGCAACTTTGAGCAGCTCCAGCGTTTCCCGGCTGGAGCGCGCGCGCGTGTTGAGCAGCACGCGAATGGGGATCTGCCGGTCGTCGATGTTGAACTTGGCGAGATTGGCATCCACGTCGCCGATGGTGGCGATGCGAACAGCTTCCGAAATGACATCGGTGGTGATGCCGAGATCCGCCGCCAGATCGGTCTTCGGTTTAACGCGCAGCTCGGGCCGGTCGAGTTCGGCGGTCGAGACGACATTGGTAAGCAACGGCTGGCCTTTTTCACCGACCATCCGGCGCGCCTGACTGGTGAGATCGGCGGCGACACGGTTGACGGCCGGACCGTCGCGGCCGGCCACCACCAGCGCAAAGCCGCGCTGGCCGTTGTCTTTGAGGAACCAGTAGCGAATGTCTGGCACCAGCGCGAGATCACGCCCGATTTCTTCCGAGATCTGCGTCTGGTTGAGCTTCCGGAATTCTTTATCGACGAGGTTGATCACCAGCGTCGCCTTGCGCAGTTCGGCACCCGTGCCAAGCAGCGTCCCGCCATTGACAAAGACGCTCTTCACATCGGGCCGCGCCATCAGTCGTTGTGTGATGTCTGTGGTCACGCGCCGGGTGTCGTGCAGCATCGTGCCGGGTGGGAGTTCGAGTGCCAGCAGCGCACGGCCCGAGTCGTCCGGCGGGATGAAGGCCGTCGGCAGCAGGAAGAATGAGCCGATAGAGCCCGCGAAGATGAGCAGACCCAGCCCGACGGTGAGAAAGCGATGGCGCACCGACCAGCGCACGAGACGTGTGTAGGCCTTCAGCCAGCCGGGCTCGACCTCTTCGTGGCCACCACTGCGCAAGAAGTAGGCTGCCAACATGGGCGTCACGAAGCGCGCGACCAACAGTGAAAAGAACACCGAGATCGCGACCGTGAGGCCGAACTGCTTGAAGTATTGCCCGGCGATACCGCCCATGAAGCTGACGGGCGTGAAGACGGCGATGATGGTCGCAGTGATCGCCATCACAGCAAGGCCGATCTCGTCAGCTGCTTCCAGCGAAGCGCGATAGGCGGACTTACCAGTCCGCATGTGCCGCACGATGTTCTCGATCTCGACGATCGCATCGTCAACGAGAATGCCCGTCGCAATGGTGATGGCAAGCAAACTGACGAGATTGAGCGAGAAGCCCATCTGATCGAGCACGAAGTAAGACGGGATGATCGACAACGGCAAGGCTATCGCCGTAATGATCGTCGCGCGAATGTCTTTGAGGAACACAAGCACCACAAGGATGGCCAGCGCCGCGCCTTCAAGCAGCGCGTGCATCGTGCTGTCGTAGGAGCCACGCACGGCCGTTGTCGTCGTATCGATGAGCTTCAGCTCAACTTCGGGATGCGCCTTGGCAATGCCCTGAATGGCTTTGTCGACATCGGCAGACACGGTGGTGTCGCTGGCCCCTTTGGCGCGCACGACCGAGAAGGCGACGACGGGCTGCGTGTTGAAGGTGGCGAAGATGCGCGGCTCAGCCGAGGTGTCGGACACGGTGCCGAGTTGATCGAGCCGGACTTTGCGGCCCTTCGGTAGCGCGATCATGGTGCCGGCCAAATCGGCAACGGTGCCTTTACCGGCCAGCGTGCGGATGGCTTGCTCGCGGCCAGCGATTTCACCACGGCCACCGGCCAGATCGACATTGGTCGCGCGGATCTGTCGGTTCACATCGCCGGCGGTGACGCCGAACGCATTCAGGCGGTCAGGATCAAGGGCGATACGGATTTCGCGGTCAACGCCGCCGACGCGGTTGATCGAGCCGACGCCTTTGACGCCTTGCAACGTGCGCACGATGACATCGTCGACAAACCACGACACTTGTTCTGGCGTCATGCCGGGCGCACGCGCCGCGTACGTGACGATAGGCAGACCTTCGATGTCCAACCGCGCGACAACCGGCTCGTCGATGCCCTTCGGCAGATCGGCGCGCACTTTTGCAACGGCGTCTTTCACGTCGTTGACGGCACGGTCGGAGTTGATCTCCAGCCGGAACTCAATCGTTGTGATCGACGAGCCTTCAGTAACGACAGAGGTGATGTGCTTGACGCCGTTGACGCCAGCGACGGCATCCTCGATTTTCTTGGTGACCTGCGTCTCAAGTTCAACAGGAGCAGCGCCCGGCTGATAGACGCGCGTCTGCACGATCGGCACGTCGATGTTGGGAAAGCGCGTGATCGGCAGCGCTTTGAAGCTGGACCAGCCAACGACCATCAGGATCAAACAGGCGATTATCGACGGGACAGGTTGCCGAATGGACCAGGCGGAAACGTTGAGGTTCATGGGTGCAGCCTCACTGTCTAACGTCGCTGAGCTTCGCCGGCTTCGACATCGGCCGCACGGCGTCGCCATCGCGCAAGAATGTGCCGGAGCGCGTGACCACGGTATCGCCCTCTGTCAGGCCCTCGCGGATTTCGATGTCGCTGCCCTGCGTCAGGCCGACTTTGACGGGCTTGCTGACGATTTTGCCGTCCAGCACCAGCTGCACGGTCGTCACGCCATCGCCGTAGAGCACGGCTGATGCGGGCACCGAGAGGCCGCGGCTGCGCGCTGTCGTGATGATGCCACGGGCGAAGCCGCCGATGTGCAGCAGGGCGTTCTCACCCAGGAACACACGCACTTTCCCAAGGCGCGTCGCCTTATCGATTTCCGGCGAGACGATACGCACTTTGCCCGTCACTTCCCCGCCGCCTGACAGCACAACCGTCACCGGCTGACCCTCTTTCACGCGCGCAATCTGGGTGTCGAGCAGTTCAGCTTCCAGTTCGATCTCGTTGCGCGCGACGATACGGAACATCGGATCGCCAACGCCAGCGACAAAGCCACCGACGCGCGCGACGCGGCGGCTGATCACGCCGGCCTCAGGCGCGGGTACGTCTGTGCGGCTGCGCTTCCAGTCGAGTTCGCGGCGCTGCGCTTCGATCTGCTTTTTGTCCGCCTCCGAAACCTTCAACGCGTCGCGCGACGAAACCAGGGCCGCCTCGGCTATCTTGGCAGCACTTTCCCGTTGATCCTGGATGCTGTCGGACACGTAGCCGGACTTGTTCAGCGGCTTGCCGCGTTCGAAGGCGTTGCGCGCCTCCACGACCTTGGCTTCGGCGGAGGCGATGCTGCTTCTCGACTGGGCGATGCTGGCAGAAGCCTTAGCCTGCGCGGCATCATTCTGGGCGACCTGCGCGTCCAGAGTATCGGTGACGAGACGGGCAAGGATCTGGCCCTTGGTGACCCGGTCGCCCTCGTCGGCAAGCACTTCGACCACCCGCAAGCCTTCAACCTCGGGACCCACGAGGATTTCCTCGCGCGGCACCAGCGAACCCGTGATCACCACCTGCTCGGCAAAATCAACCTGGGTCACCCGCGTCACAGAAACGGCGGCGGCGAGCAGGTCCTGTCCGGTATCCTTGACCGCAGCGGCTGCCTGCGGCTTGCGGAACAGCGGGATGGTACCGTTGGCGATCAGATAGACACCAATGCCGGCGACAGCGAGGATGCTGTAGAGCGATGACTGGATCCGGGAGGGTGCACTCATGAAATGACCTCGGCAGGCGTTGGGGGAATGGCAGAGGCACCGGCAAGCAACGTGTCTGTACTACGCGTCGTTCGTCCGGCCGGATCGATTCTGCTGAGTTCGGTTTTGCTGAGATCGGTGGGATGGAGCATATTTTCAACCACCGACAGCACGGCATGCCGTACCATCTCAAAGTCAAAATCAGGATGCACCGCGCGCCGCATCATCAAACCATCGCCGATCAGCTGGAACACCCGTGCAACGCTAGCGATGTCGAGCGTGGGTGCAATGCGGCCTTCTGCCTTGAAGCGGATGAACAGGGCCTCAAAGCACCGGAACACGAATTCGTCCACCTCCCGGTACAGCTTGGCAATGCGCGGGTTGCGGGTCGACTCGACCGCCATTTCAGCGGCGAACAGTCGCTTGTGCGCCGGCTCTTCGGCAAAGACGTCCTGGCCAACCGCCCGTAGCGCAGAGAGAAAATCCGGTGCCGTGGCCAACACGCTGAACCGCTGGACGAACTCCGCCCGGTCGCGCTCGCACAGCCCCTCGATCAGGGCTTCCTTGCTGTCGAAGTGTCCGTAAAGCGCGCCCGGGCTGACCGCCGCATCCCGGCAGATGTCGTGCATGGTCGTGCGATGAAAGCCGGACACCGCAAAGCACCGCTCAGCCACATCCAGGATGTGGTCGCGGCGCAAGGCCTGGGTCTCGGGCTTCAGTTTCGGCATGGACGGGGGCAAGGCTTTCGGTCGAGGACCTGATGAGAGGCAGATACGGGCGGCAGGATGGCTAGTTTCAATTTTCAGCTGACAAAACGAACGCTCGTTTTATTTGCGACTCAGGACAGGCAATTTCAAGGCAAGGCGGGCTCAAAACTAGAACGCCATCAATCACGGTTCCGTGATCAATGGCGCCAGACTGCATATTCCCGTCGCTTCTGGCCAGCCCCCGGTCCCCGCTTGAGATGCCCGTAGGGGGTGGGGAGTCGGATGCGACAAACCCAAATTCTCACTTCGTCTCTTCGGGCGCGCGGTTGTAGACGTCGTCGCCGCGGACGATATCGTCTTCGCCGAGGTAGGTGCCGATCTGCACCTCGATGATCTCCAGCGGGACCTTGCCGGGGTTCTCCAGGCGGTGCCATTGGGTGGCAAAGATGTAGACGCTCTCGTTCTCGCGGACGAGCTTTTCCATGTCGCCGATGAAGATCTTGGCGGTGCCCTGCACCACGATCCAGTGCTCGGACCGATGGTGGTGCATCTGCATGGACAGCTTGCCGCCCGGATTGACGTGCAGCAGCTTGACCTGGAAGCGCGTGCCGACGTTGAGGCTCTCGTAAAAGCCCCATGGACGGTAGGCGCGGATGTGGTTTTCCTGCTCCTTGCGGCCCGCGAGACGAAGCCGTTGGACGATCTTGGACACATCCTGGGCGCGGCTCTTGTCGGCGACCAGCAGCGCGTCCGGGGTGTCCACGATAATCAAGTCCTTGACGCCGATAGTGGCGACCAGGCTCTTGTCGGAGTGGACATAGCAATCAGTGGTGTCTTCCAGCAGCGTATCGCCGTGCACGTAGTTGCCGGCCTTGTCGCGCGGTGCCAATTCCCACAGCGACGACCACGAGCCCACATCGTTCCAACCCACATCAATCGGCAACATCGCGGCGGCCGTGGTCTTCTCCATCACCGCATAGTCGATGGAGATATTGGGGGCGAGCGCGAACGACTGCCGGTCGAGACGCAGGAAGCCCAGATCTTCCTCAGCCTTCACCAGCGCTTGCTTGGCGGCGTCGAGGACACGCGGGTTCAACCGCGCCAGTTCTTCCAGGAACGTGCGCGCATGCAGCACGAAGATGCCGGAATTCCAGAAGTAATTCCCATCGGCGATATAGCTGAGTGCCTTCGCTTCGTCCGGCTTCTCGGTAAAGCCATCTACAGCGAACGCCGCGCCCTTGAAGCCCTCAAGATCGGCACCGCGTCGGATATAACCGTACCCCGTTTGCGGCGTATCGGGCTTGATGCCGAACAGCACGAGCTTACCGGTCGCCGCCACTTTGGCCGCCCGCCGCACGGCTTCCGCGAACTTCTCGACGTCATCGATCGCGTGATCCGACGGCATGACAACGATGACGCCGTTGGGGTTTTCGCTCGCCACTTCCAGTGCCGCAATCGCGATGGCTGGCGCCGTGTTGCGCGCGACCGGCTCTAGCACGATGGCCTTGGTGTCGACCTTGGCGGTTTCGAGCTCGGCCTTGACGAGAAAGCGATGATCGTTGTTGCACAGCACGATCGGCCGCTGGAACCCGGCTTCAGGCGCAAGGCGCTTCAAGGTCGCCGCCAGGAAGCTCGCCGCCTCACCGTTAAAGCGGATGAATTGCTTGGGATACATCGCCCGCGACAGCGGCCACAACCGCGTCCCCGAACCACCCGACAAAATAACGGGATAAATCGCACCCGTCGACACAGGACCCGATGACATGAAAGCCTCCAGCTGACCAACAGGCGGCGCTGACCTGGCGCGCATTTCAAACAGCGCGCACACGCCCGCTACGGCCGCCCAGCGAATCGTCCACCATGGATATCAGCCCGCAGCAGCACCCACAACGAAAACGGCGCCCGAAAGCGCCGTTTCAAAAATCTATGTGCGCGCGTGCGCGACGATCAGCGGCCGATCAGCGTGTCTTCTGCAGCAGTTTTTCGCGCAGCGACTGCAAGGGCGTGCCGCTGGGTGCGGCCGGCGGCACGGCCGCGACCGCAGCCGCGCTGGCTGGTTGGTCACGCCGCAACTGCGGTGCAGCTCCGCGAACGCCCGACTGCCCAATGCCGCTCTGGCCAGCACTGGTGCCAAGCCGTCCCGTTGGCGGCAACGCCGGCTGGACCGCTACAGGCGGTGCCGAAGCCTCCGGATCAGCCGCCGTACCAAGCCCCATCGCGTCCGCAAACATCGCCATGTTGGCGCTGAGATCGGTCGTGCCGGACGACGACGCACGCCAGCGCTCAACCACGCCTTCAACAAAGCCTTCATCGCCGATCGATTTCTGCCACCGCTCGGAGAACCGCGCCGACGATGAGCGCGGCATGTTGTGTTTGGCCAGTTCGTCAAACCGGATGCGCACCGGCAAGGTCACACCATCACCGAAGGCAATGGCCTCGCGCTGGCCAAGCGCCGAGAGGAATTCGAGCAACCCCGCGCCGGTATCCGAGATGGCCGACGTGACGATCTCCTGGTCGCGGTCGTTCGACATGCGCAACGCAAACACCGTGTTGCACTGCGACAGGATCGTCGGATCGATTTCCGTGGGCCGCTGCGTCACGATGCACAACGACGCACCGTATTTGCGGCCTTCCTTGGCAATCTTGGCAATCGCACGGCGGCAGGGCTCAAAGCCGAGGCTGGCGTTGGCCGGCACATAGCGATGCGCTTCTTCACAGACGATGGTGACGGGCACCTGTCCCTCGCCCCAAAGTGCAAAGTCAAACGCCATGCGGCAGACCACCGAGACGACGACGTTGACGATTTCGTGCGGAATACCGGTCAACTCGAGCACTGTAATCGGCTTGCCGTTCACCGGCACGCGGAACAGCCGCGACAGGATCTGTGCCATGCCGTCGTACACGGTCAGCGAGCCGAACATAAACGCGTAGCGCGGGTCCTGGCTGATCGTTTCGATTCGCAGCTTGATGTTACGGTAGGGCGCGATGTCGCGCTTATTTTCAAGCTTGCCCATGCGCTCATCAATGAGCGAGGTCAGGTCCGAGATGCGGTAGGGCACTGGCGTGTCGACGGTATAGCGGATTTCACCGCCGCTCTTGCGCAGCGTCTGCGTATCCTTGCGGCCTTCGCGGCCGGCCGAATAACGCGACTTCGCAATCGGGATCAGCTCCTGCAGCAGCTCAACCTCATGCTTGCGTTCGCTGGTACTGCCGAGCAGCACCTCGACAACTTCTTCAAACGTCAGCAGCCAGTACGGCAGCTGCATGTTGCGCGGATTGATGACTTCGGCCCACTCGGGGAACGCGGTGGCATATTCGTTGTGCGGGTCGAGCAGCACAAGATGGGCAGCGGGGTTGGCTTCCAAAATGGCGCGCAGGATCAGTGCGGTGGTGCAGGATTTACCGGTACCGGTCGTCCCCAGAATGGCGAAGTGCTTGCCGAGCAGGTCATCGACCTTGATCATCGCCGGAATGGTCACGTCCTGCCGGATGCAGCCGACGCGGACCGAACCCTTGGTGTCGCCGACAAAGGCGATTTCCAATTCCGTTTTCGACGCCACGCGGGCCCGGTCGCCCAAGGTCGGATACACGGTCACGCCGCGATTGAAGGTGGCGGGCTTGGTGTCGGTTGCGCGCCAAAGCTCGCCAACAAGCCCCACTTCCGCAATCCAGATTTCGCTATCGCCTTCGCGCTGCGCCGGCACGGGCGCGCTCAAGGCAGACACCACGGCGAGAACAACGGTCTTGTTGGTGTCGATGCCGAGCAACGTGCCCATTTCTGGGCGCTGATGGGGCAACAGCTGTGTTGTGTCGGAAGGCCGGTGGCCATGGTCGAGAAGCACAATGGCCTTCGAGCCCGTGACCGACACGATGCGGCCGATGCTGAGATCAACCGGCAAGGAACTCATGGGGGTCGAAGCTTGGGTCAATTGCATAGGTCTTCTCCTTCAACGCGCTTGCGACGCAGCGGGCACGGCGAGCTCAGTCGATGAAATGGGATGGCTGGATGCGGCAGGCTGCGCCAACGCAGGCAGAGCAATGCTAACGGTCGTGCCAACGTCCTTGGTACTCTGAATAGAGAGCTCGCCGCCGTGCAGCTTGGTGAGCGCTTCCGCGATGGGGAGACCGAGACCGGTGCCTTCCCGCCAGCGGTTGTGCCCACCATCCACTTGGCCGAACGGCGTCACCGCCACGCGGATCTCTTCGTCGGTCATACCCACGCCGGTGTCGCACACCGCAACAATGATGCCGGCACCAACGCTCCGGGCGGTGACCTCGACAGAGCCGCCGGCTGGCGTGAACTTGATGGCGTTGGTAACCAGGTTTGTGAAGACTTGGCGCAGCTTGACGCCATCCGCGCCGATCTCCGGCAGATCATCGTCAATGACGCAGCTCAGCGTCACGCCGGCCGTTTCCGCCATCAGCCTGAGACCAGCGACGCACGGGCGCAGCACTTCGTCGACGCCCATCTCGCGGGTGTTGAGTTGGAACTTGCCGCTTTGGATCTTGGAGATATCGAGGATGTCGTTGATGACGGCCAGCAGATGGCTCGCCGCGTCTTGAATGAGGTTGGCGTATTCCTGGCTTTCAGCGGGGGCCAGCGGCCGTGTCTTCTGCTCGGCGATCAGCTTCGAAAAGCCGATGATTGAATTCAGCGGCGTTCTGAGCTCGTGGCTCATGTTGGCGATGAATTCGGATTTGATCCGGCTCGCGAACTCGGCTTCAAGGCGGGCGGAATGCTCGGCAACGCGTGCGCGATGTCGCAGCACGGCATCGCCCATCAGCGACGCATATTCCGACATCAGCGACGATTGCCGCGAAGAACTGATGGCCCCGTTGAACATCTGTCACCTTCAGAGCGCGTGAACCTAACCCATGCGCTTCTGCAGGCAACGTAGGCGATGAGGGATAATCCCCGGTTAATGGCGGCGGCGAAATCCCACCAATTCAATTTCACCTTTCTTGTGAAAGTGCTTGGTTTTGAGCGTTTTGCCCCCGGTCAACGCGCCGCGGCAACAGTGGTCGCGGCCGTCGGTGCCTGCACTTGACGCTTGTGCGGCTTGTCAGGGTTCCAGCCGAGCACCGCCAGCATGAAGAAGAAGCCGACCACATAGGCAAGGATCACATGCCAGCCGCCAATCGCCCAACGGAGCGCGTTCTTGCTTTCGGGAAACATGTTGCTGATACCCACGCCCGCCGATGAGCCAAACCACAACATCGAGCCGCCGAAGCCGACCGCATAAGCCAAAAAGCCCCAGTCATAGCCACCTTGCTTGAGCGCCAGCGCCGTCAGCGGGATGTTATCAAATACCGCCGACACAAACCCGAGCCCCAGCGCCGTCTGCCACGACGCGACCGGCAGTTCCTTGACCGGCATCATCGACGCCGACAGCACCAGCGCCAGCAGGAAGATCGTGCCCTTGAAGTTTTCGCGCAGCAGATGCCAGTCGGGCGCGCGGATGACACTGGTCAGCAGGATGGCCACCCACACACCAATCCCCAGCGACGGCAGCATGTCGTTCAACCACGGCATCTGCGTGTTGGCATAGACGTTGGCGATGATGGCCGCGATCAGGATCGACAGCACAATGATCACACGCGTCCAATCCATGCGCGCGCCTGGTGTCGGGTCCTTCTGGATCGGCGAGTAACGTTGCTGCTGCAGCGCTGCCGGGATGCCACACACAACCAGCGCCAGACCGGCAGCCGTGTAAGCGGTCAGCACCGATACCGGACTGATCCCGTCGATCCACATCATCGTTGTCGTTGTATCGCCGACCACGCTACCCGAGCCGCCTGCGTTCGACGCCGCAACAATCGCCGCGATGTAGCCGATATGGACTTTCTTATTGAACAGCTTGATCGCCATCGTGCCGCCGATCAGCGCCGCCGCGATATTGTCGAGAAAGGCCGAAATGACGAACACGATGACCAGCAGAAAGAACGCGCCCTTCCAGTCGTCCGGCAGCAGCGCTGGCATGACATCAGGGATGCCTGACTTCTCGAAATGACTGGCCAGCAGTGCAAAGCCGAGGAGCAGCAGGAACAGGTTGGCCAGCACCACCCATTCCGACGCCATGTGCCCGGCGAGCCCGGCCAGACCCGGCCCCGCACCGAACCCGCTGAACAGCACCTTGTAGGCTGTAATCGCAGCGAGACCGATCAGCGCCACCCAGAACGTCTGGTTGGAAAACAGCGCCACGCCCAGCAAGGTCAGCGCGAACAGGATGAAGTCGACCGGAATGCCGGCCACCCGGATGGGCTCGATGCTGCCAGCCCCGGCCGCGAAGGCCGGCAATGCCGTGACGACTAATGCGGCCAAAGCCATGCCACTGGCGCGCAGCGCGCCACCCCAACCAGCCCCGGCCATGCAGATCCCCGTTCGTTCCTCGCGCAGTCCCGCGCCGCGCACCGATGGCACACATCTAAGGCACCGAGACACCCAACCGCAAGCTCTGCCATTAAACCCTATGGCTTCCGTACTGCTCGCAGTTGTGCGGCCGCAGCGTCGGTGCGCATCTTCAGCAATTGTGCCCCGCGTATGAGACTGGCGCGGCCCGGATCGCCACTGGCACCAAGCTTGGCAAGCGCGCCTTTGACCTGTGGGACACGGCCGAGGTCGACACTCGCCGCATTCAGGCTCATCAGTTCGGCCGTATCCAGCAGCCCCGCGTGCGTGCCGATGGTCGCGTCGGTCT
Organism: Hyphomicrobiaceae bacterium; assembly: GCA_031379035.1. Classification (GTDB taxonomy): domain Bacteria; phylum Pseudomonadota; class Alphaproteobacteria; order Rhizobiales; family Hyphomicrobiaceae; genus JABFRJ01. Next base: position 10,469 of record JANNEU010000411.1, on the reverse strand, counting down.
CACCCTCAGACTTCATAACGGCAATCTGAGCCCGGTCGTCGTAATACTGATCCAGATTATGCACCCGCACGCGCAGCCCCGACCACGCTTTGGTCAGCTTCTGCGCAACGCGCAGCTGGGCTGGCTGGCTCATGCCATGATCGCCGATGAAGACGATATCCTTGAAACCTGCATGCTTCAGGCTCTGCGCGATGCCATCGAGGGTCGCTTCGAACACCGGCTCGGGAATGCCGATCGTACCCGGAAACAGCATGTTGCCCGTGGGTGGTTCGATGGTGCCCTGCGGCACGAACGAGACCACCGGCGCAACCAGCGTATTGCCCACTTCTTTCGCGATGCGCAGCGCCGCCGCCGCAACGATGGTGTCATGCTTGCCGAGCACCATGTGCGGGCCGTTCTGTTCAATGCCACCGGTCGGCACGATCACCGTCGTCATGCCGCGCGCAATGGCGTCCCGGATGTCGAGCCAGGTCATGTGACGCAGTTCAAGGCTGTCAGCCATCGGTTCTGCCGCAGAAGCGCGCGCCGCGCTCGCAGCCAACGCCGCGCCCGACACCAGGGCTCCCAACGCTCGCCGGTCAATGCGCATGACATGCCTCCGAAGCCGGCGCACAAAAACGCAGCCGTTCCCTTTGGATGTATCAACGAAGCGTTAAGATTTTCTGGCGACAGATTGCGTCGGCGGCATTACGGGCCGCAGAGAAATCGTGCACGACTCATTGGTCGGCACCCAGGACGTATTATTCTGCATCAGATCGCAGCGTACCAGCACCGCCCCGCTCGGCGTCTGCAAACAGACCTTGTCGCCGAGCCGGAACTCCTGCTCCCGATACCGGCAGATACATGGAATAGGCTTGCCGTTGGCGTCGTTCACAACGCCATGGAACGGCGAAGTACGCCACGCTTCTTCGGTGGCCGTCGGCAACTTCAACGCCGGCGCGACCGGGTCGGCCGCATAAGCATACGCAGTCGTTGCCACGGCGGCGATCATCCCGATCCCCCACCGCCCCACCCAAACCAGCCACTGCCGGACCAGACGACGCATACCGAAATGCTAGTCGCCACTGCGCTGACCTGCAAGCGAATGTTGTCAACGGCCCACGTGAAAACGAGGCAACCGCAGGACGACCACGCCATTCTTCTGCTTGCACGGGCAGCCGGCGATACAGCCTGCCGCCCGTGAAGATGTTACTTCGGCAACAGCACCGTATCGATGACGTGAATGACGCCGTTGGTGGCCGCAATATCGGCGGTCACAACCGTCGCGTCATTGATCTTGACGCCCGACGTTGCATCAACGGCGATTTCGCTGCCTTGAACGGTTTTCGCGTTCATCTTTTTGCCGGCAATGTCCGCCGCCATCACCTTCGATGATAGTACGTGATAGGTCAGGACCGACGCGAGCTTCGCCTTGTTCTCAGGCTTCAGCAGGTCCTCGACGGTACCCTTCGGCAACTTGGCGAAGGCATCGTCGGAGGGGGCGAATACGGTAAAAGGGCCTGTGCCCTTCAAGGTCTCGACCAGACCAGCAGCCGTGACGGCTGCTACCAGCGTCTTAAATGTACCCGCGCCAACGGCGGTATCAACGATATCTTTCATGTGGGCTTGCGCTCCAATTGACGCGCACAACCCCGGGGCCGCGATGGCACAGAGTGCCAAGCGCGTCATCGGGTGCCGTCGCGTGTGTTGAACAGATAAAAAGGTGCGATCAATTCAAAATAATCCAAACAGCGCGCGCTGTTTTGGTCTGAATTTCTAATTTGATCACAGAAGTAAAACGGTGTGCACATGAGATTGGACTTGAAAATAACCGTCCAAAGAGTCCGCAAATAAATTATATAAATTCAAAACCACTCTTGAATTCACCCGCACACACCCCAGGCGCCCTGCAGTGGTGGGCTACAGCGCTGAACCGCGCCTAACCCACCCTACGAATTACGCCTTGCATCGATGGTGTACCGAGCGCCGTCGCAGGCCCAGGTTCACCCTGCCGCAGCCTGCACCGCTTCGGTCACATCGCGCACCAGATCAGCCGGCGTTTCCAATCCACACGACAACCGCACCAAACCTTCCGAAATCCCCAGCGCTGCGCGCTCATCCGGCTTGAGACGTTGATGCGTCGTCGTGGCCGGATGCGTGATCAGGCTCTTGGAGTCGCCGAGGTTGTTCGACAGCTTGATGATCTTCAGTGCGTTGAGGAACCGGAACGCCGCCGCCTTACCGCCCGCCAGCTCAAACGCCACCAAGGTGCTGCCGCCCGTCATTTGCTTTTTTGCGAGGTCGGCCTGCGGGTGGTCGGCACGGCCCGGATAGAGCACCTTCGAGACGCCTTGGTTCTTCAAGCCCGCCAACGCGTCGGCGACGAGCGCCGTCGTCGCACATTGCGCATGAACCCGCAGCTTCAAAGTTTCCAAGCCTTTCAGCATCACCCACGCATTGAACGGGCTCATGCCGACGCCGGTGTGTTTGTAGAAGGTGTGCAGCTCTTTGATATACGCATCCGAGCCAAGCACGACACCACCGAGGCACCGGCCCTGGCCATCAATGTGCTTCGTTGTGGAATAGACCACCACGTCGGCACCGAGCTTCAACGGCGACTGATACACCGGAGTTGCAAACACGTTATCGACGATGACCTTGGCACCGCCGTCATGCGCGATCTTGGAAACAGCAGCGATATCGACCAGATCGAGACACGGGTTCGATGGGCTCTCAAAGAACACTGCCTTGGTGTTCGGCCGCATCGCCTTTTTCCACTGATCGAGATCGCGACCATCCACCAGCGTGCACGCCACGCCATAGCGAGGCAGCAGGTCGTGCACGACATAGAGGCAGGAGCCAAACAGCGCCCGCGCCGCGACGACGTGATCGCCAGCCTTGAGAAAGCACATCAGGCTGGCGGTGACAGCGGCCATGCCGGATGCGGTCGCGCGCGCGCCTTCCGCGCCTTCGAGCAGCTTCATGCGCTCTTCGAACATCGCCAGCGTCGGGTTGGCGTAGCGGGAATAGATAAAGCCGCCGCCGCTTTCGTCCTTGAAGCGCGCCTCGGCCTGCTCGGGACTGTCGTAGACATAGCCCTGGGTCAGGAACAGCGCTTCCGACGTCTCGCCGAACTGCGACCGCAGCACGCCCCCATGGACCATGTTGGTCTCGAGACCAACGGGTGTGTCGGGAAGATTGGGTTTCGCCATTTGCGCGCTCTCTTTTGTTTGCGCCTTCCGACTCCGCCAACGCGGAGCCGGCCGGAAGGCGCGGAAGATGCGCCCGCTCTGACGGGCACGCAGACAACAAAAAACCCGGCTCCAGAGTGCTCGCCCTCACTGTGAGGGCCAAGCACACCGATCCGGGCGCGCACGGCCCTTTAGCGAGTTGTTTAACGTGGCTGCAAGCCGGCCGGCCAAATCACCACGAGTCTCCGTTTGCACTTTCCGACTCCGCTAAGGCGGAGCCGGCCGGAAAGTGCAGAAAAGACCAATACAATGGAATGGCGCGAGAGACGGGACTTGAACCCGCGGCCTCCGCCGTGACAGGGCGGCGCTCTAACCAGCTGAGCTACTCCCGCAATTCCATACGACACGGCCGCCGAGACGATCCGCGCATCACGGCAGTCGATTACGGGTTCCGGCAGGTGAAGTCAAGACGCCGTGGCGGCCGTCGTTGCGGACCTGGAGGCTGCAGCGCGCACATCTTTCAATCGTCCTTTGCCGGATCGGATCGGCTGCACTATCATCTGTACACCACTTCGAAGGACACATCCATGGCCACCCGCTCGACTTCGGCAACGTGGGGCTCTGTCACCCGCAATTTGCACTGGATTAGCGCCCTCGTCGTCCTCGGCTTGCTTGGCCATGGCTGGTGGATGACGCATATGGCGGTCCGCGAAGTGCGCCTCTGGCACTACGGCCTGCACGGGCTGATCGCCATCTATTTCGCGCTGCTGCTGGCGCTCCGCATTGTCTGGCGCCTCGGCGAGGCAACGCCCCATCAACCCGCCGGCACCCCCGGCTGGCAGACGGTCGCAGCGCACGGTGCCCACATCTCCCTCTACCTTCTCATGATCGCCATGACCGTGACCGGCTATATGCTGTGGAGCAGCTTTCCACCACGCTTTGACGCCGTGCGCGGAGTGCCTTTTGATTATAATCTTTTCGGCCTGTTCAAGCTCCCCGGTGCCCATACCGCCGGCAACCGCGAAATCTCGAAGTACTGGGAGAACCTGCACGAATGGGGTTCTCATGCCATGCAGGTGTTGTTGCTCATCCATGTCGCCGCCGCGTTGTGGCATCAGTTTGTCAAACGCGATACGATCCTGGCGCGCATGACGCACGGCCGTAGTTGACCCACGCCATGCGCCTCAACCACGGAGTATTTCCATGTCATACGTTGATGGCTTCTTGGCCGCCGTGAAGATCGCCAACAAGGACAAGTACCGGGCCTTCGCCGCCAAAGCGGCACCTTTGTTCAAGCAGCATGGCGCACTGCGCGTCGTCGAAAACTGGGGCGATGACGTGCCGCGCGGCAAGACCACCGATTTCTGGGGCGCAGTCAAATGCGAGGCCGACGAAGTGGTGGTGTTCTCCTGGATCGAGTGGCCGTCGAAAGCCGCGCGCGATGCCGGCATGAAAAAGGTCATGGCTGACCCAGGCATGCAGGGCGAAATGCCCTTCGACGGCAAACGCCTTATCTTCGGCGGTTTCGAGACGATCCTCGATACGGCGCGGCAGGCATAAGAGGGCCCCATGTCCAAGATCACTGTGTGCCTGTGGTTCGACACACAGGCCGAAGAGGCGGCGCGATTCTACACCGCGCTGCTGCCGAACTCGCACATCGAGAGCGTGCTGCACTATGGTCCCGATGCGCCACCCGGCCGTATCGGGAGCGTGTTGTTGGTCGAGTTCACCCTCGATGGTCAGACCTACAGCGCTTTGAATGGCGGGCCGATCTACAAGGCCACGCCGGCCGCGTCGCTGGTGGCGCATTGCAAAGATCAAGCAGAAGTGGACCGGCTGTGGAACGCGCTGCTGGCCGACGGCGGCACGGCCGTGCAATGCGGCTGGCTGACCGACAAGTTCGGCGTCTCCTGGCAGATCGTGCCCGAGGTGTTGTTCCGCCTGCTCAAAGACAAAGATGCCGCCAAGGTCCGCCGCGTCACTGCCGCCATGATGCAAATGATAAAACTCGAGATTGAACCGCTTGAAGCGGCGGCAGCCGCTGGATGACGAACAGCGCGCCGGGGCCAGGCGGCGGCAACCGCCCGACCATTCTGCAGATCATTCCGAAGCTCGAAACGGGTGGGGCGGAGCGGACTGTTGTCGAAGTGTGCGCAGCGATCACCCGCGCCGGTGGCCGCGCACTCGTAGCTGCCGAGGACGGCCGCATGGCCGCCGACGTCCGTGCCGCCGGCGGCGAAATCATCAATCTTCCCATGGCCAGCAAAAACCCGCTGCAGATGTTGGCCAACGCCCGCCGCTTGAAGCAACTCATCAAGTCCGACAACATCAACCTGCTGCACGCCCGCAGCCGCGCGCCTGCCTGGAGCGCGCTGCTGGCCGCACGTCGCGCGGGCGTGCCATTCGTGACGACCTATCATGGCGCCTACACCGAACGCGGCCGCCTCAAGCGGCTCTACAATGGCGTGATGGCCCGCGCCGATCGCGTCATCGCAAACTCAGAGTTCACCGCCAATCTCATCCGTACGCGCTACGGCACAGAGCCAGCGCGCATCGCCGTCATCCATCGCGGCATTGATCCCGCCGCTTATGATGCAACGGCCATCGCGCCGGAACGTCTTGAACGCTTGCGCACGTCATGGGGCATCGATCCCACCACACGCGTTGTTCTGGTTGCCGCCAGGCTCTCGCCCCAGAAGGGCCAGTCCGTTGTCATCGATGCCGCCGGACGACTCGGCCTCGCGTTCCCCGGCAACCTCAGCACGCCCGTTGCCATCATCTTCGCTGGCGATGCACAGGGTCGCGATGACTACGTGCGCGATCTCGACCAACGCATTGCCGCGCATCGGCTGGGCGGCATTGTCAAACGCGTGGGCCATGTCGCCGATATGCCGGCAGCCTATGCCCTGGCACACGTGGCGCTGCTGCCCTCAATTTTGCCGGAAGCCTTCGGCCGCGCCTCCATCGAGGCCCAGGCCTCTGGCGTACCGGTCATTGCCACGCGGCTTGGGGCACCGCCGGAAACAGTGCGCGCTGTGCCTGATGTGCCGGCCGGCACCGAGACCGGCTGGCTGGTGTCATCGAATGACGCTGATGCATTGGCTGGCGCACTGGCCGAAGCTTTGGCGCTCTCGCCAGCAGCACATGCAGCGATGGCCGCTCGCGCGCGCATCAACGCAACCACCAACTTCACGCTAGCGCGTCTGCAGCGGCAGACCTTGACCGTCTACGACAACCTGCTCGGCACGCGTCTGGCGGATCAGTTTGACGGCGCGACAGCGGCAGCAGTGGGGTCAGGCCTATAGGTCTGACCCCGTGTTGAACGTCAACCGGCGACCCGAACCTGCAGCCATGTCATCTGGCAGGACAACACGACACGCAGGCCTGCGCCTCTTAGGGTGCTCAGGCCGCCGGGGCACGCCGCCTCCTGACCGCGTGCAGCGCTTCTTTAAGCCCCGCGTGCTTTCCGGAGTCTCAATGCATTTCGCTCTTGGAGATAGAAGAGATGTGCGGCGAGCGGCGAGTGGTGAATGGTGAGTGAAATCACCTTGAAGGCAGCAATAAACGGCTTCGTCACGCGCCACTCACCACTCCCCACTCACCCTTCCTTAACCACAGCACCTGCCTTGAGCAGCTTGTAATTGATGCTATCGAGCAGCGCCTCGAAGCTGGCATCCACGATGTTCGGCGACACACCGACGGTGAACCAGCGCTCGCCGGTGCCCTTGTCAACGCTCTCGACCAGCACACGCGTCACCGCTTCCGTGCCGCCCGTCAGAATGCGCACCTTGTAGTCGACCAGCTCGACATCCTTAATGATCTCCTGATAGCGGCCGAGGTCTTTGCGCAACGCGCCATCCAAGGCGTTGACCGGGCCATTGCCTTCCGCCACCGACCAGAACGGTTCCCGCTCACCGGCCACGAACACCTTAACCTGTGCCTCCGAGACGGTGACGAGCTTGCCGAGCGCATTGTGACGGCGCTCCACCATCACCCGAAAACTATCGACCTGGAAAAACTGCGGCACCTCGCCAAGCAGCCGCCGCGCCAGCAATTCGAACGATGCGTCCGCGCCTTCGTAAGCGTACCCCACCGCCTCCCGCGACTTCACCTCATCGAGCAACGTTGCAATGCGCGGGTCCGCGCGGTTAACATCGACGCCAAGCCGCTCAAGCTCATAAATGAGGTTCGATTTTCCCGCCTGATCCGACACCAGCACACGGCGGCGATTACCGACGGTCTCCGGCAACACGTGCTCATACGTCTCCGGCTCTTTCAGGATAGCCGACGCATGAATACCGGCCTTGGTCGCAAACGCGGCCTCGCCGACATAGGGCGCTTGCCGTTGCGGGGCGCGGTTGAGCATTTCGTCCAGCAGCCGGCTGGCGCGCACGAGACCAGCAAGGCTCGCCGGTGTGACGCGCGTCTCGAAGTGCTCAGCGAATTCCGTTTTCAGCAGCAGCGTCGGGATAATCGATGTGAGATTGGCATTCCCGCACCGCTCACCGAGGCCGTTGAGGGTGCCCTGGATCTGCCGGCACCCAGCGCGCACGGCAGCCAGCGTGTTGGCCACCGCGTTCTCAGTATCGTTGTGCGTATGGATGCCCAGATGCGTGCCCGGCACCACCTGCGCCACAGCCGTTACAATCTCGGAGATTTCATGGGGCAACGTGCCACCGTTGGTGTCGCACAAGACGACCCAGCGCGCGCCACTATCAAAGGCCACCTTGGCGCACTCCAGTGCATAGGCGCGGTTGGCCTTGAAGCCGTCAAAGAAATGCTCGCAGTCGATCATCGCCTCGCGGTTCCGGGAGGCGCGCACGGCTTTGACGGACTCCACAATGCCCGCCACGTTCTCGTCATTCGTGATCCCGAGCGCGACGCGCACGTGATAGTCCCAAGCCTTCGCCACCAGACACACCGCGTCCGTGTCGGACTGCAAGATCGCCTGGAAGCCTGGATCGTTCGACGCCGAGCGGCCTGTCCGCTTGGTCATGCCAAACGCCGTGAACCGCGGTGGTGAGCGGCTGCCTGGCGTTTCGCTCACGAATGGATTAGTCGCGAAAAACTCGGTGTCGGTTGCATTGGCCCCCGGATAACCACCCTCCACATAGTCGACACCGAGATCGGCCAGGATCTTGGCAATCCGCCGCTTGTCATCGACAGAAAAATCCACCCCCGTCGTCTGCGCACCGTCACGCAACGTAGTGTCGAAAAGGTAGAGGCGTTCACGGGTGGGTTTGGGGGCAGGGGTCATGGTGCGTTTCCAGCCAGAAAGGCTTCGATAGCCGCGAGCATCAGTTCCATATCTTCGATAATGGTATGCGCCTCGTCCATATGTGTGTCGCCCCAGTCGTAGTCGGCTGACAGCCGAGATTTTTCAGCAAGCCGCAGCGCGCGCCCCAGGTGTCTGTCTAATCCTCATGTGAGCGAGACATGACCGAACCTGCGTAGGACTGTGCTGTGCGTCTTGGCTGCTGCAGATGCCGGATCGATATGATGCAGCACAGCCCTGGCAGCATCAAACATGGCATAATAGGCGCGATTGATGGCACCCTCCGCATCGCCCGAAGCCGCCAAAGCGCGTGCGCTCTTCGCAGCGCGGCGCGCCTTGCCCATGTAAGCCGCAGAGATCATTTTAGATTACAAAGGTCGCGGCCGGTCAGTCGGGCGCTTTGGACAAGCTTCGATGCAGGTTGGTTGCCTGCCCATTCCGAGGCTCGTACTGGCCAAGGGTGAATATCGAGCCCATGACCCAGCAACACGTCATAGCTGAGATCAGACAGCACATGGCGCTCCTGCCAATTGATCCACGCTCCGTCTGCCAAAACGACCACCACGTCAGCGTCGCTGCTGGGCCGGGCCTCACCGCGTGCTCTGCTGCCGAACAGCACGATAGCGGTGATGCGATCGCCATAATGGGCACGAACGGCACGAACGAAGTCCGCCAGCGCATGCTGCTCAGCAGCGCTGCCGGGCACCACTTCGGCGACATCGTTGGCTCCAGAAAATGACGCGGCCTCCTCTGAAAAACCTTTGCTGGGCACGTTCGTTGGCGTGTTCATGGTGGGTATGCTCGCTCTCTTCATGGCACTTTCTTCACCGGCCATACGTCTGTTTCATGATCGGGATGCTGATAGGAGACGATACCGTCGTAGTGCGCGGCGACTTTGGCGGTTTCGTCGGGCGTTCGTGTCCGCAAGCTGGATAGTGCCGTGAACCAGGGCAGCCGGTCCTCGGTGGCGTATTGGATGTCGGGCGCAATCTCTGCTGCCCGATCAAACGCAGCGATCGAGATATCGACGCCGCCGCTGTCCATCTCGAACGTCATCGGCGTGCCGCACGCGGCACAAAACCCACGGCGCACTTTGTTGGATGAGCGAAAGTGATTGAGCGCCCCACGCGTGACTTCAAAACCCTGACCAACGACAAACACGCCACCGACACTGCCGCTGGCCTTCTGGCACATACGACAATGACAGATCGATGGCCGGCCAAGCTTGCCGACGCGAAACCGGATCGCGCCGCACTGGCAGCCGCCGGTGTAGGTCTTGTCATTGCTCACCGCTTATACTCCCACGTCGTGACGATCTCGCCGCTGGCGGGGTCTTTGGTGTCTTTCAGAGCGATTCCAAGCGCGGCCAGCTCGTCGCGGATGCGATCAGAGGCCTTGAAGTCCTTGGCGCGGCGGGCTTCAAGGCGTTTGGCGATCAGGTCCCGGACATGGGCGGCGTCCACGTTGGCGTGCTTCTGCAGCGACAGCTCCGCTGCCGTCTCACCGCCGTAGACGCCGAGGAACTGAAGCGTTGCGCGCAGTTCGGCGGCTTTTGCCGCATCGCCGCGTTTGGCAGACTTTGCCAACCCATGCAGGATCGAGATAGCGCTTGGGGTGTTGATATCATCGCACAACGCGCCGATGACTTCTGGGTTCGGCACGGCACCGTCGGCCGCGCCAACCACCAATGCCGCAAACTCCTGCAGCGTGTTCTTAGCCTGCGTCAGCCGATCAACCGTCCAGTCAATTGGCTGGCGGTAGTGCGTGGCAAGCATGGCGAAGCGCAGCACGCGGCCATGCCACGCCTGCTTGCCGAACACCTCGGTTTCCAGCAGGTCGCTGATGGCAAAGAAGTTGCCGAGGCTCTTCGACATCTTCTCGCCGTCGACCTGCAGGAAGCCGTTGTGCATCCACACGTTCGCCATCACGTCCGTGCCGTGGGCGCAGCGCGACTGGGCAATCTCATTCTCATGATGCGGGAACACCAGATCGATGCCGCCGCCGTGGATGTCGAACACCTGACC
>JANNEU010000393.1:0-3168 GCA_031379035.1 Hyphomicrobiaceae bacterium | reverse complement strand
AGCAAGCGACATTCCAAGGCTTCCGCCGCAGCAATGGCCGCGTTGGCACGCGCAACTACATCGGCGTGGTGACAAGCGTGAACTGCTCGGCAACGGTGGCGCGCTTTATCGCCGAAGCCGTCAACAAATCCGGCGTGCTCGATGACTATCCGACCATCGACGGTGTCATCCCGCTGGTGCACTCCACCGGCTGCGGTATCGATAGCGACGGTGAGACGTTCGAAGTCTTGAAGCGGACCACCTGGGGCTATGCCTGCAACCCCAACATGGCCGGTGTGCTCGTCGTTGGCCTCGGCTGCGAAGGCTTCCAGATCGCCCGCATGAAGCAGGCTTATGGCATTCAAGAGAGCGCTGTCTTCCGGACCATGACAATCCAGGATACAGGCGGCACCAAGAAAACCATCGCCGCCGGCGTCGAAGCGGTTAAAGCCATGCTGCCGATTGCCGGCAAAGTGCAGCGTGAGACGATGCCAGCCTCAGAGTTGATGCTGGCACTGCAGTGCGGCGGATCCGATGGCTATTCGGGCATCACCGCCAACGTCGCGCTCGGCGTCGCTGTCGATCTGCTGGTCAAACACGGCGGCACCGCGGTGCTGGCCGAAACGCCGGAGATTTATGGCGCTGAGCATCTGCTGACACGCCGTGCGCGGGATCGGGCAACCGGCGAAAAGCTCGTCTCGATCATCAACTGGTGGGAAGACTACACCGCCCGCGCCCGCATGAGCATGGACAACAACCCAAGCCCCGGCAACAAGGCAGGCGGGCTGACCACAATTCTCGAAAAGTCACTCGGTGCCGCAGCTAAAGGTGGCTCGACCACGCTCAATGCGGTTTATCGCTACGCCGAGCCCATCACCGAAAAGGGCTTCGTCTATATGGACACGCCTGGTTACGATCCCGTGTCGGCCACGGGGCAAGTGGCCGGCGGCTGCAACATGCTGGCGTTCACGACGGGCCGCGGCTCGGCTTATGGCTGCAAACCAACACCGTCGATCAAGCTGGCCACCAACACCGACATCTACACGCGCATGATCGACGACATGGATATCAACTGCGGCGATATCGTCGACGGCGTGCCGTTGGCGCAAAAGGGCCAGGAAATATTCGACGCAGTGCTCGCCGTTGCCTCCGGCAAAAAATCCAAATCGGAAGAGTTGGGTTATGGCGACGCTGAATATGTCCCCTGGCAGATCGGCGCGACGATGTGAGCGAACCAATGTGCCGGGCCCATGAACTGGGGCTAGACGCTCGTATATACGTATGATACATACTGTCTGTATTTTATAACCCGGAGCCGACCATGACCGACACCGCCAAGGTCTCAACTGCTGAATTGATGCGAAACTTTGGACCTTTGGCCGACAAAGCACTGACTGAGCCCGTGACCATAACGAAGAACGGGCGCGACCGCCTCGTGCTGCTCTCAGTCGAAGAATACGCACGCTTGAAGCGCCGCGACCGTCAGGTGATTGTTCCCGGTCAATTGACGGCCGAGGAACGTGCCGCGATTGCGTCTGCGGAAGTGCCTGAAGAGCATAGGCGGTTCAATGATGAGCTGCAGGATTGGCAGCCGTGACGGTTGCCCTGCCGAAGCCGGGTGAGGTGATCCGTTACGCTTATCTCTGGCACTCGGAGTTTGCACGCGGGCATGAAGAGGGACTGAAAGACAGGCCGTGCGCTGTTATCGTGTGTCTGGAAAAGCGTGATGGAAAGACAGAGCTCATCGTTCTGCCGATCACACATTCATCGCCACAGTCGGCCGCGAACGCAGTTGAGATACCGCTCGCAACAAAGCGGCGTTTGGGCTTGGATGATGCCCGCTCCTGGATCGTTCTCAATGAAGCCAATCGCTTCATGTGGCCAGGACCAGATATCAGGCCATTTGACACGCCGCAGGGTGCGACGATTTCTTACGGGTTTCTGCCTCCGGCCTTGTTCAATCTCGTGCGAGATCGTTTCCTCGCCTTGGACGCAGCGGCGATGGTCACCGGCGTTCGACGGACGGAATGAGCCGCCACGATGTAATGGGCGGCGGCGTCACAACAAATCAGCGATGAGAATGCAATCATGGACGACATCAGCATCGATCCGAAAATGATGGGACAACTGGCACACGCGGTCGGGTTCATCTGCGGCGCCGATCATGCGGCGACGCTGGCATTGAAGAAAGCAGCCGACAGCGGTGCTGCCAAAGATATCGCAGCCGCCCGCAAGGCATTTCTGAAATTGAAGCCCGGCGACCGCCGTGGCGCACTGACGATGCTCGACGAGTAGCCATGCTTGCCGCGCGGTCCCGTAGACCATGCATATGTACGCGACCGATGACCGCCGAATGTCCGCCGAATTGACAAAGTGGCCACGCGTGGCTACTTTGGTTATCATGAAGACCGTCGGCATCAAAGCCTTGAAAGATAACCTGTCGGCTTACGTGCGCGCTGCCGAGGCGGGAGAGACCGTGCTCGTGACAGATCGCGGCAAGGTGGTGGCCGAGCTGGTGCCGCCGCGCCCGCCTGCGCAGCCGCAAACCAACGAAGAGATCATGGATCAGCTGGTGCGCGAGGGGATTGCGACGCCGGGACGGAAGGGCCCATGGAAGCCACCGAAGCGGATCGGCAACATACCTTTCGATGAACTGATGCGCCAGCTCGATGCCGATCGTGAGGATCGGTGAATTATATCGACACGTCAGTGGCTTTAGCCTTGTTGCTCAATGAGAAGCGGCATCCGCCGGCATCGTTCTGGTCAACACAAAAAACGTCCAGTCGGCTGCTCGAATACGAGATTATCGTGCGCCTCAACGCACTTGGCCTGCCTCCTGTAGCAATCAAAGTCGCTCAGGATTTTCTAGCCGACGTCAAGCTCATCGACCTCGACGGGCCAACCCTCAAGCGGGCATTGCAGCCGTTTCCAGTGCCGTTGCGCACTTTGGATGCAATCCATCTCTCGACGCTGGTGTTCCTGCAGGGACGCGGGGTGTCGCTGCAGCTTGCCACCTACGACAAGCGGCTGGCACGGGCGGCCAAATCTGTGGGCGTCACGCTCGCAACGGTGTGAAAGCAGCGCGCAATGCCTGAGCTTCCCGAGGTCGAGACAGTCCGGCGCGGACTTGCGCCGCAGATGGAAGGCGTGCGGGTTGCGCGGCTGGAGCAGCGGCGACCCGATTTGCGG
>JANNEU010000356.1:0-2859 GCA_031379035.1 Hyphomicrobiaceae bacterium | reverse complement strand
CGCAAGCGCTACGGTGGCGTGCTCTGTGATATCGCCGCCCACCAGTGCGACCAGTTTCTCCACTTCACCGGCTCGACCAAAGCCGAGGTGGTGGCGTCGCACATCGCCAACTATGCCAACCCGGACAAGCCTGAGCTTGAGGACTTTGGCGAAGTCCTGCTGCGCGGCAACGGTGGCACCGGCTACATACGCGTCGATTGGTACACGCCCAAGGGCCTTGGCATCTGGGGCGATGGCCGCCTTACTATTCTCGGCACGGATGGCTATATCGAACTCCGCAAATACATCGACATCGCGGGCAAGCCCGGCGCCGATCACCTGTTCCTCGTCGATCAGAAGGGCACCCAGCATATCGACTGCAGCTCGGAGCCGCTGCCCTATGGGCCAAACCTGATCGCCGACGTGCTCAACCGCACCGAAACCGCCATGACGCAAGCGCACTGCTTCCTGGCGACCGAACTCGCGCTCAAGGCCGAGGCTATGGCGCACAAGCTGGGACACCTCGCATGAGCCGCCGCCTCTCTGTTGCCGTCGTTGGCCTGGGCATTGGCCGCAGCCACTTGCAGGCCTACCAAGCCCTGCCGCAGCACTTCGAGATCAAGGCCGTCTGCGATCTCGAACGCGGCAAGGCCGAAATGGCAAAAACCGAATTCGGCGCTGGCGCGGCGATCACCGACTTCGCCGAACTCCTGCGCACGCCGGGGCTCGACATCGTTGATATCTGCACGCCGCCGAATACGCACCGCGCGTTGATTGAGCAGGCGTTGGCAGCGGGCCTGCACGTGATCTGCGAAAAGCCGCTGACCGGATCATTGGCCGACTTCGATGCCATTGCCGCCGCTGCCAAGAATGCAAAGGGCACCTTGTCGCCGATCTTCCAGTATCGCTTCGGCAATGGGCTGCAGAAACTCAAACTCCTGCAAGCCAAGGGGCTGTGCGGAACGCCTTACCTGACAACCGTCGAAACCTCCTGGCGGCGCGAGGCGGACTACTACGACATTGCATGGCGCGGTAAATGGGCGACCGAGCTGGGAGGCTGCTGTCTGACGCAAGCGATCCACGCCCACGATATCCTGAGTTACGTCAACGGCCCCGTCAAAAGCGTCTATGCCCGTGCCACCACACGCGTGAACCCCATCGAGGTCGAAGACTGTGCCGCCATCGCCGTCGAAATGGCCAATGGATCGCTCGCCACCTTGGCCGTGACGCTCGGCGCTACCGAAGAACTCTCGCGGCTGCGCTTCATGTTCCAGCACATGACCGTTGAGAGCCGCAGCACCCATCCCTATCGCATCGGCGATGACCCGTGGCACTTCAAAGGCAAGACACCGGCTATCGTCGCCGCCATCGCAGCGGCATTTGCTGACTTCAAGCCAAGCGAGGAATCGTTTGCCGGTCAGCTCGTCCGCATTCATGCCGCCATCGAGGACGGCACACCGCTGCCTGTCACGCTTGATGACGCCCGCGCGTCGCTGGAGCTGATCACCGCGATCTATCACTCAGCGGAATCGGGTGCGGCCGTGACGCTGCCGATCCCCAAAACCCATCCGAAATACGCCAACTGGATGCCCGCCGGGCGCCGCTGGCGCTAAGGACCACACCGCATGTCCGAACTTTCCTTGCGCGGTATCCAAAAATCCTACGGCGACGTGGCAATCATCCACGGCGTCGATCTCGACATCCGTCATGGCGAATTCGTCGTGTTCGTCGGGCCGTCAGGCTGCGGGAAATCAACCCTGCTACGGATGATCGCCGGTCTGGAGAAAATCACCGGCGGCGAGTTGCGCATCGACGGCCAGCGCATGAACGAAACGCCACCGGCGAAGCGCGAGATCGCCATGGTATTCCAGTCGTACGCGCTCTATCCGCACATGACTGTCTACAAGAACCTGGCGTTTGGCCTTGAAACCGCAGGCCTGCCGAAGGCCGTCATCGACACACGCGTCAAGCACGCCGCCAAGTTACTGCATATCGAAGAGTACCTGTCACGCAAGCCAAAGGCGCTGTCCGGAGGGCAACGCCAGCGCGTCGCCATCGGCCGCGCCATTGTGCGCGAACCCAAGCTGTTCCTGTTTGACGAACCGCTGTCCAACCTCGACGCCGAACTGCGCGTGCAGATGCGCGTCGAGCTCTCCAAGCTGCATGCCGACCTCGGCGCGACGATGATCTACGTCACTCACGATCAAGTCGAAGCGATGACCATGGCGGATCGGATCGTCGTGCTGCAGAAGGGCCGAATCGAGCAAGCGGGCTCACCGCTGGACCTTTATAACCGCCCCGCCAATCAGTTCGTCGCCGGCTTCATCGGCAGCCCTAAGATGAATTTCATCACCGCCAGCGTCGCCGGCCGCACGGAGGCGGGCACCCGGTTAGACTTAAATCGCTGCGGAAGCCTCCAGCTGCCGTACGCCCTTGCCGGAATGACGGATGGTGCACCGGCACTGCTTGGCATCCGCCCAGAGCACATCGAGCTATCCAACCAGGGCCTGCCGCTCACCATCACGCTGATAGAACAGCTTGGCGGCAACACCGTGCTTTACGGCACGCTCCAGAATGGCCAGCAACTCGTCGTGCAGATCGTCGGCCAAGCTGACGTCAGGCGTGGCGCGACTGTGCCCGTGAGGCTCGTCCCTGCCTGCTGTCATGTCTTTGACAAGTCCGGCGTGTCGGCCAGAGCCTGAGCGCAGCGATAGCTCTTTCCGGCCAGCTTTCTTGTTTTGACCTGCTGTCGGAGTTCGGAACGAATAACTGTTGTCCGCCGTCCTCCTCTGATCGGATCGCCGTTTGAACGGCGGCTTGACAAGCGTCACTTCCAAAGTGCATGCAGAATGCAGATTGCCGCGTGGAGCTTAGCCCATG
>JANNEU010000346.1:0-26157 GCA_031379035.1 Hyphomicrobiaceae bacterium | reverse complement strand
GTGGCGCGCGAGCGAGCCTCATCATGGGAGTTTGGGTTTCCTTGTTCGCCGATTGAGAACCATCGCTCCCTGCCTCTGATGCGAGTGCGAAGAAAGTAGTTCTTGCCGCCCCCACGATGCCGAATGCCGAAGCCGGAGACGGTCGAGCAATAGATGATGTCGTCGTGCTTCATCTTGTCTATCGCGTCAATGCTGAGCGGGTTCACCCTGCGTTTTTTCTTCGGTAAGTCGGTCATCCGGTACACCCTTTTTCTTGGCTCGCAATTGGCACGCAAAATCGCCGCTGGCTCGCAATTGGCACGCACAATTGGGATGGGTCAAGTTGCGCTGTAGTATGCGAATGTCTGCGTAACGTACTGAAAATAAAGGTTGCAGCGTGCTGAGTGTCTGTCTGTGTCCCAGCTTATTTTGTGATTTTCAATTTGGTAAGACGGGTTCGACTCCCGTAGGGAGCGCCACAGCCTTCAGTTATCATATGCTGTGAGCCTACGATGCGTTGCCACAGCGTAGGCTACGGTGCCGACGTGCGGGTGGTGCGCACGCGCACCCTCAAGGTCAAGCCTCTGAGCTGCCGTTGGCTTGAAGAGCCACCCGTGCACGTGCAGCTTTGCAGCCCCAATTCGTGGTCATCACGCTGAAGTGCACAGCCCGCTGCGGCCGCACCCTTCACCGGCCTATTTGAATTGCCGATGCCTGATGCAGCCGGGCTCGTTTTCCTCGGCGGCGAAGTCGTTCCATCCCAATTCGGCCTCGCCCGTTCGTCAGCGGGAGCCATGTGCGTCGGCGGGATGGGCATGTCTCTCGGAGACGCTTTTCAAAGATGCGTCGGAGTAGGTATCGAATATCTCTCGCAAATCGACGATGGCAATGAGCCACTGATCGACTGATCCGCAACGGATCTGCTGGAGCAAGTGCACGCCAAGGCCCCCGGCGCTGACACCAATTTGACTGGCGCAAAAGCCAACGAGGGCGTCCGGCCGGCGTCATCTTGAAGCCGCCCGTGTCAGCCGATCAAGAACCAGGGTCGGGGCGTCTGCGTGTGCCGTCAGCCGATGAGATGACCCGATCCCGAGCTATGTCTTTGAGCGACGATAGCGCCCACCGACCCGCCAGCCAACCAGCCCACCATGTTCTCGAAACTTCACAGTGCGCAGCACCGCGTCGGCGTCTGCCGTGTTCGGCGGACGCGCATCCGCTGCAAAGAAAAGCATTCGATTTGAACCGTGCGGGGCACCGGCGAGGTGCCGGCAATAGAGGAGTTCCGGGAAAAGCATACCTTCAGACTTGATCCCGGGTGTGCGGCGGTTTTCCCGAAAGAAGCACGACCAAACAAAAGCCCAGGGTGCACCGGCAGGCGACACATCACGAGCAACTGACCCGCACGCTCGATGCCGATTGACAATTGGTAAAATATCACAACATTCTTGATCAACAAGAACACGCCGCGCGACGACCGCGCAGAAGCGTCACGTGCAGACCCGGGAAACCCAAAGGAGACCATGATGCGCAAGGCATCTCGCAGGGCGTTGTTGACCAGTGCCGCAATGACAGCCGTGCTCGCACCATTGACGTTTGCGTCCGCCGCGTTCGCGCAGCAGGCCAAAACAGTCATCACCTACGCAGCGGTCACCTTCTCAGAAGCCGGCCGCGGCGACAGGCTCAAAGCCTGGGTAGAAACCTTCAACAAATCGCAAGACAAGATCGAAGTGCAGCCGATCGCGATGCCGTTCTCGGTCTTCGCCAACACGGTCTTCACGCAGATGGGCGGCGGCGCCGGTCCCGATATCGTGCGCTTCGACACTATCGACTTCTATGCCGCAGTGCCGGCCGGCCGCTTGCTGCCGTTCGACGATTACATCAAAGACAGCGACTACAAGTTCAGCGCACCCAACGACTACCTGAAAGCCAACGGCAGGCGCTACGGCGTTGCGTTCGAGATCTCGAACTACGTCATGATGTACAATCCGGCCGTGCTGAAAGACGGCAAGGTGCCGAAGACATTTGACGAGCTGCTTGATGTGGCGAAAGCGTCCACCGGCAATGGCAATTTCGGCTACGCCTATCGCGCGACCATGGCCGAACGGAACGGCTTCTGGCAGGATCTGTGCAACTATGTGTTCGGCTTCGGCGGCCGCTGGGGCGACGGCACGAACCTCACCCTCAACAGCCCGAAAGTCGTCGAGGGCGTCGCGGCCTACAAGAAAATGTATGACAGCGGGGCCATTCCGAAGGGTGCGGATGCGGCCACGTATCGCCGCATGTTCTGGGAAAACAAAGTCGCGATCGAAATCGACAATGGCGGCGTGGCTGGCATCTTCAATCAGCAAGCGCCAAACTTGGCCTTCATGGCGGCACCATCCCCATTCCCGACGCGGGCACAGGGGCTGATCCTCGCGCCACTGACGGTCAATGCCAACACCAAGCATAAGGACGCTGCGTTCGCTTTCGTGAAGTGGACACTGCAGCCAGCCAACCAGGCGAGCCTGCAGGATCTGCTGGGTGCTTCAAGCGTCGCGACGGTTGTGCCGCGGACGCCAGAGGACCTCGCCAAGAAGCCATGGCTCAAGGTGTACGACGACCAGACACCGAACGCAGTGCCGCAGTTGGTGCAAGGCTTTGAAGTGCGCACGCCCGAACTCCAGCAAATCATCATCGAGCAGGTGCTGAAAGTCCTCCAGGGCGGCCTGGCCCCGCAAAAGGCCATGGATGAAGCACAGGAAACCGCGCTGGCACGCATGAAGAAGTAAGTGCCCGGTGATATCGGCGCGGGGCGGGGCGAGTATCCGCGCCGCGCCGGTGGACTGGCAACTGCAGGACGCACAATGAAGATCGTCTTTCATGGCAAGAATGCCGCCGCGTTCAGTGTCGACTTTCGAAACGCGGTTGGCGGGAGCCACGACGTTGCGTTCGTTCCCGACGTGCCGCAATCGGCAGACGAGCGGCAAACCTTCGCAGATGCAGATGTGATCGTCGGCATCAAGTTCGACGCGACGTTGCCGCGGCCCGAACGCCTGAAGCTGTATCACCTGCCGGCGGCGGGTTACGACGCGATTGCCTTCGATTTGCTGCCACCATCGGCGACCGTCTGCAACTGCTTCGGCCATGAGCAGGCCATCGCTGAATATGTTTTCGCGGCGCTGCTGCGGCGTGTGGTGCCGTTGGCAGACGCGGACCAACGGCTGCGTCAAGGCGATTGGACCTACTGGGCCGGTGCGCCGGGCCAAACGCATGACGAACTGGCCGGCAAAACAATTGGCCTTTTAGGCTTCGGCCACATCGGCAAGGCGATTGCGCAGCGCGCCAAAGCGTTTGAACTCGGCGTGCATGTCGCCAATCGCAGCGCAGTGGTACCCTCACCGCTTGTCGACCGCAGTTTCCGCCTGGATGCGTTACCGGAGTTCATGAGCAGTGCGGATATCATCGTGGTGTCCCTGCCGCTGACGGCCGAGACGACCGGGCTCGTCAATAGTGCAGCGCTGGCGGCCATGCGACCGGATGCCATCATCATCAATGTGGGGCGCGGCGGCACCATCGATGAAACCGCACTCTATCAGGCGCTGCAGAGCGGCCGCATCGGCGGCGCCATCATCGACACGTGGTACCGGTATCCCACTTCGGAAACGCCGAACCCGCATCCGGCAACGCAGCCGTTCCACACACTTGCCAACGTTTTAATGACGCCTCACATGTCCGGATGGACAGCCGGAACAATCCGCCGGCGGCAACAGGCGATCGCTGCCAACATCCAGCGGGTGGCGGCGGGTGCACCGTGCGATAACGTCGTGCGCGCCGGACGCACGAGCGCATGATCATCACAGTCACTCCCGATCAAGCGAGCCGGCCATGATGCCAAGTGACACTGGAAGCAGGCCGCACGCAGCCCGATGGATGCCGTATCTTTTCATCGCGCCGGCGTCGCTCTATCTGCTGATGTTCCAGGGCCTGCCACTGCTGCAAGAGCTGTATCTGAGCTTTACATCGACATCGTTGCTGACGCCGCGCACGCATGTATTCGTCGGGCTCGATAACTACCGTGATCTGTTCCGCACCCGCGATTTTCTCAATTCCATCGCGATCACCGGTATCTATACGATCGCTTGCGTTGTGCTGGCGATCGGCATCGGGCTGGCGGCGGCGTTGCTGCTCGATAGCCCCTTCATGGGTCGCGGCGTGGCGCGCGCGTTGGTGACGTTGCCATGGGCGGCACCGCCAGTGGCCGTGGCGCTGATCTTCACATGGATTTTCAATGCGCAGTACGGCGTCTTCAACTACGGCCAGAAACTGCTCGGCATTCAGACGTTCGAAAACTGGCTGGATACGCCGGAACACGCGTTGCCGGCCATCCTGATCGCCACGATCTGGCAGATTTTCCCGTTCTCCTCGGTCGTTATTCTGGCAGCCCTGCAAGGCGTGCCGCAGGAATTGCGCGAGGCCGCCGAGATCGACGGTGCCAACAAGCTCGATGTCTTTAAAGCCGTGGTGTGGCCGACGATCCGCCCGACGGTGATGGTGCTGGCGCTGTTTGTGACCATCTGGTCGCTGCGGCGCTTTGATCTCATCTGGCTATTGACACAGGGCGGGCCCATTGGCGCGACCAACACACTGGTGATCGAGCTTTACCGGCGAGCGTTTGTGTATCGCGATCTGGGGTCGGCGGCGGCGGTCGGCATGGTGGGCCTGACCATCGCGATGCTGATCACGGTCGTGCACTACCGAGTCAGCCAGCGGTACGCCGTGCGCGAGGGGAGCTGACCAGATGACAGGCGGATCGCTTTCGTTTGCCGCGCGCAGTATCGCTGTTCTGATGCTGTTGCTGCTGGCGGGTTTTCCCTTCTATTGGATGATCGTCACGTCGCTGACGCCATCCGCGGAGTTGTTTGCGTCCACGCCACGCTTCTGGCCGACCTTGAGTGAGGCTGGCGTCTACCGGGAAGCGTTTGAAAAAATCCCGGTCGCGACGTGGCTTTTGAACTCACTGTATGTGGCGGCCGGCACGACCGTGCTGTCGATCAGCATCGCGCTGTTTCCAGCCTATGCACTGTCGCGCTTCACGTTCAAGGGCAGGGGTGTGCTGGGGCTGGCGCTGTTTGCAACGCAGATGTTGCCGGAAGCGATGCTGGTGGTGCCGCTGTATGCGATCTTCGGCCAGTTCTCGCTATTGAACACGCTGACCGGGCTGGTGCTGGCGAACACGGCGTTCACGGTGCCGGTCGTCGTGTGGATCTTGAAGGGGGCCATTGACGGCATCCCGGCGGAAATCGAGGAAGCGGCGCACATCGATGGCTGCTCGCAGTCGGGCATCGTATGGCGGATCGTGCTGCCGTTGATCGCGCCGACATTGGCTGCCGCCGCCGTGATCGCCTTTTTCCATGGCTGGAACGAATATGTGTTCGCGCAGACGCTGGTGAGCAGCGAGAGCCTGCGGACGGCGTCGGTGGGCCTGGCCGGATTCGTTGGCGAGTTATCGACACCCATTCACACCGTGATGTCGATTTCGATCATCTACACGGTGCCAGCGGTGGTGTTTTATCTGTTCGTCCAGAAGTACGTGGTCAGCGGCATGACGGCGGGCGGGGTGAAAGGGTGAGTGCCTCACAGCACCGCCAGCATCCCGCCATCCACATAAATGATTTGCCCGTTGACGTAGTCCGACGCGCCTGACGCCAGGAATACCGCCGTGCCGATGAGCTCGTCAGGGCGTCCCCAGCGTTTGGCCGGCGTGCGGCTTTTCACCCAGGCATCGAACGTGGGGTTGTCGATTAGCGCCTGATTCATGTCGGTGATCATGTAACCAGGACCGATGGCGTTGGCTTGCAGGCCGTGCACCGCCCACTCGGCAGCCATGGCTTGCGTCAGCATTTTGATGCCACCCTTGGCAACGGTATAGGGCGCGACGGTGGCGCGCGCGAGTGCACTCGTCAGCGAACCGATGTTGATCACTTTGCCACGGCCACGCGGGATCATGCGCTTGGCCGCTTCGCGCCCAACGACGAAGGCGCTGGTGAGATTGGTATCGATGACCTTCTGCCATTCGGGCGTGGTCAACTCGACCATGGGTTTGCGCAGCTGAATGCCGGCATTGTTGATGAGGATGTCGATCTCGATCTTGGCAGCGTCGAAGCCGGCAAACGCTGCTGTAATCGCCGCCTCATCGGTGATGTCAAAAACGCACGCACTTGCACTCAGGCCTTCGCCCTGCAGCTTGGCGACCGCTTCGGTGACGCGTGCCGCGTTGGTGCCATTGATGATCACGCGCGCGCCGGCTGCCGCAAGGCCTTGGGCCATCGCGAAACCAAGCCCGCGCGACGAACCGGTGACAAGCGCCGTGCGGCCGGTGAGATTGAAGAGTGCGGTCGACATGGGGGCCTCAGATTTTTAGAGCGTTGAGCGACGGACAGTCAGGTCGGAGCGTTTGAAGACAGCGGGTAGCAATTCCACGCCAAGGCCGTAGCCGTCCATGGGATAAACGTAGCCATCTTTGATGACGGGCATGGTCGTAACAAGCTCGTTGTACCAGCCCTTGTAAAACGCACGGACGCTCTCTTGAATGAGCGTATTCGGCTGGCTGAATGACGCATGGATGCCTGCGATAAACCCGACCGGGCCAATGCAGTCATGCGGCGCGAACGGGCGGTGATAGGTCTCGGCCATGGCCGCGATCTTGCGGCCCTCAGTCAACCCGCCACTCCAGCAGAGATCGACCATCACGATGTGCATGGCGTCACGATCAAGCATGTCTTTGTAGGGAAAGCGCGAACCCAGCGTCTCGCTGGCGCAGACCCAGACGTTGGTCGATCGCGCGTATTCGGCCAGCGCCTGCGGCGAGTTCATACGAATAGGGTCTTCGTACCAGGTGGGTTTGTAAGGCTCGAGGGCACGGGCCAGTTTGATCGCCATCGGCAGGTTCCATAAGGAATGAAACTCAACCATGATCTCCATCTTATCGCCAACGGCTTTGCGGATTTTCTCGAAGGGTTCGACGGCCTTCTTCATCTGCTCGACCGTGATGTGCATGCCCTGGTTTTCGTTGGCGGCGGGATCAAACGGCCAGATTTTCATAGCCGTGACGCCCTCTTCCAGCAGGCTTTCAGCGAGCCGGTCGGCACGGTTCATGAATCCATCGAGATCTTCATAAGGGCCTTCGGCGTCGCCCGCGTTCCAGTTGGCGACCGGCTTGATGTTGTTGGAGCGGACGTACCGGGTGCCGGCGCAGGTATTGTAGATCCGTTGACGATCACGGCAGAGGCCGCCGAGCATCTGATGGACGGGCTGCTTGCAGACTTTGCCGAAGATATCCCAGAAGGCGATGTCGATGGCGGACGCCGCGCGGTATTCAACGCCAGTTGACGACTGCGCCATCGGCAGGTTCAGCATCTCGCGATGCAGCGCTTCGATGTGCAGCGGGTTTTTGCCGAGCAGGCGACCTGATAAGATATCGTGAATATGCGCTTCGACCGCGCCAGCGCCATAGAACGTTTCGCCAAGTCCGACGATGCCGGCATCGGTGTGCACACGGACCCAGAGGACGTTGGCGAACTCTTCCGTGCGCAGGGTTTCGATTGACGTTATTTTCACGCTCAGTCTCCATGGCCGCATCCGCTGCCGGCGGGGTCAGTTAAAATGACGATAAGCCGACTTGTGAAATATCACAACATGATTGGCCTCGTGACTTGCCCCCCGTGACTTGCACCGTGACTGGCCCCGTGACTGGCAATGCGGTTTGTGATGGCATACACCCAGGCTTTGAGGACCGACCAATGACTCGCCGCAAGACCCAGCTCAGGATTGTACCGAAAGCTGAGGCCGCGAAGACGCCGCGCCGCAACCGGGTCAATCTGTTCGAACTCGCCTACCAGCGCCTGGAAGACCTGCTGGTCAATTGCGCGTTGCGACCGGGGCGGTTTCTGACGATGCAGGATCTGCAGGATCTCACAGGTTTAGGGCGGACACCGATCCACCATGCGGTCAACCGGCTGGCGGCGGATACGTTGATTGTGATCAAGCCACGGCACGGATTGCAGATTGCGCCCATCGATCTGGCGCGCGAGCGCATGCTGCTGCAGCTGCGGCGCGACGTAGAGCGGTTTGTCGTGCGACTGGCAGCCGAGCGCTCCGGCCCGGCCCAGCGCAATCAGATGCTGCATATGGAACGCGCGCTGCGCGACAAGCGGACAACGATCACGTTGGCGCAGTTCAATGACATCGACCGCAAGATGGATAAACTGATGTTATCAGCGGCGAGCGAGCCATTTCTTGAGAACACGCTGAGGCCACTGCACACAATTTTCCGCCGCATCGGCTACATCCACCACGCCCACATTCCAGGACACGCTGATCTGGATGGCACCATCAGTCACCACATTGCGTTGCTGACGGCTGTCGCAAACCGTCACGTGGACGCCGCCGTCGCCGCATCCGACGCCCTTGTCGCATTCATGGACGGCATGTTCGACATCATGGAAACGGAAATTGACCCCGGCCTGCTGGACTGCAGCATCGAACCACTGTTGCTGAGCCGCCGAACCTAATTCGGATCAAGGCACAGCGATGGCAACCGCGATGCGAAGCGCAAGCCCGCCAGCGGCGGAGCGAGCCCACGTCGACACCCCGCAAGCCGACTGACATCCAAAAATAGACTTTTGCTGAAGAAGTCCGATAGAACGCATTAACCTTCGCCTGGATGCAAGGCTTCCGAGGCAAGGATCCGTCGCTTGGCAAGGGGTGGCAACGAGCAATGCGGGCGGGCCCCACTGTTGGGAGGACGCGGTGAAAAAACAAAAGCATTCGGGTGAGCACACATGTCAGCAGCGGTTGGAGATTCTGGAAACATGGATGTGCTTGTGGTCGGCGCAGGCCCCTCAGGCTTAGCGTTGACGATTGAACTGGCGCGGCGCGGTCTATCGGTGGTCTTAGTCGAGGAAAATGCGCGCGTCGGCCTGAACCCGCGCGCCAAGACCGTCAACATTCGTTCAATGGAACATATGCGCCGCTGGGGCATCGCGGAGAAAGTGCGGGCAGCCGGACCATTGCCTCCCGACTATCAACCGAATGTCGTTTTCGCGACGCGCTTATTTGGACACCAGATCACGCGTTTTGAAAACGCACTATTCATGAACCGGGCACGCGATGAACGCTTCGCAGAGTGCTCGCAGTGGATCCCGCAATACAAGTTTGAGGCCGTCCTTCGTGATCATGCCGCAACCTTCCCGAACGTTTCAATCCGCTTCGGCACAAAATTGACCAGCGCTGCCGAAAACAACAATGGCATCACAGCGCAGATTGTTGAGGTCGCCTCCGGCACCGAGACAACGGTCAGGGCCAAGTATCTAGTCGGCGCCGACGGCGCACGCAGTGTCGTCCGCCGCTTGATCGGTGCCCGCTATGAAGGCGAGCACGGTTTTGCATCAGTGCAGGGCTTGATTATCCGCGCACCTGGGCTGAGTGCCATGCATCCGCAGGGCGACGCGCTGATGTACTGGACCATCAACGCCGATTCGCCGGCGATGATGGGACCGATGGATCAGGGCGATATCTGGTTTTGGGGCTCCCCGATACCAAAGGACACTGCCCTTGATGACGATGAAATCACCCGCCGCGTCCACGGATCTCTCGGACGCGCCATGCCCTTTGAAATTATCGCGAAAGATCCGTGGCAAGCGCATCGCCTCATTGCCGACCGATACCGCAAGGGCCGCATGCTGTTGATCGGCGACGCCTGCCATCTTCATCCGCCCTTTGGTGGTTACGGAATGAACCTCGGCATTGCCGACGCGGTCGACGTCGGCTGGAAATTGGCGGCAACGTTGCAAGGCTGGGGTGGATCAAGGTTGCTTGACAGTTATGAAGTAGAGCGGCGACCGCTCCATCGCTTGACGATTGATGAGGCGGTGGAGAACCTCGCTTTCTTCGGCCCTTATTTGAAAGGCGGCACGCTTGAGGACGATTCAACACAAGCAATCGCCGAACGCGCCGCATTGGCCGAGCAAATCAAGAACGCCAAGGCGCGTGAGTTTCACGGCCTCGGCATGGCATTGGGTATGTCCTATGCCGGCGCACCAACAATAGTGTCTGACGGAACCCATCCGCCAGCACACGACCCGATGACCTACACCCCCTCAGCAAGTCCAGGGGCTCGCGCACCACATGTGTGGCTCGACGCGACAACGTCGCTGTACGATCTCTTTGGCGACGGGTTTACACTCCTGACCAGCACCGATGCCGACAGCCGCACGACGGTTGAGCAGTTTTCAACGACGGCCCAACAGATCGGCCTGCCGCTCAAAGTGCAGCCACTGCCGTCGGCCACGCTCGCGGCGCACTATGGCGCTCGATATGCGCTGATCCGCCCAGACCAATATGTCGCCTGGCGCGGCAATACGGCTGGTCAATCAACACTGAAAATTTTAGATCAAGTCCGCGGCGCAGAACCGCGCACAGACTGAACTTGCATGCGACAACTCAATGCAACAGCGCTGAGAGGTCTCTCTTGAAACCATCAGCAATGCTTCGGGTTGGAGACCAATTGCGCATATGCGCCCAACCCGCCCGTGCAGCCGGACACCCGCGCTGTTGCCAAGAATGACGGCTAACCTCCAGCGCCATCGCCACTGTTCCTTTTCTGAACACCTCTCAATCGCTGAGGCGTGGCGTCGCACCTTTTTGTGATCGATCAGCATCTGATAAACCGCGTTTTGGCACGTGATGACGCCTCAATTTGACAACACGCTCACGCCGAACGCCGCACCAGGCAACCAAACATCCGCGTACCCGTGTCCGAAAAAGCAGGTTTCGCCAGACCTTTAAGAAGGGCTGAGCGAGCCGGGACGAAGTCAGCCTGTGCCTCACAGTCGTTTGGCATCACCCATGCAGGGCACGGGGCGTGCTGCGCCAATTCGAGCGCCTGTTAACCAATGGGCGCGGCATATGGCTTGCACTGCAGCACGTGCACTGTTGTAGACAGAGACGAAGTTTTGTCGCAATTCCAGTGCTCAACGCCTTAAACCTTCAATCCCGTCTGAAGATGTTTATTCCTGCTGGCTGGTTGTTTATGTTGCGCCGCAACATAAATTCGTTAACGAAGAATCGCGGTCTGAGTGCCTCCCCCCGCTCGACTGCGTTAAGTAACCGGCGCTGACGCAGACGCCCGGCTCGCAATTCGGTCTCCCCCACCTTACGAGATGTCCAGTGTCGAGTAGTTTTCAAGATGTGCGCGTGCTTGTCGATTTCGACGGGACAATCGTGCCCGGTGATGTCACCGACCATATCATGGCGTCGTTCGCTGGCCCGCAGTGGCTCGAACTCGAAGCAGAGTTCCAGGCCGGCCGCCTTGGGGCACGGGCCTGCATGTCGGCACAAGTCGACCTGCTCCGAGCATCACCTGCCGATATCGCGCGCGCCGTGAACGAAAAAGACGTCGACCCCGACTTCGTGCCTTTTGTCAACAAATGCCGTAGCCGAGGCATCGCCGTCACCATCGTCTCCGATGGATACGATGTCGCCATCAAAACCATGCTGCAACGGACCGGGCTCGATCTGCCATTCACCTCCAACCAGCTGACTTGGCTGGGTGGTGACCGCTGGCGCCTTGATTTCCCAAACCGCAGCGCTTCGTGCCGGACCGAAGCGGGCAATTGCAAATGCCGCCAACTCGCGGTGGTCCCACAGCGAACCGTCGTCATTGGTGACGGCCGGTCAGACTTCTGCGTGGCCTCACGCGCGGATTTCGTCTTGTCGAAGGCACGATTGACAGAGCACTGCAAAGCCAAGGGCATTCGCCATTGGCCGGTCAGTGGTTTCGGCGAGGTGCTGGCGCGTTTCGATGGCTGGGTCGCCGAAGCACGCAAGAGCACAACACGCACTGAGCGCGTGCCCCAGTCGGCCCGCCGCACCCCAGCATCCACCACTCATTCTGCGACTGAGGCAGCGCTGTCCAGCTGAGCATCTCCCCCCGCTCAGCTGCCAAAACAGCCCCTCTCGACTTATCCAAGGATCGCCGGCGTGACCACGACCATACGTGACAGAAGTTTCTTCCAGGCCGGATCCAAAACAGGCTTCCTCCTTATTCACGGCCTGACCGGCACCCCGATCGAGCTGCGGTACATTTCCAATGGCCTGTCACGCGCGGGTTATACAGTCAGCGTTCCTCAGCTGGCGGGCCATTGCGGAACGCTTGAAGATCTCAAAGCGACGCATTGGCAGGACTGGTATCAGAGCGCCGAAGATGCGCTGATCGAACTGCGCAAGACGTGCGATTTCGTTATTGTCGGCGGGTTGTCAATGGGTGCTGTCATCGCGCTCAAACTGGCCGCAGAACACCCTGATACGGTCGATGGTTCAACGCTGTTCGCGCCGACGTTTCGCTTCGACGGCTGGTCGATCCCCTGGTACGGACGGCTGTTCGATCTCGTCAATGATCGCTGGACGGCCGACCGTTTCCTGTTCACAGAGCGTGAACCCTACGGCATCAAGAACGTACGTTTCCGCGAATTTGTGATGAACGCGATCCATAGCGACGACAGCTCGCAGGCTGGGCTTCCCGGCACGCCCGGTCGTTCACTGCTGGAATTCCGCTATCTCACGCAGTCGGTCAACCGCGTCCTCGGCCTCATTCGGCAACCGACACTCGTGCTGCATCCCCGCGAAGATGATCGTGCCAGCTTGTCAAACGTCACACATCTCCAGCGGCACCTGGGCGGTCGCGTAACGGCCGTCGTGCTCGAAGACTGCTATCACGTCATCACGCTTGACCAGCAGCGTGACGTGGTGCTCGAAGAAACCCTGGCCTTCGGGGCAAAGCTTGAGCAGGCAGCAATCGCTGCCAAAAAGATCGAGCCGCGCACCGTGCCCTCCCGCGTCGGCATCGCCCGCGGTTGATAAGCACTCGCAGCAACCCGGCACGCGGACCGAACGGCCCGCGCGCATTGCTCAATCCATTGTCATCACACGCGGGCTGGTCCGCAGCGCGCTAAATCGACTGGTGCGCGCGTCCACGTGAATTGCTCACCCATAAACCTCAGCCCGAGGTACCCGAGCACGCTCAACTCATTCGGCGAGAGCAACTTGACCTCCGCGTCGAAGCTTTGGCCCTCTTCGGGATTATAGATTGATCCGGCACCCCAGATGTGACCGATTTTCCCCCGGCCCTGTTGCGCAAGGTTGACCAGAATTTGCGTCCCACACATGGGTTTTCCGCGCCGCGCCGGATCCGGATTGTTCGCATCAACCACCGGCTTGCCGTTGCGGCCCGTAGGATCCTTGACCCAGTAGACATAGCCACACAGCCGCGCACCGCACGGCATGATTTCAATCGCACCGCGCTTGGTGTGATCAACCCAGACGCCGACGACGTCCGGCTCGCCACTTACAGGTGCTACTGTGGTCGCTGTCGCCGGCGCTGACTTCGGCTGTTGAGCCATCGCAACGCCACTCGATGCAAGCATGCAGGCCAGCAAGACCGCTGACGCAAACGCACGCGCTGCCACCGGCCATGCGCGCCGCGTTGAATAGATCGGTATGAAGTTGGTCATCGTATTAATCCTCGCTGATCTTGAAATGGCCAACAAAACTTGGACACAATGAGGCCGTACCAAGCTTTGAATGCGGCAATTTCGAGACAATCGAATCCAATTGGTAAAAGAGCGTACCACACAAGGCCGTCTACGGACCTGCAGAAGACAAACCGCACACGAGTTTCACCCGCAATATGGCGGCCTATTTACGCTAGTGTCGTTCGACGGAACACATCCACTGAGAAGTCCGTTATAAGCCTCCGATGGCGCCCTGGAGTGTTCCAATCAGCAGGTTCCGCGCGTTTGCGCCGCATGGGTGCGGCGGTTGTGTGCATTGTATCTGCCGATTGCGAGGGCTAGTTGCCTCACATACTCAAATTTCGGAAGCGCCTGACTGCGACGTGGCGGTCGGCTTTCCGGCTGGTTAACAAAGTTCGAGTTCCATGACCCTGCTTCTGGCATTTAGAAATCTTGTCCACGACCGCGTTCGACTCGCCGTGACACTCATCGGCATTCTGTTCGCCATTGTGCTCATCGCTGTGCAACTTGGTCTCTATTTGGGGGCCTGCCAGATGATTGCGTCGACGATTGAACGCGCGAACGGCGATGTTTGGATCATGGCGTACGGCAATAAGAATTTCGAGGAAGCGCAGCCGATCAACCAGCGCGCGCGTTTCACGGCATTGGCGACGCCAGGCGTCGTCGCAGCCGTGCCGATCATCACGTCCTTCTCAGATTGGAAAAAGCCGGACGGCGGTAGCACAACATCGGTGCTCGTCGGCTCTGACGCGGCCGAAGGGGGCTTGGTCCCCTGGAACATCATACAAGGCGATGTCACCGATCTCGGCGCACGCGATGCCGTCATTATCGACCGCACGTATCTCGAAGACTTCGGCGTATCGGGTGTCGGCGCAACGGCGCAAGTCAATGGCGGCAGGGTTCGCGTCGTCGGGCTCACGGATGGCATCCGCTCCTTCACCACCACCCCCTTCATCTTCACGACACTGACGCGGGCGCGCGCGCTGTTGCAACTCGGGCCCGATCAGGTCAGCTACGTTCTCGTCAAGGTCGCACCTGGTGTCGCCCCGGAGAGCGTGCGCGCCGCCCTGCAAGCGCAGCTGCCGGATGAGCAGGTCTTGACCAAAGCCGAGTTCCGCTCACGGAGTCTCAATCACTGGTTGTTGGCGACCGGTGCCGGCGTCGCCCTCATCGGTGGCGCGATCCTTGGCCTCATCGTTGGCACGGTCATCGTGGCGCAGACGCTGTATTCCTCCACCAAAGATCACCTCAACGAGTTCGCCACCCTCCGCGCACTCGGCTCGTCGAAAGGCTACATCTACAAAGTCATCCTTTCGCAAGCGGCCTTGTCCGCAGCCCTCGGATACGTGCTGGGTATGACCATCGCGATGGCGATCGTGCTGACCGTGCAGCGCATGGAACTCCCACTGCTCATTGTCATGACACCGGAACTAGCGGCTCTGTTGTTCGGCATCACGCTGTTCATGTGCACCGTATCGGCAATCGCCGCGATCAGCAAAGTCACGCGGATCGATCCCGCCATGGTGTTCAGCCGATGACCCACGCACAGGTTCTGGTCGCCGACACGATCGTCAAAGACCTCGGGCAGGGTGCGGGCACTGTGCGCGCACTGAAAGGCGTGTCGCTTGAACTCAAAGCCGGCGAACTGACGTTGCTGATGGGCCCATCTGGTTCGGGCAAGACAACGCTCCTTTCGATCCTTGGCTGCATCATGGCACCGACCGACGGGACCTTGACCCTCGCTGGCCGCTCGACCGCTGGATTGAGCGCAGAAGAACTTGCGAACCTGCGGCGTGAGCACGTCGGTTTTATCTTTCAGTCCTACAATCTCTTCCCGACGTTGACGGCCGAGGAAAACGTGCGGCTGGCTTTGGACGTGCGCGGCGATCGCGGACCCGACGCGAACATGCGCGCCTTGAAAGCACTCGAGCAGGTTGGTCTCGGGCACCGGCTCAAATCTTACCCTTCGAACATGAGCGGCGGCGAGCAGCAACGCGTCGCAGTCGCCCGCGCAATCGCCGGCAGGCCGAGCGTCATCTTGGCCGATGAGCCAACCGCGGCACTCGACAGCGAAAACGGCAAAGCCGTGATGGAAAAGCTCAGAGAGATTGCGGCGGGAGCGCAACATGCCGTGCTTGCAGTCACGCACGATCCCCGCACGATGGCATACGCGGACCGCATTCTAAAGATCGAAGATGGCCGGATCGTCGGCGAGACCGGCCCCCCCGATGGGGTCGACACCATTCATAAAATTGCTCAAGTCAAGAAACGGAAGTCAGATGCAAAATCGTGACAACGCTCGAAATAGCTCCTTGGCACCGCTGTTGGTAGCGGCAGCGGCGGCCATTGCCGTCGCCTTTTTCGCGACCCGCGGTGTTGATCACACACGCCCGGCCGACGCGCGCGCGTCCGCTGCGGTGCCGGCGTCCACCGCGCCCGCGGTCAAGTCAGCAGGCAACGCATCGCCTGCAGCATGGGCGGCCTCTGCCCCCGGCCGCATTGAACCAAAAAACGGCGAAGTAAAAGTTTCGCCGCTTGGCGGTGGGCGCATCATCGATGTTATGGTGGCCGTCAACCAGAAGGTCCTCGCCGGCGATTTGCTGATCCGGCTTGAGGACAGCGAGATCGAGGCCAAGATCGCGGCGGCAGATGCAGAGGCGTCGGTGCGCAAGCGCGACCGTGACGCAGAAAACGTCAACGGGCCCGCACGCGATCGCCGCACGGCGGAAGATGCGGCATTCTCGGCGGAGCGACTTTACAGCCTCAACCGCGCAGAGCTTGATCGTTGGCTCATCGCGCGTCGCTCGGGCCTCGCAACCGATGCCGACGTGGGCAAAGTGCGCGAGACAGTGACCAAGGCGCGCGAAGCCATGGACGCCGCGCGCACCAGTCTTCGCCGCGTGCTGATTGACACCACAGTCGCGCAAACGCGTCTGGAAGCAGCGCTCGCGGCCTCGCGTGCAGAACTCGCAGCCGCCGATGCTGCGTCCGAACGCGCACGTATCCGCGCACCGCAAGATGGCACTGTGCTGCAGTTGTCGGCGACCGCCGGCGAAAGCGTTGCACCCTCGCCTGAAAATGTTCTGCTGGTCCTGGGTGACGTGAGCGCCTTGCGCGTCAAGGCAGAGATCGAAGAGCGCGATATCGGCAAGATCCGCATTGGACAGGCTGTCGTCGTGCGTTCGGACGCCTTTCCCGGTCGTGACTTTGAAGGCCGCGTGACGGCCTTCGCTCAAGCCTTGGGTCTGAGCAAGCTTGGCCAGAAGGGCCCGCGCAAGATGAACGATGTTGATGTTCTTGACGTCACCATCGAAGTGATCGGCCAGACCCCACTGTTGCCCGGCATGCGGGTCGATACGTTCCTGAAGGCGGACGCCGCTACCGGCCAACCCCAGGCAAAAGTGAACTGAGGGCCACAGGCGGCGCGATCAACCACCTGGCCCATCTGGCATTGCGACGCTGCATTCTGAGGCAAGGGCTGCCCAGAGTTCAACCGCAACCGGTGCTGAGATCGCTGCCACGTTGCTCGCAACCTCAGCCGGCGTTTTCATTCCGGCTAAGACAGAGACAACAGTGGGATGTTGCAATGGATACTGCAGCGCGGCGGCCTGCAGAGTGACGCCGTGGTCGCGGCAAACGCGATCCATGGTTTCAACGCGCGCGAGCGTTTCCGGCGGCGCGAGCTTATAGGCCGACTTGGCACCGGCGACCGGGCCGGTGGCAAGGATGCCGCTATCAAACGGCGCAGCCGCGACAAAGCTCACGCCGTGTTTGGCGCACGTATCCAACAGTCCTGAGGTGAGCGCGGACTGATCGATGAGGGTCATCCGCCCAGGCACCAACGCCACGTCGATGTCGCCGTCCTCGACAAAGCGCAGCGCCACATCGATGTCTTTGAGCCCAAGACCGATCGCGCGGACAACGCCTTGATCTCGGAGCGCATGGAGCGCACGCAGTGTGCCACCCATCGCCGCAACAATAGCGGCTTCGATGCCGTCGTCGCCGTGGAAGTGGCGCGTCACGTCGTGGATCAGCAGCATGTCGATGGATGAGCGGCCGAGGCGGGCGAGACTGCCCTCAACAATCCGCAGTGTCCCATCACGCGAAAAATCGAACAACATCTCTGCATCATGACCACCTGGAAAATGCAGCGCGCGTTGTGCCTGACCGCCTGAGCCCAACGGCGCAATGCGTTTGCCGACCTTGGACGACATGACAAAGGGTGGTGCGGCTTGACCGCGCGCAGCAGCACCAAGCCGTTCTTCCGCAAGGCCACAGCCGTATTGCGGTGCCGTGTCGAAGAAAGTGATGCCAGCCGCGCGGGCGGTCGCGATGGTTGCCAGCGCCGCGTTGTCATCGACATCTGCATACTGCCCACCGACAGCCATGGTTCCGAAGCCGAGAATAGACACCTCAAGTCCCGTTGAGCCTATGGCGCGCCGCGGCAGACCGCTGGTCATTTGAGCACCACCAATGCGTCGGCCGCGATCGCACCCTTCGGTCCAACAAACACCGGATTGATGTCCATCTCGGCAATACGGTCTTTGAGCGCCATCGCCATCGCCGAGACATCCACCAGCATCCGGGCAAGGGCTTCCGTGTCGCCCGCCGGTTGGCCGCGATAACCGGCAAAGAGCTTTGCGCCCTTCAGTTCTCCAATCATGTCGCGCGCATCATCAAGCCCGAACGGTGCGATGCGATACGTCACATCACGCAGCACTTCGGTGAGCACGCCGCCAAGACCAAGCGCAACCGTCGGGCCGAACGCCGGGTCATTGATGACGCCGATCAGCACTTCGAGGCCGGAGGCCATCTCGGAAACCAGAACGCCCTCGATCTTTGCGTCCGGCTTGGCGCGCCGCGCATTGGCGATGACCTCCTTCGCCGCATCTTCAATGGCGATCATGTCGCGAATGCCGAGCTTGACGCCGCCCACGTCAGACTTGTGCGCAATGTCGCGTGATAGAACTTTTACGGCAAACGGTGGCTTCAGCTTGGCCAGCTTGGCAACGAAACTGTCGTCTTCTGCAACGATCGCCTCGCGCGTCGCAGCGATGCCGTGGGCGGCAAGCAACGCTTTGCTCTCAGCCTCACTCAGCGTCACGGCACCAGCTGGCAGTTGATGCGACGGGCGTTTGGTCGCCGCAGGCGCTGTACGGCCGCCGAGGCGCGCGCGATCCTCTTCGAAACGCGCAAGAATGGCCGCCGCCTGCGCCAGCCGTACCGGCGTCGGAATAACGGGCACCTTGGCCGCTTCAAGAATGCGGTACGCAGCTTCCGATTTGGCGCGCCGGCCAGACCACGCAACATGCACCGGCTTGTCCGTCTTCGCCGCAGCAGCAGCGATGGCCTCCGCCGCCCGCTCAGCCGGTGCGCCGGGGATCGAGGCGAGCATGATAGTGAGCTGATCGATGCCATCGTCCCGCAGCACGATTTCCAGCGTTTTGGTCAACAGGCTCATGTCATTGAAGACGCTGGCCGTCACATCGGCCGGGTTCTCGCTGGAACCGAACGCCGGAATGATCTTTTTCAGCGCCGCAACCGTCGCCGGCGAGAAAGGCGGCAGCGTCAGCCCCTCACGCACACAGCGGTCCGCAAACACAATGCCCGAACCGCCCGAGATCGACAGCGCGCCGATGCGACGCCCCTTGGCACGCCGGCCTTGCGCGACGAGTTTCGCGATATCGACAATGGGTTCAACGTCATCGACCTCGATCA
Organism: Hyphomicrobiaceae bacterium; assembly: GCA_031379035.1. GTDB lineage: Bacteria > Pseudomonadota > Alphaproteobacteria > Rhizobiales > Hyphomicrobiaceae > JABFRJ01. Next base: position 6,892 of record JANNEU010000346.1, on the reverse strand, counting down.
GTCCTGACTGACGGAACGCTGCACGAAACAGATCCGCCCGGCCGGTCATGTTGGCGGTGTGCGAGGCAGCAGCCTTGGCGCCGGCTTCGGTGTTGGCGCTTTTCCAGATCAGCACAGGCTTACCAGTGGCGAGCGACTTGCGGCCCACGTCGAGCAGGCGGCGTGCGTCGGGTGTGCCTTCCATCACTGCAAAGGCAAGCTTGGTCCCGGGATCGTCGAGAAATGCTTCCAGAATCTCCGGCGATGTGAGATCGGTCTCGTTGCCGCTGGAAATGCAGGTGCGGAAGCCAACGCCCTGCAGTTCGGCAAGGTTGACGATGGCATAGCCAAAGCCACCAGATTGAAACACACAACTGACCTCGCCTTCCTTGAGCTCGATCTCTTCCGAGATGCTGCCAAAGCACGCCCACACGCGCGACGGCACCGCAACCATGCCTTGGCAGTTCGGCCCAACGACCCGCACGCCAGCCTCCTGGGCCACGCGCTTCAGTTCGGCTTCCAGCGCGACACCGCTTGGGCCCGTCTCACGAAATCCGGCGGTCAGCACGACGGCGAATTTAATCCCCGCCTTGCCACAGTCGCGGATGGCATCAGGCACGCCGGCGGCTGGCACCGCAACGACGGCCATGTCTACCGCCGCGCCAATGCTGGCAGCAGACGGGTGGCATCTCTGGCCATGCAGTTCCGGGTACTTCGGATTGACCAGATGAATGGCACCTTTGAAACCCGCAGCCTTCAGCGCCCTGATCGGTTGGCCGGAAATCCTATTCAAGTCCTGGCTGGCACCAATGACAGCGATAGATCGGGGCGCAAACAGCGGCGTAAAATCGATAGCAGCGGTCATCGGCAGTTGTTCCCCAATCCCAACAGAAAGTCGGCCACTATGGCCGCGCGATGCAGGCCAGCACAAGCGCCGCCCGCCGCAGATTAACCATTTCGGCAGGTCGCCGCGCGCCCAAAGGTTAAAGCCTGTTAACCACCAGAGCTGAGCGGGCAGAGCGGGTTGAGCGAACTGGGGCGGGGGGCTGCCAAGGACTTACAAATGATGCTGCGAATTCTTGTGCTGCTGGCCGCCGTGCTGGCCGGTACCGCGATGGGTACGTCAAAGGCGTCGGCACGAGGCGCGTCCACCAGCGAAGGCTGTCTGCCGGGTGTGCTGAAGACCCGGCTCGCCCAAGTGCGCAAAAACTTCGGCGCGATCTCTGTTGTCTCCACGCATCGTCCTGGCGCGCAGATCCGCGGCACCCGCAACACGAGCTATCATGCCAATTGCCGCGCGGTCGACTTCGTGCCGCCCAGCGGCAAGTACAGCAAGGTCACGCGTTGGCTTTACGCCAACCACGAAGGCGGCGTGGGAACGTACACCTGCATGAACCACATCCACCTCGACAACGGCCCCAATGTGCGTTGGTCGAAGTGCCGGTGAAGCGTCTGGCTACGATAATATCGTTGCCCGCACCCACCAGCTAGGGTGATGCTCCGCGATGCGCATGGCCACCGCATAGGCGTCGTCCATCGTCGCCGTGAGAGCGAAGCAGGTAGGGCCAGCGCCGGAGAGACGCGCGACCCATGGCAGCGTGTCTCGTTCCAATGCGTCAAGAACGGCAGTGATGGCGGGAATGACAGCCTTCGCGGGCGCTTCGAGATCGTTGCCGCCGGCGATGGCTTGGGCAGCAGTCCATGCGTTGGGCGCGGCCGTGGGAACCGGGCCAGTCAATGGCGCAGCCGCGAGACGTTTGAATACTTGGCGGGTCTTATCGGCCGGAACCGGCACTTGCGGATTGACCAGCACGGCAGCGATGGCCGCGAATCCGTCGATGGAATTGAGTATTTCGCCACGGCCGGTCATGCGGCAGGCGCGGCTTTCAAAACAGACCGGCACATCGGAGCCGAGCTGCGCTGCCAGCGTCATCCAATCAACATGCGCAGCCTGCACCGGGTTCGCACGGCGCAGCAGCCGCAAGACAGCGGCCGCGTCAGCCGAACCACCGCCGACACCCGCCGCAACCGGAAGATTTTTCTCAATAGAGATCGCACCAGCAACGAGACCGGGCGCGGCGGCTGCCGCCATCTCCAGCGCCCGCGCCGCAAGGTTTTCACCCTCGATGGCCGAAGCGAACGGACCGTAGACACTGACGGTCGCCGGCACCCCGAGTGTCAGTGTCAGCACGTCGCCAACATCAGCGAACGCAACAACACTATCAAGCGCGTGAAAGCCGTCCAGGCGGCGGCCGAGAATGCGCAGCGTCAGATTGACCTTCGCCCGCGCTCGCTCAGACAGCACCGGCAAAAGACCACTCCTCACGACAGCGGCACAGCCACAAAGCGCAGATCGCCACGCCCGTCTTCAAGACGCAGCAGAATGGCGCGGCGGCCGGCCTTTTTGACCTTCTCGATGCTGGTGCCCACGTCGGCAACAGCGCTGACCTGATCCTGCGCGGCTTCGACGATCACATCGCCCACCCGCACACCTTTCTGCGCCGCTGGACTGGCAGGATCAACTTCCAGCACGACGACACCTTTGACCTTGGCGTCGATACCAAATTTCTTACGTTGTGCGTCGTCCAGCAGCGCGAGCTTCAAACCAAGAAACGACTGCGGTTCGTCACTCGACTTCTTGTCGGTCTTGTCTTTGTCACCTTTGCCGTCGTCCTTGCCTTTGGCAGCAACCTTGGTGGGTTTTTCCTCTTCGACAAGCCGGCCAACCGCAATCTTCAGCGTTTGCGCTTTGCCTTTGCGCAAGATTTCGACGTCGACGGTCTTTTCAACCTGCGTCTGCGCAACCGCGCGCGTCAGCGCCCGCACGCTCGCCACATCGCGACCGTCGAATTTCGTCACCACATCGCCATCCAGCATGCCAGCCTTGGCGGCTGGGCCGTTGGCAGTGACGTTTTCGATCAGCGCGCCGGTCGGTTCTTTCATGCCGAGGCTCTCGGCCATGTCGTCGCTGACCGAGCGGATCTTCACGCCCAGCCAACCGCGGCGGGCCTCGCCATACTTCCTCAGTTGTTCGATGATCACCACGGCGCTGTCAGACGGCACCGCAAAGCCGATGCCGATCGAGCCACCCGTCGGCGAGATGATGGCCGTGTTGATGCCAATCACTTCGCCATCCATGTTGAACAACGGCCCGCCGGAGTTGCCCTTGTTGATGGCCGCATCCGTCTGCAGGAACTCGTCGTAGGGCCCGGAATTGATATCGCGCTGCTTGGCCGAGATGATGCCGAGCGTGACCGACCCGCCCAGGCCAAATGGGTTGCCAATGGCCATCACCCAGTCACCCGTCTTGAGCTTGGTGGATGACCCGAACGGCACCGCCAACAGCGGCTTCTTGCCCGGCGTCACTTTGAGCACAGCGAGATCGGCTTTCTTATCGACGCCGAGTACTTTCTCGACCTTCAGCTTGGAGCCGTCGCTGAAGTTGGCGATGATCTCGTCGGCACCCTCGATGACATGATTGTTGGTGATGATGATGCCTTCCTTGGCATCGATCACAAATCCGGAGCCGAGCGACGACGCCTTGCGGTCCTCGCTGCTGCCCTTTTTGTTGAAAAAGTCGTCGAAAAATTCTTCGAACGGCGAGCCCTTCGGCACGTTCGGCAGCGGTACGCCGTTGGAGCCCTTGATGGTCTGGCTGGTGGAGATATTGACCACCGCGTCGATCAGCTTCTCGGCAACGGGGGCAACCGAGGAGGGGCCACGGCCTTGCGCATGGGCCGGGACGGCGAAACCAGTCGACAGCAGCACGGCAATTGCGCCGACGCGGCTCAGCTTGGTAGCCAGGCTATGGGGAAAGGGCGGCATCGGGGGGCTCCGGACGGCAGGGATCACGCAAAACTAGGCGCAGCCTATGGCAACCGCAAGGCAGGTCATCGAGTCGGGCTGGCAGCATCGCGCGCAAGTTGTGAGTGTTCGGCCTGTGGCGCGGGGCTGTCAACGGGGTGGGTTGGCGCGGGGTGGGTTGGCGAGCTCGACGCAGGCAAAGGGCGTCCGCATGCGATCTGCGCGCGACTGCGGCAGCGCGAAAAAGGGCGAAACCGGCGAGGGGCGGGACGAGATAGTCCCGTCGTCGGTTTCCTGGAATTTGGGCGGCTCGGTTCACCGCATGGGCGAGAACGAGGTGGCAAGGAGGATGCGGTTTTCCATGAGTTCGATATAGGGACGCGTCTTGGGAATGAAGGCGAGCCACTCCGGATCGGCATAGAGGGCTGCGCGTTTCGTTTCGCGTTCGGCGTGGCTGGCATAGCGCCACATGTGGACGACTTGGTTGAGCGTGCCGGTCTCAGTCGTGAACCAGCCCACGGGATCGCCGAGAAACTTGCGATGCGGCGCATACCCTTCGCGCTCATAGAGGGCGAGATACTCCTGAACCAATCCGGTTCTGATGGTGTAGGTGCGCTCTTCCAGGATCATTATGGGTCTCGCTCGGGTGGATACGGTGCGGAGTGCTTGCAACAGCCATAGGGCTCAGCCACTGGCAACCAGTATCGTACGACCCCAGGCCTGCGCCGGTTGCGGGTGTTACGTGGGCCGGTCAGCTTTTGGGGCGCTGCCCAAATCGAAACGCTGCCAGTCGTCAAGCGAACGGCAGGTAACCGCAGTAAACCGCGCTTGATGAGCATGGCACGTTGTGGCGTGCAGGTGACCCGAAGGAGACGATCTGCGGTCATTCAGAAGCGGACGAAGGCCAGCTAACCAACGTCGTCGGGGTCCAGCACGCTTTGCGGCGTTCGATCCGACCGGCGTGGTCTTCCCCGCTCCAATTTCGCATCTCAGCGGCTTGCGTGAACAAGGCGCGATCTTCAAGAGCATCAACGTTGATGACACTCCACACACGGGCAGCATCAGCGAGGATCATGGCGACGTAGACGCCGCACCGTCGGCAGATGATCTGCTCTGAAGTGTTCAACCCGAATGAATATCTTTGAACGTGCTCTGGCGAACGCGCAGTCAAGGTCACTCGTGCTTTCGGATCAGAAAACGCGCGCGCATTGTGCTTTCGGCAGAATGAGCATTGGCAAGCCCCAAGCACTTGTTCGTACGGCGGTCTGCCGGTCTCCAACTCGATCTGGAGCGCGCCGCAGTGGCAACTCCCACTATGCTTCATCCCGTTTTCTCCAATCCTTGTGGTCGGTGAATGGCAACGCCCGCCATCACCAGTGCGATTCCGACAAGGTCCTTTGCGGACGGCAACTGTGCAAGGACAACCGCGCCGATGATCGCTGCAGAGGCGGGCAACAGGCACAACAGAAGCGCGAAGCTGGCGCGTGGCAAACGCGACATCGCGAGTTGATCGCAGACGTAAGGAATGACCGATGAACACAGGCCCACTCCGATGCCTGCTGCCAGAAGGAGCGGGTCGCTAACTACCTTCATGGCTTGCATGAACCCAATCGGCATGACTGCGATAAATGCTATTGCCATAGCAGCGCCGAGCCGTTCGATACCTCCTGACGCTCCGCCTTCCGAAATTTTATGCCCGAGGATGATGTAGAGTACGAACAGCCCGCCATTCAGGAACGCCCAAGCTAAGCCGATTGGGTCGTTCGACCACTTCACGTCGATGAGGATCAGGACGCCGATCACAGCAAGTGCCAGCGCCAGAAAGTTGCGCTGCGTTCGCAGCCCGAAGAGCGCAATGCCGATGGTACCGATGAACTCGATCGCTGCGACAAGGCTCATCGGCAGACGGTCGAGCGCGAGATAGAACGAGCTGTTCATCACTGCGAGGCAAATGCCGAGCGCCACCATGAGGGCACGGGTACGTGCGTCAGCCTCAGCAATCGTCGTCCAAGGTTTCGTGATCGGCGCAAAAATCAGGGCGGCAGAGGCGATCCGCAGCCACGCGACACCAAGAACCCCAACCGCCGGAAACAGCAGTACAGCGAACGCTGGCCCGAGATAGTGGAAGATGGCGCTGACACCGAACCACGCGTGTGGAGGGACCGCGTCAGCAGCGCGAGACAAGGTGGTGTTTTGACTTTCCATGCCTTAGCTTGCAGCATATGTTCTCAATATGGAATGCTGAGGTGAAGGTAACCGCTACCACTGACCTTCAGTTGAGAGGAAAACAGCTTGAACCGCCTTCGCTTCGAAAACAGCACTCTTGACGACATCGACGCTGAGATCCTGGCAACGCTGTCAGCCGAGGCCCGAATGACGATCGCTGACCTTGCCCGCAAGGTGGGGCTGTCAGCGCCAAGTGTCGCCGAGCGGATCAAGCGACTGGAAGAAGCCGGCGTCATCCTTGGGTATGGCGCTCGCATCAACCCGGTGGCTCTGGGACTGCCGCTTGCGGTGCACATTCGCATCCGTCCGATGCCCGGTCAGGTCAGCAAACTCGCCGCGCTGTTGAACAAGCTGCCGGCCATTGTCGAATGCGATCGCATAACCGGCGACGATTGCTACGTCGCCCGAGCCCATGTCGCTTCAGTGCAGGAGCTTGAAAAGCTGATCGACCTGATCCTTCCACTCGGGACAACCAACACGGCGATCATTCAGTCCTCGCCCGTCGAGCGGCGACTTCCGCCGATCCCGAGAGCAGCATAGCTGAGAAGCTTCGTCCGCTTTGGAGCCCGACGTGAAATGCCATTTCTGGAAGGAATTGGCCCACACCGTTTTGTTCTTGTGAGCACGATCGCGGACGGTGCTGAAGCATCAGCGGACGCTGTTGCACGCAGCGACGGGTCACGCGCATAAACCATAGAGACACCAATAGGTTGCTTTCTCGGCGAAGTGTGAGATGCTGGTTTCACTCGCGGATCCGGGGTGGGTCTAGAACCGCTTTACTCCCGCGAGCGTGCTGTTAAGTGAAATGAATCGTCTCCGGAGGAGACGGCTGCGTGCATGTCGCTGCCACCGGTGTCGGATAATGCGGCGCGCGCCTCGAGGT
>JANNEU010000345.1:0-1545 GCA_031379035.1 Hyphomicrobiaceae bacterium | reverse complement strand
GTTCGCGGTGAAGACGTGAGGGCGGTGCCTGTCAGTCCCAGGCTATGTCTTGATTCCAGTGGCACCCCTGCAATACAATGATGCCATGACGATTCAACTCTCAAAATCATCCGAAACATGGCTGCTGCAAGAAGTTGCGGCAGGTAGGTTTGCCAGCCTTGATGAGGCCGTAGAGGTCGCACTTGAGCAGCTTCGCATTGCCGCTGATGATGTCGCCGACGAAGACTTGCTGACCCACAAATCGTCGATCGACGAGGCCGTGGCTCAACTTGATCGTGGCGAAGGCATACTATCGGATGACGTGTTCGCCGGCTTGCGTGACCGCATCGCGCAAGCGGACTGAGCAATGCCCCGCGTTCTGATTTCGCCGAGCGCGAGGGCCGACTTGGAGAAGATCACAGACGAAATTGCTGCGAACAACGGGCGTGCGGTTGCTCAGCGCGTAACCTTGTCGTTTGAGCGCTCTTTCAAGGTGCTGGCTGATCATCCTCGTGTTGGCCGCCCTCGGCCGCGGCTTGGCAAGAACCTACGATCCTGGCCGGTCTCTGTTTATCTCGCCCTTTACCGACAGGACGTGGAAGGTGTCGAAATTGTTCGTGTTCTGCACGGCAAGCGACGCATCACGCGGAAAGTAGTTGGCTCATGAGCGGCGCCGGCGTCCAGAACGTCGAGCAGCTGCCATCGAAGCCCTTCATGGACGAAATCGGCAAGCAGGGATTGCCCTGGCACATGGCCGAATTGAAAGCGGGTGAGCAGAAGGACTTGTCTGCGGTGAAGACGTGATTTGACCTCACGCGTTGGTCGCGCAGCCGATAGGCCTCCCGGCGGGGTCGGGGCGGCTAACGCCGACGCCGGTCGGCACCATGCGCCACAGGCGCAGCCGGAGGTCGGGTTTAGACGTCCACCAGCAGCAATGCTGGTGGTTCTCATGCCGAATTTTGTGCGTCAGGCCACTATCAGTCCAAGCCGCTTTTCGATGCGATCAAGCCGATCTCCAAAACGATCAAACTTGACTGAGTGCTCGGCCAGCACAGTGTGCACTTCAGACAATTCAACGCGCACATGCGCGAGGCCGGTCTCGACGCGCCCGAAGCGAACGACGAGTTCAGACAGGGTTTCGCGCATGGCATCTTGGCCGGCGCGCAAGTCACGCAGGAGCCGCAGCGTAAGGCTATCCCGTTCGTCCGCCATTCCGTCACTTCCTTGCGAATATACGCACTGGCTTTTAAGCACAAATCAGGTCCAAACGCAAAAACGTCGATCGCTGCTACAGTTCCAGTTCCGGCTGGTCGTTGCGGTCCTCGCGCGCGGCGATTTTAAAGCCGCGCTCCATGAGCCGTAGGGGCAAAATTAGGCTTGGCGAGTGCACCTCAAGCCCCGGTGCAATACGCCTGAAACCGCCATTGCGCCGTAAAGGTTTATTGTGCGCAAGCACCGCTCTTTATCTGTAGTTCTCCGCGCGCGAAGATTTGCGATTTGCATCCTGCTGACCGGACTTACTATGCGCGAGCTTGCTTCCTTCCAAGACAGCGGCAGGCTCCGACT
>JANNEU010000336.1:0-36269 GCA_031379035.1 Hyphomicrobiaceae bacterium | reverse complement strand
CTCACGGCCGTCATGCGCAAACTCATCGAGCTGGCAAACACCCTGCTCAAGGAGGATCGCAAATGGTCCATCGAACGCCCCATCGCCAAGCCTCTTCCTGCTTGACATCCATCACAGATGCTCACCCTAACCCTCTCCCCGCACGCGCGAAGGCGCTACGGGGAGAGGGGATAAAAGTGCTTTGCGACTTCTGCAATGGGTCAAAAGCCGTCGTCGGTTACCGCTTCTTCCATCTCCACTGACGTCAGACGTAGGCTGGGTCAAGCCATCGCGCGACCCAACATCTACGGGCAGAGCAAACGAAGTTGGGTCGCGCGTCGATGCTACCGCATCGAAGCTTGACCCAACCTACACGCCCCTTTTTCCACTACCGCTCATCCACCCGCAACGTCTCCGCATGCTTCGGATACGGCGCGACGGCGGCGTGATCGAAGGGCGTGCCGCCGAGTTCGTTGGCGAAGCCGTGGTTGACGTCGCGGTGGTGGGCTTCGTCGGCGCGGACGACGAGGACAACGTCGCGCAGTGTGGCCGTGTCGGGCAGCCTCCAATAGTGCTTCGCAATCGCCGGCGCGGCGACATTGGGGGATCGACCCTCGTCGATATCCTTGAGGTAGGCCGTGTAGCTGATGACCGCCTCTTCCTCGAAGTAGCCGACGACACGGTGTGCGGTGCGGGCGGACAGCAGGTAGAGGAAGAAGAAGCCAACGAAGAAAAACCACTGCACGAGAAGGATGACCATCCGCTCGAACCACGTTGGCTTGGCGATCTCGATGAAGGTCATCAGATGCATGCGCTCGTTTTCGGCTTCTTCCAGCAACGTCCTGATCCAGCCTTCGTCATCGATCATCCGCCGCAAGCACCTGAAGTGCGTGAGCATCGCGCCGACCATGCCGGGCACGGCGGCCACTGTTTCAAGCACGATCGCACGGTGTCCGTAGCGTTGCGCAAAGAACGTATCGGCGCAGAACCGCAGCAATTTGGTAAAGCGGAGCGCGAACCGGTCACGCCAATCTTTGGGCGCGTGGTGCACCGTGGGCGTGTCACCGGCGCGATCAGTTGTTCCAACCGACTTGTCAGCCAGGATCGAATTGGTCATATCGAAGCTCTCCCGAAGCGAACGCTGGCGGAGGCAAAAACGACGAACATCGGCACGAACCGATAACGCCACGTCTTATGCTCAAAAGATAGGTGTGGTCGCCCGATCCACCAATGGTCGCCAACGCCGCACCTGGCATCCCGCAGAATTGAGGTTTTCATGCCCGCCCCGCTTATCATCGCCCCATCCATTCTCTCCGCTGACTTTGCTCGTTTGGGTGAGGAAGTCCGCGCTATCGATGCTGCTGGCTGTGATTGGGTGCATGTGGATGTGATGGACGGGCATTTTGTGCCGAACATTACGATTGGTCCTGATGTGGTGCGCGCGCTGCGGCCGCATACGACGAAGATCATCGACGTGCACCTCATGATCGCGCCGGCGGACCCCTATTTGGAGGCGTTCGCCAAGGCCGGCTCTGACATCATCACGGTGCATGCAGAGGCGGGGCCGCATCTGCATCGCTCGCTGCAGACTATTCGTAGCTTGGGCAAAAAGGCGGGTGTGTCGCTGACGCCGCAAACACCGGAGAGCGCCATTGAGTACGTGCTTGAACAGGTCGATCTGATTTTGGTGATGACGGTGAACCCTGGCTTCGGTGGTCAGGCGTTTATTCCGGCCATGGTCGAGAAAATGCGGCGTATCAAAAAGATGATCGGCGCGCGGCCGATTTATTTGGAGGTCGATGGTGGGGTGACGCCCGAGACCGCGCCGCTGTGCACGCAAGCGGGTGTCGACGTGCTGGTCGCCGGCTCAGCCGTTTTCAAGGGCGGGCAGTACGCGGCGAACATCGCCGCGATCCGCAAGGCGTGCGCGACGCGTTAAGCCATTACGCACTGCGCGGGTTCATTCGGACGCCTGGCCGGACGTGCTTGAAGGGAAACACGGACGGATCGACGACGACGGGACCGGGTGAGGTTGCGACGATTACCTTTTCGGCAATCGGTTGGAAGTCGGCGCGGAAGTGGACGCTTGATTTCAGAACGAGAATTTTGCAATCGGCGGGTTCGAGACCGACGTGGCGGAACAGCGCCTGATCGTAGGCCTGCGACTTCTGGCTGACGACGATGACGGACACGCCGGGCGCGACCTCGATCAGCGCCGTTGGCCCGTGATTGGCTGGGTTGCCCTTCGCCATCGGCCCCGTGCAGATGAAATTACCATCGGTCAGCTTGAGCACTTTTGCAGAGACAGCAAGCGGCACACCATCGGACTTGCCGCCCAGCGCGAGTTTGACGGTCGCGCCAAGGCCGGCGCGATGAAAGGCTGCTGCACTCTCGGCGTCGTTGATCAGCGCCAACACGGCCCCGCGTGCACCCTGCGCAATCAGCTCTGAGAGTATGCCGGTGGTATCGCCATGCCCGCCGCCGCCCGGATTGTCTTGCGTGTCGGCGATGACAACTGGCTTCTTGGCGGCATTTGACAGGCGGATGGCTTCGCCAACAGCGGCCTTTGCCGGCACGACGTCGAGCGCGAAGGTTGTCTCGCGCGCGTTGATGTCTCGGCAGAGAGCGGCCACAGCCTTTTCGGCTTCGGCGGCCGTGTCGGCGTAGGCGGCAACTGCCGCGCCGCAATCGGCAAAGTCTGCGTAGGGAAAGCCGAAGCAGAAGGCCAGTTCGGCGACCTTGGTTTGATCGGCTATCTTCGCGCGTTCTTCGAACACGGGGGCCATGGGGGCCATCATCGTGCATTGGCTGGTGATCGGAAACCAGAAATCGATCTGCTGGAACGCGCGTGCCCAGGGCTTGCCGCGTTTGATGCGCTCCAGCAGCAAGGTCATGGCACGGCCGCCTGCGGCTGGCATATCGATGTGCGGATACGTGCGAAATGGGGCGATTGCGTCGGCGTGATCCACCATCGCGCGGGTCAGATTGCAATGCGGATCGAGGCTGATCGTCAGCGGCACGGTGCCAATGACGGCGCGAACGCGGCGCAGCAGCTCGCCTTCCATGTCGGGAAAGCTGTCGGAGAGGCCGGCACCGTGCAGATCGAGATAGACGCCGTCGAGCGGGCCTTTGTCGAGTGCGCGCGACAAGCCGGCGCAGATGAGGGCCGAGATGCGCTCGAAGGCTTCGTCTTGCACGGGCCCCGCCGGGTTCGCGAAGCACCAGGCGAGCGGGACAATATCGGCACCGGCTTGCTCGGCGACCATCAATGCACCGGCGGATGGCACAGATGTGCCGCGGATGCCGGCCAGCATCGGTTCGCCCTCAACAAGGCCGAGCCAGCCGCCAGGATGTTGGAAATCCTTGTACGTTGTTGGCCTTGGCGCGAATGAATGGCTTTCGTGCAGAAAACCGCCGATGGCAATGCGAAGAGACATGGTGAGAACCTGGGAGCGAACCTGGACCAATGGAAGGGTGAGCAGGCATCAGAACTCATGACGGCACGGCTGGCAACATGTGCCTCAGCCACCGGTGGAGCCGAAGCTGCCCGCGCCTCGCGTACTGGTTTGTGAGAACTCTGACACGATCTCAAAGCGGGGCCGCACGATGGGCACGAACAGCATCTGGGCGATGCGCTCGCCCGGCTCGATGACGATCGGTGGTGTGCCGACTGCGTTGCGGTTCCACACGCTGATCATTACAGGGCCGGTGTAGTCGGCGTCGATCACACCCGTCAGATTGCCGAGGATAAGGCCCTTCTTATGCCCGAGGCCGGAGCGTGGCACGACGATGGCGGTCAGGTATGGGTCGGCGAGATGGATCGCAATGCCTGACGACACCAGGTGCGCTGGCGTTCCGGGCTCAATTGTCAGCACCGCATCGAGGCAGGCGCGCAGATCAATGGCCGCGGCCATTGCACTTTCGTGCTTCGGCAGGCCCCAAGCGGTGAGCCGTGGATCCAGTATTTTGACTTCGACACGAGGGTGTTTATCAGCGGACATGGCATGCCTCTCATAGTCAGCACGCCTGTTCAGTGCGCACCCCGGCTCACCCTGTCAATCATCCAAAGAAAAAGGGGTGCGGTTGGAACCGCACCCCGGAAGTAGAAGGTCAGGCAGGCAGGTAGACAAAACTTACTTCGAGAGGCGGAGGCGTGAGATGTCTTTGGCGATGTCACCGAAGGCGGTATTGAGCTGGTCGCCATCTTCAGCTTTGTAGAAGTTGCTCACACCGCTTGCGCAGTACTTAAGCGTATCGGCGGCAGCGGCCGGATCGCCAGCGGCGATGAAGCCAACCGCGTAAATGGTGATGCCCTTGGACTTCATGTTGTCGCAGAGGCTCTTGGCGCGCTTCTGAGCATCCGTGGCCATGGCACTGTAGTCGCCGCCGTTCATGCCGCCAACCGTATTGTAAATGCCGTCGGTCATGAGGATGGCGAACTTCAGCGTCTTGCCGTCGTTGTAGTTGCCGGGCTTGCTGGCCGTTGGCCAGATGCTCGACCAGTTCGGCGAGAGCATGTACCAGGCCCAGCTGGTGCCGAGGTGGCCGGCGGTGCTGCCGCTTGTCTGGAGCGCATTGATGGTCGTCTTGAGTGCTGCGTTGTCGGTGGTCAGGGCGGTGACTTTGGCGGTGGATGAGCAGGGCTGCGCACCTTTGCCGAGATCGTTCAGTGTCTTGAGGCTTTCGCTACCGACCGGTGCGTCGTCGGTCGCATCGGCGAAGCTGGTGCGGCGCTCGTAGACGCAGTTGCCGGGTGCTGAGCCGCCGGCGACGAGGCTTGCGTAGCTGCCAGCGTTCACACCGGCGGCGAAGGGGGCGATGCCGACGCGAACCTTGGTGGTGCCCATGCCGCTCACCGGCAGAAGAATGTCCACCAGGTTCGCCGAAGCAACCTTCAAGCTATCGATCTTTTTCTTGCCGGCAATCGAGCTGTTCATCGAACCAGTGACGTCGAGCTGCAGACCGACTTCGATATCCTGCTGGCTAAAGATGGCGGTGGCGGTAGCGCCCACGTCCATTTTGTTGATGCCGGCGACGCGGGCAAAGGTGGTCGGCAGCTCGGCTTTCGCATCGATTTTGACGCCGGTCCCGTCAGCGGTCTTGTTCATCTTGAAGTCGGTGACGACAGCCATCTTTTTGGAGCTCTTCATGTTCTCGTCGAACAGGATGCGGGCGGCAGCCTCGATGTCGGTCAGCGACAAGGTGCCTTCCTTGAGGCTCTTGGCTGCATAGATCGTTGCGGCGTCGATAGCGGAGGCCAGCTTCATCCGTACAATCGACGCGCGGCCGATGTCGATGGCGCAGGCCATGAACATGAGCATGCCGAACAGGGCCAGCGAGAACATCATGGCGACCGCGCCGCGCTGATCGTCTGCGAAGCGGTTCAGGGTGGTGCGCGAAGCGAGGAGCATGTGTCTCTCCGTGGGACAATGGCTGGGCCGTTGTCAGGAGAGGTGCAATCGCGATGCCGGACGGCACCGATCACAGGCGCAAGGCGCGCATGAGCGCTGTCAGAGTGGCAAGTCTTTACGTGGCGTTAGTGGCTGTCTCGAAGTGGCACACGTTGATGCAGAGACCAGGCATCTTGGCGGATGATTGGTGGTGTTTTCGGACGTTTTGCCATTGCACGGGTGGCCAGTGTCGCGGTGGCCGAGTGTTTCAAATTGCGTTGGCTGGTTCGCCAAGATCCAGAGACGGTCTGGTTTGTTGCAATTCGGGACATTCAAAAGTCGGAGACAATGCCGCCCTTCTCCCAATCGCCGTAGCGAACGGGATCCGGGCCCTTTTGACCGCCAACTTCTTTGGGTGCAGCCGCAGCTTGGCTTTCCGCCAGCCGCCGCCGCGCGGCCGCTTCAGCAAGCGCGCGCTCGGCTGCGGGCGTACGTGCGCGTGCCACTGACGGATTATCGGCCTTGGGTTCAGGTTTTTGCGCCATTGCGTGTCTTCCTATTCGTCAGACATGGCTGAAGCGAGCCGCAGCATGGTTTCCATAATCAAGGCTTTTCGGTCAAGGTTGAGGGCCATCGCCTCGGTCTTGGCGGCCGTGATATCCGACCAAGCCGCGGCAAACAAGGCGAGCCGCTGCTGAGGGATCAACTGCGTGGCCAACGCGAGATCTGCCTGAGAGCTAACGCCGGTTGCTCGCGCGTGGATCAGTCTCGCCAGCAGATCAAGCAGAAACTCGAAAAACTGCTCGAACTTTTGTTCGGCGGCCGCCCCGGCGAGTTCGTCGGACAGGGTGTGCAATTGCACCCAATCGATGCGTGGCAGCGCGGAGACGCTACTCACGACCTTTTCATAGATCTTTAGTCCGCCCGTGGAGCTGATATTGAGCGCGCGCCGGACGCTGCCCTTGGAGAGTTCGTACAGTCGTGGCCATTCGCTCGGTCCAGGCGATTTACCATTCTCGCTGGCTGTGATGGCTTGGTCGACGGCGGCCTTCAGCGCATCGGGTGGCAATGGTGCAAGCGGTAGCTGGCGGCAACGCGAGCGAATGGTCGGCAGCAGACGGCCGGGCTCGGAGGACAAAAGCATAAAGACGGTGCGCGGCGGCGGCTCTTCGAGCGATTTCAGGATGGCGTTGGCGGCGCTTATGTTGAGATCATCGGCACTATCGACCAGAACGACGCGCCACTGGAGCGCTTCAGCTTTGTGGCCAAGGAACATGCGCAGGCGGCGAACTTCGTCAATGATGATTTGAGATGAGTGGCGCTTCGCTTTTTGATCCCAGGGGCGGCGCAGCACCAAAAGGTCTGGATGAGACAGTGCCGCCACCTGACGCTGCGCGACGGATGTCTCCGGCACGATCAACCGGCCGGGCACTTGGTCGCGCTCGTCGGTGCGGGCCAGGAGATAGCGCGCGAGGGCGTAGGCGAGCGTTGCCTTGCCGATGCCTTCTGGGCCCGTGATCAGCCAGCCGTGATGGATGCGGCCATCAAGGACGGCGGCGGACAGCATTGCTTGGGTTGCATCGTGCCCCATAACTGACCGCGTGTGGCGCGGATGGGGAAAGCCTTCGAGCTTGTCGATCTCGGGCGGCGCTTCGATTGATTGCAGGGCGGGGGCGCGTGCCATTATGTGCCTGACTGCGGTGCGGACAGTGCGCTCGCAAAGCGCGCAGATACGTGGCCCCAGACTTGATCGGCGATGATGAGCTCGTTCTGGAAGGCGTCGATCACGACAACGCGCTGCGGCTCGAGCTTGGCGATTTCCAGGAACCCGGCGCGCAGGCGCTGGTGGAAGTCCAGCCGGCGACCTTCGAAGGTATCGGCGGCGAGAAAGCTGCCAGGCGTGGCGGTGCGCCGCTGGTCGGCGCGTGCGAGACCGATTTTTGGGTCAAGATCGAGGAGGATTGTGAGGGCTGGCTGGGCCGAGCCAACCACCAGGGCGTCGAGCGTTGCAATGGCTGCCGCATCAACCCCACTGGCGGCACCTTGATAAGCGCGCGTTGAATCGGAAAAGCGATCACACAGAACCCAGCGACCGGCTGCGAGCGCCGGCCGGATCGTCTCGTCGAGATGGTCGGATCTGGCCGCGTAGAAGAGCAGCGATTGGGCGAGGGGCGATTTGGGCGTGGCTTGCGGGTCCAAGAGGATGTCGCGTGCGCGTTCGGCGAACGCAGAGCCGCCGGGCTCGCGTGTCAGCAACGGCTTCAAGCCGGCCTGGGCTAAGCGATCGGCAAGATGCTTGATCTGCGTCGACTTGCCGGCACCTTCGCCGCCTTCGAAGGTGATGAAAATGCCCCGGCTGTGATGCTGTTCCTGCGCCATGCTTCCACGTTTGGCCCGTCCTGACCCGGACTGTCAAACGCACGAGTTGTGCGCAACACTCGACCGGCACCCAGCGCGCCTTTGTTATGCCACCCGAATCACGGCAACCCGCAGAGCGTTGACGATAGACCTGTTGCGAGGGACAGCCATGAAGCGGCCAGCAGCAAAGACCCATCCGGTGCGGCCAGAGACGAGGGCCGAAGCCTCGGGGCGGTTGGTGACCAAGAAGTCGGCCAAAGCTACTGCCGGCGGCAAGCGCCGGCTGGCGGTTTCTCAGCCAGCCGCACCGGCGGTTGTGAAGCCGGCCAAAGGCTACACCAAGAAAACGATCGCGCTCATTTATGATTTTGACGGCACGCTCTGCCCGCGGCCGATGCAGGAGTACGCCTTTCTGCCGAAGATCGGTGCGAACCCGGAAGCGTTCTGGGCGGAAAGCAACCGCATTGCGCGCGAGCAGGGCGCGGACCCGCTGATCACGTACATGCACCTGCTGTACAAGAAGGCGAAGGCAGCGGGCGTTCGCATCGACCGCGGCGACCTGGTGGCGCAAGGCGCGGCGGTGGAGTTCTATCCCGGTGTTACGGATTGGTTTGACGCGACTGCCGCTTATGCTCGCACTATGGCCGGTGACCAAGGTGTGACCCTGCGCCACTATCTCATTTCGTCGGGACTGACTGAGATCGTCGAAGGTACTTCCATCTTCAGTAAATTCCATAACGTGTTTGCGTCCGAGTATTCGTTTGACGCTTATGAAGTGCCGTTTCCGAAGCGGGTGATCACCGATACGGGCAAGACGCAGTATCTGTTCCGCATCAACAAGGGCATTGAGAACCTGGGTGAGAGCATCAATCATCACATGCCCGAGGCGGATCGCCCGATCCCGTTCTCCAACATGATCTATTTTGGCGATGGTGACACTGACGTGCCGTCGATGGCGGTTGTGCGCAAGAATGGCGGCAGCGCCATCGCTGTGCATGGTGGCGACGCGGCCGGCAAAGGGCGTTGCGTTGACCTGTTCCGGGCTGGGCGTTGCGATTTCTTCGCCAATGCCGACTATCGGGCTTCGTCGGCACTCTTCAAGCAGACCTGCCTGCTAATTGACCGGATGATTGCCAACATCCGCGTTGCTGAAGAGATGTGGACGTTGGAGACAAAGTGAGTTCAGCTTACCGCGTCATCCTCCTCGGCGAGACCGTGCGGTGTCTTCTCCCAACGGAACGGGTCCCAATAGAGTTGCCAAAGCGCGCGGTAGGCTGCGAACGAGATGAGCAGCCAGTAGAGTGGCATCATCAGCGCTGAGAGCGTAAGGCGATGGCCGCGGCGGCGGACAGATACGACACCAACACTGATGGTTGCGATGTAGCCCGCCAACAAATTGCTGATCGCGATGATCCAGAACAAGGGGCCAAGATGGCCATCGAAGGTCCCGGAGCGGATATCAAAAAGCCAATTCACGAAGACTGCGGCATAAAAAAGCGGATGGACGAGGGCAGATAATATCAGCCCGCCCATGTACGCGTGGAAGCCTAGCGCTCGCGCGGCACCGAGATCACGCCAGAGCAGTCCTGGTTGCCGGGTGTGGACGAGGTAGGTTTGGATCCAGCCTTTGAGCCAGCGTGTGCGCTGATTGCGCCAGAGTCTGAACGATGCTGGTGCTTCCTCCCAGGTCGTTGAGGAGATCGCGGCCACTTCGTAGCCAAGTCTGGCGATGCGAATGCCCAGATCGGCATCCTCGGTCACATTGAAGGGGTCCCAGCCGTGCAGGTCAGCCAGGACTTTACGCGGGAAGTGATTGGACGTGCCGCCCAGCGGCATCGGCAGGCGCATCCACTGCAACGCGGGCAAAATGGAATCGAAGAGTGCTGAGTATTCGACGGTGAACTGCCGCGTCAGCCAGCTCTGGCGGACGTTGAAGATGTTGAGACATGACTGCACGCACGCAAGCCTCGGGCCATGCGAGACGAAGGCTTCGAAGGCGCGCCGCAATTGATGCGGCTCGGGCCGATCCTCGGCATCATAGACAACGATGTAGTCGCCGCGCGCCAGAGCGAGTGCATAGTTGAGCGCACGTGGCTTGGTTTGCGGCGCGCCCTCGGGGACGATGACGACGCGCATGAAGTTCGGCAGTTCAAGGTCGAGCAGGGCTGCTTTGGTTGCGCTGTCGACATCCTCGATCACCAGCAGGCACTCAAGTTTGGCGGCCGGATAGTTGAGGCGGGAGAGCGCAGCGACGAGATGAGGCAGAACCGCTGCTTCGTCAAAAAGTGCGACAAGGATTGAATAGACCGGCAGGTTCTTGTCTGGAATGGCGAGGTGCGACGGCTCTCGCTGTGGCAATGGCCGAAACAATCCGGCGAGAGCCACAACCCGGACGAAGACGGTGCCTAGAAATGGCACCGTCAACATTACGACGACCAATGCCAGCATGCCGGGTGGATAGGTGACAAGTCCGCCAGCAATGACGCCGACGACAAAGGCGAGTGTGTTGCGCTGCCATTGTGGCCCCGCGCAGGCCGCTGAAAATCCCGGCCGTTGCCGCTTCAGGTCAAAGGTTGCAGCCCTGATCAGAGCCGGTGCGCAAGCCCGTTCGACGGCGCGGTCGAGGACGTGACCGCTGACGAGCACCGGCACAGCGCCGGTTGCCCGTGTCCGGGCAATCCGCGCGTCAATTGCCGCCGGCTCGGCATCGGTGGCCAGGACCAACGCGGCCTGCATGCCACGCCACTGCACGACGAGCGGCGTGCCAAGTTCTGACAAACCGCTTCGCCAAGCGAGTGACGCGCGTTTTGGATCAAGCGCAAATTCGGCATCGGCAACCGGCAGGCTGCGGGCGTTGGCGAATGCAGCGGTGTAGCTGTCTTGCGAAAAGTACGGGCCTGCCAGAATTGCTGCGGTCGTTGAAACACCCCATTGCTGGGCCTGTGCCTGTGCCGCCAAAAGTGCTTCGAGGCCGCCTGGTGCGGTCGTCAAAAACGCATACTCGGCGAGCCATTGGGTCGTCTCCGGTTGCTGCGCACCGTCCGTCACAGCCACCCACGGATCTCGCGTGAGACCCGCATCCGCTCGCTCTCGCACAACTCGCCCCGCACTTAGCATCACGCACACACACAACCCAAGGTTAAACAACCCGAGGTGGCATTTCAAGGCTGGTTTCGCGGGTGCGCCTCGGGTGCAGGCTCAGGTGGATCGTTGTTGGTGACATCGGCCCGTCGCACATGCGTAATAGTGGCCACGCGGAGGGCCGCAGCGGCTGGGGACATGAGGGTGCACATGACGATCAAAACAGCGGCGATAGCGGCGGGGATAAGCTTGATCGCGTCCGGGGCTGTCCTTGCCCAGACGATTTATCCTCTTGATCGCGCTGAGATTTTGGCTGGATCGCGGTTTGACCTGAAGGTCGAGTTTCCGGCTGGCGTGGAGCAGACTGCCGCCGAGGTGACGATCAACGGCCAACCTGCCGCGACGGTGATCGGCAAGGCCGCGACGTATCTCGTCAGCGAAGAGGGGCTTCAGCACAACGCGTGGTGGATCAAGGACGTGGAGCTGACGACGCCGGGGAAATACGTCGTTGCTGCCACGGCGGCGGGGAAGACGGCGACTGTCACATGGGACGTTTTCGGCCCGCCGCGTGAGCGACGCGCCAAGAACGTGATCCTGTTCGTGGGCGACGGGATGTCGGTTGCGCACCGGACCGCCGCGCGCATTCTTTCAAAGGGCATCAAGGAAGGTCACTACGGTGGTGAACTCGCGATCGATGACATGCCGCATATGGCGCTGATCTCAACAGCGGGCACCGATAGCATCGTGACCGACAGCGCTAACTCGATTGCCGCCTACACCACCGGGCACAAGTCCTGCAACAACGCGCTTGGTGTGTACTGCGCCAAGAACAAGGACACACTGGCACATCCGCGCGTTGAGACGCTGACATCGATTGTCAAACGCAAGCTGAACCTGGCGGTCGGCGTGGTCACCAATACCGAGATTGAGGATGCGACGCCGGCCGGCATGGTCGCCAATACGCGACGGCGGCTCGATTATGGCCACATCGTCCGCATGTTCTCGGAGCAGCAGCCGGACGTGATCATGGGTGGCGGCACGCCGTGGTTTTTGCCGAAGGGAACGGAGGGTTCGCGGCGCGACGATGAGGTCGACTACATCCAAAAGTTCAAAGATCTTGGCTACACGTTCGTCACGCAAGACACTGACATGAAGGCTGCCGGTGCGAAGCCAGACACCCGCAAGATCCTTGGGCTTTTCAACAACGGGCATATCGACGGTGCGCTCGACCGCCGCATTCTGAAGAAGGGCACGGTGACCCGCTATCAGGATCAGCCCGACCTGGTCGATATGGTCAAAGTCTCGCTCGATGTGCTGTCGAGAAAGCCGGAAGGTTTTGTGCTGCTGGTTGAAAGTGGCCGGATCGACAAATACACGCACTCACTCGACTGGGAGCGCGCGGTGTTCGACACGATCATGCTCGACAATGCGGTGAAGACGGCAAAGGACTGGGCGGCGAAACGCAGCAACGATACGCTGATTATCGTGGTGCCCGATCATACGCATCCGGTGTCAATCATCGGTACGTTTGATGATAGCCGGCCTGGTGATCGCCTGCGTGACAAGCTTGGCATCTATAGCGAGGCGGGATTTCCGAACTATCCAGCGCCAGACGCCGAGGGCTATCCATCAACGGTGGATGTGTCGAGACGCATCGCCTTTTCGTATGGTGCCTTTCCGGACCACTGCGCGACGGGCAAGCCGTTCCTTGACGGTGAGCACAAACCCACGAACGTGAGCCCGGACGGCAAGACGGCGATTGCGAACGAGGTCTACTGCGCGCCGGGCACCGCACGCGTGCAGGGCAATCTACCGGTTGCTGCACGATCGGGGATCCATTCCGGCGACGACGGCATTCTGACCGCCATGGGGCCTGGGGCGGAGCGGTTCCGCGGACACCTCGCGAACACCCGCGTGTTCCGGTACATTACCGAGGCGCTTGGGCTTGGCCGGTAGCCATCCGCCACAGTTTGCCTCACTGCCCGAATGGCTTATGTAGGGGCACTCCTGAGCGCCCCCGAACGAGACCGCCCGTGCACGACATCAAAGCCATTCGCGACACTCCAGCAGCTTTTGACGCCGGCTTGAAGCGCCGCGGGATCGCCGACCAGTTCTCGGCCGCTGCTTTGATCGCGCTGGATGATCGGCGCCGCGCCGTCGTCACCAAGCTGAACGATGCGCAGGCCCGCCGCAATGCGGCGTCGAAAGACATCGGGAAGGCCAAGGCGACCAAAGATGAAGCGACGGCTGCCAAGCTGATGGCCGAAGTGGCGAGCCTGAAGAACGCGATGGCGCAAGGCGAGATCGAGCAAGCGGCTGTCGATAAGCAGCTCCATGATCTGCTGTCTGGCATTCCGAATATGCCGCTTGCAGACGTGCCGCACGGTGTCGACGAGCACGGGAACAGGGAAATTCGGAAATGGGGTGAGCCGACCAAGTTCGCTTTTACGAGCAAACCTAAGCAGCACTTCGAAATTGGCGAAGCGCTCGGCATGATGGATTTCGAAAGCGCGGCGAAGGTTTCGGGGGCGCGGTTTGTGTTTCTGAAGGGCGCACTGGCGCGCCTGGAACGGGCACTGGCGCAGTTCATGCTGGATACGCATACGGCGGCGGCGGACGGTAGCGCGGGTGGCTACACGGAGGTGAACCCGCCGATGCTGGTCAACGACCGGACCATGTTCGGCACTGGCCAGCTGCCAAAATTCCGCGATGATCAGTTCATGCCGACGCGGACGTCCGCGCGCGACAAGCTGCTCAATGATGCGCTGGAGTTTGCGCAGCCGCAGGACTTCGACGATCTGCAGAGCAAGAAGATCACGCTGCCGGAGATGATCGCGCGCGTACTGGAGCGCGCACCAGCGAAGGAAGACTTCTGGCTTATTCCAACGGCTGAAGTGCCGCTCACCAATCTGGCGCGTGAGCAGATCGTTGATGAAGACAAGCTGCCGCAGCGGTACACGGCGTGCACGCCATGCTTTCGATCGGAGGCGGGGAGTGCCGGCCGCGACACGCGCGGCATGATCCGCCAGCATCAGTTCTCCAAGGTTGAACTTGTGTCGATCACGACGCCGGAAACCTCGCTGGCGGAACATGAGCGCATGACGGCGGCGGCTGAGAACATTCTGCAGAAACTGAAGCTGCCCTATCGCACCATGCTGCTGTGCACCGGCGATATGGGATTCTCCAGCCAGAAGACCTACGACATCGAGGTGTGGTTGCCAGGGCAGGATGCGTACCGCGAAATTTCATCGTGCTCGGTGTGCGGCGATTTTCAGGCCCGCCGCATGGATGCGCGGTATCGCAGCAAGGCCGATGGCAAGCCGCATTTCGTGCACACGCTCAACGGTTCGGGCTTGGCGGTCGGTCGAACACTGGTGGCGGTGCTGGAAAACTATCAACAAGCCGATGGCAGTGTCGCGATTCCCGATGTGCTGAAACCGTACATGGGCGGCATGACGTTGATCGCGAAGGCGTAACGAACGTCCGCGCGTTCTGGCCGGCTCCGAGCCGCGGTGTCGGAACGCGCCACAAAGGAGTCTTTCATGCGCATTCTATTGACCAACGATGACGGCATTGATGCGCCTGGGCTGGAGGTGCTGCATGGCATCGCCAAGGAATTGTCGGATGACATCTGGATCTCGGCGCCGGAGACGAACAAGTCGGGTGCGGGGCATTCACTGTCGCTCAACGAACCGCTGCGGATGCGGCAGCTGAGTGAGCGATCGTTCGCTGTGCGCGGGACGCCGACGGACAGCGTGATCATGGGTGTGCGGCATATCTTGAAAGATATCGGCAAGCCTGATCTCATTCTGTCGGGTGTCAATCGCGGCGGTAATCTCGCGGAAGACGTGACGTACTCGGGGACCATTGCTGGTGCGTTCGAAGGGACGGTGATCGGCATCCGATCGATTGCCATGTCGCAGGCGTTTGGCACGCAATCGCGCAACAATTTGCAGTGGGACACGGCTGCAAAGCACGGCGCGGGGATCGTCAAAACGTTGCTCGATCTTGAGTGGCC
Organism: Hyphomicrobiaceae bacterium; assembly: GCA_031379035.1. GTDB lineage: Bacteria > Pseudomonadota > Alphaproteobacteria > Rhizobiales > Hyphomicrobiaceae > JABFRJ01. The sequence goes on along the minus strand of JANNEU010000336.1, from coordinate 21,443 downwards.
GCCGGGCGTGCTGATGAATGTGAATTTTCCAGACCAGGCCCCGGGCGACGTGAAGGGCATCATGGCGACGCGTCAGGGCAAGCGCGATCTTGGGCTGCTCAGCGTCGATGCCCGTCATGACCCATGGACGACGCCGTACTATTGGCTGTCATTTGAACAACGGCGCTCCGTTACGACGCTGGGTACGGACTTGTGGGCTATTTATAACGGTTACATCTCGGTCACTGCCCTTTCGATGAACCTCACGGATACCGCGACCAACGAAAAGATTGCGGGCGCGTTTGCGACGTCGGCGTAAGCGGGCAATAAACCTTAATAACACCAATAGATTGCAATTGTCGATGCGTCTGGCATGGTGGGCCCACCTCACGGACCGGGGCGGGGCTAGAACCGACTAGGACTGCCGTGAGGGGCTGTGCGAGCGCGAACGAACAAAGCGGACGGTTTCCGCGAGATGTCCCGCGCCTCGAGGTGAGGGCCCCTAGCAGGGGTGAGGGTGCTCCCTCAAGTCTCACCAGAGTCAAAACAAACGCAGCAAAGAGCGCGGCTTCGGCCGTTGGGGCCGGTGATGCGACGACGCGTATCATGGGCCTTCCGGTTCGCCCGTACAGCGAACCACGTCGATGCGGTCGAAGCCGCGCTCTGCCTCGGGTTTTTTGGCCCCGGGTTTTTCGCCCCGGACTTTTTTTGGGGGATGGTGAGGACACGGTAAGGCGGGGACGCCTGGGCCGGTATTTGCATTTCCCGGTTCGGCATCGTCATGCGATAGACGCCCCCCGCACTCCTTCGCACTTCATTTGGGTCAGACGACATGCTGCACACACCTCGCTCTCGCCGTGGAATGGTCACCTCCCCCCATCATCTCGCCAGCGAGGCTGGACTTCGCGTGCTGCGCGAAGGCGGCACCGCGATTGAGGCCGCCGTTGCGATGGCCGCGGCGCTGCCGGTGGTTTATCCGCATATGACGTCCATCGGTGGCGATGGCTTCTGGCTGATTGCAGCACCCGGCAAGGACGTTGTCGCAATTGATGCGTGCGGTGCGGCTGCCGCGACTGCAACGCCGGCTCTTTATGCGCAAGCGGGACACGCCAGCATTCCGTGGCGTGGGCCGCTGGCGGCGAATACGGTGGCGGGAACGATTTCGGGTTGGGGAGAGGCGCTCAAACTCAATGCCGAGCTTGGCGGAAAGTTTCCACTGTCGCGGCTCGTGGAAGATGCGGCGTGGCATGCCGAGCATGGTTTTGTGGTGACCAAGAGCCAAGCGGAGCTAACAGCGGCGAAACGAGATGAGTTGAAAGATGTGCCCGGATTTGCTGCGCAGTATCTCGTTGATGGCGACGCGCCACGCGAAGGGCAGCTGATGAAGTTTCCGGCACTGGCGCGGACGCTGTATCGGTTGGGCGCGCACGGGACCGAAGATTTTTATCGCGGTGGCCTTGCGCGGGATCTGGCGGCGGACCTTGCAAAGATTGGAGCACCGGTGTCGGTGGCCGATCTTGAGCGACACAAAGCCGAACGCCGCGCGCCGCTGACGGTCAAGGTGCGTTCCGGCCAATTGTTCAATTTTCCGCCACCGACGCAGGGGCTGGCGTCACTGATGATCCTAGCGCTGTTTGACAGGATGAAAGTCAAGCAGGCGGATGATTTCAACTATCTGCATCGCATCATCGAAGCGACGAAGCAGGCTTTTATTGTGCGTGATCGCATTGTCGGCGACCCCGGATCGATGACGGTCAATCCCGCTGACTATTTGACCAAAGACCGGCTCGATGCGATCGCCGCACGCATCGATGGGAAAGTCGCGCTGCCATGGCCGGCACCGGTCGACAAGGGCGATACGATCTGGCTTGGTGCGATTGATCAGAACGGGATTGCGGTCAGTTTCATTCAATCGATCTACTTTGAATATGGTTCCGGCTGCGTACTGCCGGAGACCGGCATCGTCTGGCAGAACCGCGGCGCGAGCTTCTTTCTGGGCAAGCCTGGTCCGCGCCAGCTCGCACCAGGACGCAAGCCGTTTCACACTTTGAATCCTGCACTGGCGCGACTGGCCGATGGCCGCGTGATGGTCTACGGCACGATGGGCGGCGAGGGGCAACCGCAAACGCAATCAGCGATTTTCTCGCGCTACGCGATGCTCGGTGTGCCGCTGCAAGAAGCGATTACGCGGCCGCGTTGGCTGCTCGGAAAAATGTGGGGCGAGGAGACGACGTCGCTCAAGCTCGAAGGGCGGTTCGATACGACGCTGATCAAAAAACTCGCGAAGGCTGGGCATCAGGTGGAAGTGCTGCCGGATTTCTCCGTGTCGATGGGGCACGCAGGTGCTGTTGTCCGACACGCGGAGGGCATTTTCGAAGGTGCCACCGATCCGCGCAGCGACGGCGCGGCAATGGGGTTTTGAGCATGAGGTGCCGATGCGCAATCCTGTCCTGATCGGACTGACGCGTGGCAGGTCCGCTGTCTGTCATGCACGCCAGCACGACACTTCGTGTGCCGCGGTGACGACCATGTCTGGGCGGTCATTGCGGCATCTGTCGACGACGTTGGGGCAGCGCGGATTGAAGGCACAGCCGTTGGGCGGATTGAACGGCGACGGCAATTCGCCTTGCAAAATAATGCGATCCTTGCGGGCTTTGGCTGATGGATCTGTGCGCGGCGTCGCTGACAGGAGCGCGCGCGTATAGGGATGCTGCGGACGATTGAAGATCGTATCGCGTTCCCCGAGCTCGGCCGCACGGCCGAGATACATGACCATGACGCGGTCGGCGATGTGGCGCACGACGGACAGGTCGTGGCTGATGAAGAGATACGCTGTGCCGAACTCTTCCTGCAGTTCGGCGAGCAAGTTGAGCACCTGTGCGCGGATCGACACATCGAGGGCGGAGACAGGTTCGTCGAGCACGAGGATTGGTGGCCGCAACATCAACGCGCGGGCGATGGCGATGCGCTGGCGCTGACCGCCGGAAAACATGTGCGGGTAGCGATCGTAGAACTCGGGTCGCAAGCCGACGCGCGCCATCATGGTGCGGGCTGCATCCGTGCGTTCGCGCGCGCTCATCTGGGTGTGCACGCGCAGGGGTTCTTCGAGTGCTGTCCCGATGCGTTGCCGGGGATTGAGCGAGCCATAGGGGTTCTGGAACACCATCTGGATACGGCGGCGCAACGCCTGCGTTTCTGCGGCCGTTGCCGTTGTGACGTCCTTGCCGTCGATCAGCAGCGTGCCGGCGGTCGGCGGTTCGATGAGTGTGACGAGGCGCGCCAAGGTCGACTTGCCGGAACCGGATTCGCCGACGACAGCGAGCGTCTTACCGGCCTCGAGTTGAAACGACACGCCGGCGAGCGCGTGAACGACACTGGGCTTGGCGAACAGCCCGCGCGCGACATCGTACGTGCGGGCCAAGCCGCGACCTTCGAGGACGACTGTCATGCGACGGCCTCCGCCGCGACACGCGGCACACCATGGGACAACGGCGTGAAGCACTTGGCGTGCCCGAGATGGGCGGCGGCACGCGGAGGCTCTTGCGCGTGACACACATCGTTGGAGAATGCGCACCGTGGCGCGAACAGGCAGCCTTTGGGGCGATCGAATTGTCCTGGCACAACGCCTGGAATGGCGGGCAGACGTCGTGCTGTTGCGCGCTCCGGCAAAGCGGCAAGCAGCGCGTGGGTGTAAGGATGCCGTGGATCGCTGAACAGCGCCGCCGCGTCGTCTTCTTCGATTTGCTGGCCGGCGTATTGAACACTGACGCGATCCGCAGTTTCAGCGACGACGCCCATGTCATGCGTAATGAGCACGAGGCCCATGCCGGTTTCCTGGCGCAAGCGTACCAACAGATCGAGGATCTGCGCTTGAATGGTGACGTCGAGGGCTGTCGAGGGCTCGTCGGCGATCAGCAGTTTCGGGCGGCAGGCGAGCGCCATGGCGATCATCACGCGCTGGCTCATGCCGCCGGACAATTGGTGCGGGAACGCGCGCAGGCGGCGTTCGGGATCGGTGATGCCGACTTGGCCGAGGAGTTCGATGGAACGCGCTTTGCGGGCGGGCTTGTCGAGTTCGGTGTGTGTTTTAAGGGCTTCCGCGATCTGGAAGCCAACGGTGAAGCACGGATTGAGCGACGACATCGGCTCCTGGAAAATCATCGCGATATCTTTGCCGATGATGGCGCGACGGGCGCGCGGGCTGAGCGCGCGCAGATCTTGCCCCATGAAATTGAGTGCGTCCGCTTCGACGGTTGCGGTCCAAGGGAGCAGACCCATTACGGCCAGCATGGCGACAGATTTGCCGGAACCCGATTCACCGACGATGGCCAGCACCTCGTTGGCGGCAACCGAGAAGCTGACGCGGTCTACGGCGCGGAATGCGCCACCGCGTGTGGCAAACGAGACGGTCAGGTTGCGAATTTCGAGCAAAGGGTCTGTGAAAAATTCTGGCACGGCTCAGGACCTCTGCATCTTGGGGTCAAGCGCATCGCGCAAGCCATCGCCCATCAAATTGATGGAGACGACGGTGATCAGGATCGCGAGCCCGGGCAGCGTCACAATCCATGGGTTCGAGCGGATGAACTCGCGCGCGTCCGCGAGCATCGTGCCCCATTCGGGTGTGGGCGGTTGCGCGCCGAGGCCGAGAAAGCCAAGGGCTGCGGCTTCGAGGATCGCTTCGGAGACGCCAAGCGCAGATTGCACGATGAGTGGTGCGAGGCAGTTGGGCAGCACCGTGACGAACATCAGATAGGGCTTCGAAACGCCGATCATGCGCGCGCTTGTCACATAATCTTTGCTCATTTCGGCCAACGCCGACGCGCGCACCAGACGCACATAGCGCGGCAGGAACACAACTGTGACGGCAATAATGGTGTTGGTCTGGCTGGGTCCGAGCACGGCGACGATGAGGATCGCCAATACGAGACCAGGCACCGACATCAACAGGTCCATGACGCGGGAGATGACCGTATCGATGAGAGAGTTCGAGAACGCGGACACGAGCCCAAGCACCGCGCCGAGCACGAAGGAGACTGACATCACCATCAGGCCAATGAAGAGCGACACGCGGGCACCATGGATCAGACGCGATAGCATATCGCGACCGAGCCCGTCGGTGCCGAGCACGAAACGCCACGTTCCATCGGCATCCCAAACCGGCGGTACTCGCACAAAGTCACGGTACTGCTCCAGCGGCGGATGCGGTGCCACGACGTCGGCAAGGATCGCCAGCAGCACGATGACAGAAAGAACCACAAGGCCGATCACCGCGCCTTTGTTTTCTGAGAACGAGGCCCAGAACGCCATGAGGCTGCTGGGCGGTGCTTGCTTTGACGCGTTCGTCACCGACGCGCTGGCTGCCGCTGCGCGTCCTGCGCTGATCACAGGCGCACTCCGACGGTCATTGTCCATGGCGGATCCTCGGATTGATCACGCCATACAGCAGATCAACGGCCACGTTGACAAAGATCACGATGGCCGAAATCAGCAGCACACCACCTTGCAACGCCGGATAATCGCGGCGACCAATGCTCTCGATCAACCATTTGCCAACGCCGGGCCACGAAAAGATCGTTTCGGTCAGCACGGCGCCTGCCATCAGGCCGCCGACCGACAACCCGATCACTGTGATCACTGGAATGAGGGCATTGCGGAGGGCATGCAGACCGAACACGCGGACCGGTGCGAGGCCTTTGGCGCGCGCGGTGCGCACATAGTCTTCGCTGAGAACTTCCAGCATGGACGAGCGCGTCATGCGCGCGATGATAGCAAGCGGGATTGTGCCCAGGACAATGGTGGGCAAAATCAGATGCCGCACCGCGTCTTTGAAAGCGCCCGCCTGGCCCGACAAGACGCTATCGATCAGCATGAAGCCTGTTTTGGCCTCGAAGTAATACTTGATCGGATCGATCCGGGCGCTGGTTGGCGTCCAACCGAGCCGCGCGCCGATGTACATCTGCAGCAGCAATCCCCACCAGAAAATGGGCATCGAAAAACCGGTCACCGACAAGCCCATCAAGGTCTGATCATACCAGCTGCCGCGTTTGACTGCTGCGAACGTCCCGGCAGGCACACCAATCAGCACCGCGAACAGCATGGCGCAGAACGACAGCTCCACGGTCGCTGGAAACAGGGCGGCGAACTCGGTCAGCACTTTTTCGTTGGTGACGACGGAGGTGCCGAAGTCACCGTGCAACAGCGCCCACACGTAGTCGGCAAACTGCTTCCAGACCGGTTGATCGAGGCCGAGTTCGTGCCGGAATTGGGCGAGCCGTTCCGCGCTGATGCCACGCTCACCGGTGCGCACCTCGACGGGATCGCCGGGCACCAGACGGATCGCTACGAACGTCAGAAACATCAGCGCGACAAACGTCGGCACCGTCAACGCCAGGCGCTTCAGCAGGTAGGGCAGCATTCGGGGTGGCGCTCAACTCATACACACGCGCACAGCGCAACGGGCACTCAGTGCTCACTTGATACACTAACGGCCAGGCACCTGTCGCGCCCGGCCGTTAGAATAAATCATAAAGTGTTACTTCAGATCGACGCCCTTGAAATGATGGCCGCCAAGCGGACTTTGCTTGTAGCCCTCGACTTCCTTGCGCATCGCCTCAACGACGACGGAATGCGCGATTTTGAAGTCCGGTGCCTCGTCTTTTTCGATGACTTGCATCTTCTTGTAGATCTCGCTGCGGGCTGCCGGATCGGTCAGCTTCTTGGCTTGGTTCAACAGGTCGTCGTAGTCCTTGTTGCACCATTTGGTGATGTTCTGTCCGCCGGCGCGCGCACCAGAGCAGCCGCGCAGGAAGAAGAAATTATCGGGATCGCCGTTGTCGCCGGTCCAGCCGAGCTGCGCTGTCATGTGCTCGCCCTGTTGGGCACGCTTGCGATACTCGCCCCACTCGTAGGTCACGAGCTTGGCTTTGACACCGACCTTGTCGAGATCCGCCTGCATCATTTCGGCGATGCGCTTGGCGTTCGGGTTATACGGCCGCTGCACCGGCATGTACCACAGGTCGATTTCGAGAGGTGTGGTGACGCCCGCTTCCTTGAGCAAGGCCGTGGCCTTGGCCGGATCGTACAGATAATCCGGCACCGCTTCGTTGTAGCCCCACAGTGTCGGCGGGATCAGGTTCTTGGCCGCCGAGCCGGCACCGAGATAAACGTCGCGGATGATGGCCGCTTTGTCGATGGCCATGCTCAGCGCCTGCCGGACGCGCTTGTCATCGAAGGGCTTCTTCTGGGTGTTGAAGGCCCAATAAGCGATGTTCAGGCCGGACTGTTTGGTGGTCTTCAGCGCCGGATCGTTCTCGATTTCCTTGATGTCGGCCGCGCGCGGCAGGAACGCGTAATGGCACTCACCAGCCTTGAGCTTGGCGTAGCGCGACGTCGGATCCGGCGTGATGGCGTAGACGAGGTCGTCGACCATGGGCTTATCAGCGCCCCAATAGTCGGCGTTCTTCTTGTACCGAATGACCGCGTCTTTCTGATAGGCGACGAAGCTGAAAGGCCCGCTACCAACTGGAATCTGATCAAACTGCTCAAGCTTGCCGGCCTTCTGCGTGAACTCCGCATACTCAGCCGAATGGATAGAGGCAAAATCCATCGCCAAGTTGGCCAGGATCGGGGCATTGGGCTCGTTCAGCGTCATGACGAACGTATGGTCATCCGTCTTCGTATAGCTCTTGACGATTTTGCCCATGTCCATGTCGGCGTAATAGTCATATTTACCGCCCGAGACTTTGGCGTACGGATGATCAGCCTTTCCCTGCCGTTCAAACGACCAGATCACGTCGTCAGCGGTGAGGTCACGCGTCGGCTTAAAGGTGTTGACGCCGGAATGGAACTTCACGCCCTTGCGGAGCTTGAAGGTGTAGGCCAAGCCGTCGGGTGTGACCGTCCAGCTCTCGGCTAGACCCGGCTCCAATTCCAACGTGCCGCGTTTGAAATGGATGAGTTGGTCGTAGATCGGCCGCGCCGCATCGAAGCTGGTACCCGTTGTGTTGATCGCCGGCGTAAAATTCTCCGGCGAGCCCTCCGAGCAGTAGACCAGTGTTTTGGCAGCAAGGGGCGATGCAGTGCCCAATGCCAAGGCAAGGCCGCCGCCGAGCAGGCGTCCAAAGTTTTGGCGCATATAATCCTCCGGATATCATACGCAAATGCCACGGACATGGCCGCAGCTTGCGATCATCAAAGCGCGGTTCCGGCCGACATGCAATTGCCGAAACATGCCACTTCTGAGCACAACTATAAAAGAATGGTGCTGCGGTCGCACGCCGCGCACCACAGCACCGCTTTACGAAAGAAAAATGCTCTAAATTGCCGTCTCCGTTACGGCATCAAAGAAGCGCAAACCAGACGGATCAAGCGCGAGTTTGACCGGTTCGCCCGGCTTGACGCGCACCGTCGGCTCGACACTGGCCACCATCGCCCCGTCGGCCACCTTCACGTCGAGGATAACCTCAGACCCGAGCTGTTCCGATACCTCAACAATCGCTGTCAGCGAGTTGTCTGCGTTGTCAGCGCCGGTCGCCATATGCAGATTCTCGGGCCTGATCCCAAGTGTCGCCTGCTTGCCGGCATGCGCGCCGAGGCGTGCGGCCAGCGCATTCGGCACGCGTATCCGCATCGCCGGGTTCGACGCGTAAAGCACGCCACCTTCGTTCGTCACTTGCACCGTTGTGAAGTTCATCGCCGGCGAACCAATGAAGCCCGCCACGTATTTGTTGGCGGGCGCATTGTACAGTTCGAGCGGTTCGCCAACCTGCTGGATCAGGCCATCCTTCATCACCACCACGCGGTCGCCAAGGGTCATCGCCTCGACCTGGTCATGGGTGACGTAAATCGATGTCGTAGAGAGGCGCTGGTGCAGCTTTTTAATTTCGATGCGCATCTGCACGCGCAGTTTTGCGTCGAGGTTCGACAGCGGTTCGTCGAACAGGAAGACCTGCGGATTACGGACGATGGCGCGGCCGAGCGCCACGCGCTGCCGTTGACCACCCGACAGCATGCGTGGCTTGCGATTGAGATGATCGGTGATGCCGAGGATTGACGCGGCGTTTTCGACGCGCTTTTTGATCTCCAGTTTATCGAACTTGCGCATCTTCAACCCGAACGCCATGTTGTCGTACACCGACATATGCGGATAGAGCGCGTAGTTCTGGAACACCATGGCGATGTCACGGTCCATGGGCGGCAAATCGTTGACCACAAGCGGGCCGATCATGATCTGCCCTTCGGTGATCGTCTCGAGACCGGCGACCATCCGCAACGTTGTCGTCTTGCCACAGCCAGAGGGCCCGACGAGCACTACGAATTCCTTGTCTTTAATTTCGAGCGACACACCTTTCACCGCGTGAAAGTCGTCGTAGTGCTTATGGATTTGTTTGATGGTGACGCTGGCCATGGAAGCTCTCTAGCAATATGGGTCGGGCGGAAGGTCGGCTTTGGATCAATGGTTCATCCTTTGACTGCCCCCGTCATCCCTGAAACGTACTGCTCGACGAAGAACGAGTAGGCGATCGCCACGGGAATAGAGCCGAGCAACGCGCCAGCCATCAGCGGTCCCCAGAAGAACACGTCGCCGCGCACCAGCTCGGAAATGACGCCAACCGGCACAGTCTTTTGCTCGGGGCTAGACAAGAACACGAGCGCATAGATGAACTCGTTCCAGCTGAGCGTGAAGGCGAAGATCATGGCCGACAGGATGCCAGGCACTGCCACGGGAATGATAATGTAGAGCATCGCTCGCCAGCGGGTCGCGCCGTCGATGCGGGCGCACTCCTCCAACTCCTTTGGCACGGACTTGAAAAAGCCCATCATCAGCCAGGTGCAGAAAGGAATGAGGAAGGTCGGATAGGTTAGGATCAGCGACCACGGCGTATCGCCCAAACTGTAGGTGCGGATGATCTCTGACAGCGGGATGAACAGTAGCGTTTGTGGCACGAGATACGTCACAAAGATGGTCGTGCCGAGCAGCGCCGCGCCTCTGAAGTTCAGCCGCGACAGCGCGTAGCCGGCAAGCACGCCGCAAAACAGTGAAATGGCTGTCGCAACCACGGCGATGAACGTCGTGTTCCACAACCACGTGATGAAGGTCGTTTCACCGAACAGGTATTTGAGATGCGCCGTGGTTGGATTCCACGTCCAGAGCGGTTTGTAGTTGGCCCGGTACCAGGGGATATAGAGTTCGCCATCAGGCCGGAACGTCGTGATGACCATCCAGTAAAATGGGAACAGCAGAAAGATCAGAAAAATCGCGACCGGAAAGCGAAAGAACACCCACCGGCGCCAAGCTGCACCTTCGATCATCACCGCGTCTCCACTTTGCGAATATACATCAGCTGGAAGATCACGATGCCGAACAACAGCGGGAACATGGCAAGCGAGACAGCCGCACCTTGGCTCAGCAGCCCCGTGCCGACGCCGAGCTGGTAGGCGTAGGTGGCGAACAAATGGGTCGCGTTCGCGGGGCCGCCGCCAGTCATCACGTAGACGATCTGGAAGTCGGCGAAGGTTTGGATGACCGAAAAAAGCACGATGACCATGGTCACTGGCAACAGCAGCGGCCAGGTAATGTACCAGAAGCGCTGCAGCGGCTTGGCACCGTCGATGGCGGCGGCCTCGCCGAGATCCGGACTGATCGTTTGCAAACCGGCCATCAGGGAAATCGCGAAGAACGGCACCCCGCGCCAGATGTTGACGATCATAATCGAAAGCATGGCGAGATCGCCGTCGCCGAGCCAGTTGATGCCTTGCCCAGATGCGATAATCCCCAGCTTGAACAACATCCAGTTCAGCACCGAGAAGGTTGGATCGAACATCCACTTCCAGGCGAAGCAGGCGAGCACCGTCGGCACGATGAAAGGCAACAGAATGAACGCGCGAACGAAGCGCTTGAATTTGAAATTGCGATTGAGCAGGAGCGCGAGCCAGAGGCCCAGGATCAGTTTGAACACTGTCGTGACGAACGTATAGAGGAACGTGTTGTAGACAACGGTGTGGAAGATCGGGTCTTTCAGTAGACGCGCGAAGTTCTCGAAGCCAACGAAGTCACCGGCAACGCCGACCTTGGAATTGGTCACCGACAACATGATCCCGCGCATGAACGGGTAGGCGATGAACATCAGCAACAGCGCGATGGTCGGCAGCAGCAGGAGCATGGCGAGGTTGCCCTCGCTCTCAAGCGGTCGCCATTTCGGCTTGCCTATGATGATCTCGCGATCGACACTCGGTGCTGCTGTCGTCGCCATCGCTGATAATCCGGAAGTTTGGCGTCTGACCTCGGGTCAGCCACCCTTACACCGTGCTCGCCGTTACGGCGCGTCATGATGGTCGAAGTGTCGAGACCTGCGTGTTGGTGTCAGACCCATGGGTCTGACACCAGATTGACAGCTCACGCGCCGTAGATGGACTTCAGCTGCGCTTCGCACGCCTTGACGGCATCTTCGGCCGACTGGCCTTTGATCGCTGAGGCGAACATATTGCCGATCAGGTACTTCGACAGCACTTCGGCGGCCATGGCATTTGACTCGCCGGGATGGCCAGCTGCCAGGCTGGTTTTACCGATCAAGCCGAACGGCGCCATGACGGGGTTCTGCGTCCAGACCTTGTGCGTCTCCCAGCCATTGGTGGGCGGCGTGTAGAAGCCCTGGCCCGTCTCGAACCACTGCTCATAGTTGGCCTTCGTGTGCATGAAGCGCAGCAGATCCTTGGCCGCCTTCTGGTTTTTCGAGTAGGTCGGAATGACGTGCGACTGCACGAGGTGCAGACCGAATACGCCCTTCGGACCAGCCGGCAGGAACGCATGCTGGATATCGTCTTTGAGTGGCTTGCCGTCGGCCGACTTGTACTGGTCCGGCTTGCGCACGGTCTCGATGTAGATTGAGGCGCCGTTCAGCGTCGACGAGATGGTGCCGGCGAGGAAGGCGCGGTTGTTGGACGAGTCATCCCAGGCCAAACCACCTTCATCCATCGAGTCCTTCCAGAAAGCGGTCATGTACTTGACGGCCTCGACGGTCTCTTTGGAGTTGATGGCGACCTTGCCTTTGTCGTCGACTTCGGCACCGCCCATCGACCAAAGGAACGGATAGGCAAAGCCCACGGGGTCGCCGAACGACTGGCCGAGCGACTGGCCAATTGGGTAGCCCTTGGCTTTCAGCTTCTTGCCCGCATCGCGGTAGGCGTCCCAGGTCTTGGGGAATTCGGTCAGGCCGATGTCCTTGAACATCGACACGCGCCACGCGTTCAAACCACCGACGAAGTCCATCGGCACCGCGAAGAACTTGCCATTCGACGAACAGTTGGCGAGTGTCGCTTTGTACCACTCGCCCTGCTCCTTGGCGACTTCAGCTGCGATGTCGGAGACATCGACAAGGCTCGCCTTGTACAACTGCGGATGGTTGTTGGAGAGCATGACGACGTCGGGGCCTGCGCCGGCCTGAATGCCCGACGTGATGCGCGCCTGCAGATCGTTGGCGTTGACGGTTTCGAACTTGACCTTGATGCCCAGCGCTTTTTCAGCCTCGGGAAACAGCTTGGTTTTGAGGAGCGCATCGCAGGCCGGAACGAAGTCATTCCAACGCAGGATGTGTACCTCTGTGGTGCCCTGCGCGATGGCCGGCATCTTGCCGGTCGCCAGTATGGCCGCCATGCCACCCGTTGCTTTCAAGAACTTACGGCGCGTCGCCTTGGTGTTGGTTATTTTCGTCATGTTCGCTCCTCCCGTGAAGCGTGGTTGATAAAAACACAGTTCAACTTCGTCAAACGCCGGTCGGCTCTCGCGGCCTCTAGCCCGGCACATCACTCTTTCATCGCCTAAATGCGTTTGCCTGTCTCCTTGTCGAACAAATGCACCAGATTGGCTTGTGGCTTGAGCTTTACCTTCTGGCCCGGCTGGAAGTCGTAACGCTCACGGAAAATGGCGACGACATCATGTCCGGCCATCTTGGCGACGACCTGTGTCTCCGACCCTGTTGGCTCGATCACAATCACCTCGGCGTCGACGCCGTCATCTGCGATTGTGAAGTGCTCTGGCCTGACGCCGTAGACGACTGCCCGGCCGTCGTTTGACGCCGGCACTTTCCCAATTGGAAGTTTTGCGCCGGTTGCGGTTTCGACGGCATCGCCCCGCAGTGTGCCCGATAGAAAGTTCATGGATGGAGAGCCAATGAAGCCGGCCACGAATTGGTTCTGCGGGTTGTCGTAAAGCTCTAATGGCGCGCCGACCTGTTCGATATAGCCATCGTGCATGACAACGATCTTGTCAGCCATGGTCATGGCCTCGATCTGATCGTGCGTGACGTAGATCGTTGTTGTTTTAAGGCGTTGATGCAGTTCTTTAATTTCTGCACGCATGGCGACACGCAGTTTCGCATCGAGGTTCGATAATGGCTCATCGAACAGGAACACCTGCGGATCGCGCACGATGGCGCGGCCCATGGCGACCCGCTGCCGTTGCCCGCCCGAGAGCTGGCGCGGATATCGGTCAAGCAGACTGCCGAGGCCAAGAATGCCTGCTGCCTTGTCAACTTGCGCCTTGATGGTGGCCTTGTCTGTTCCCTTGAGCTTCAAGGAGAATGCCATGTTGTCCGCCACCGTCATGTGCGGATAGAGCGCGTAGTTCTGGAACACCATCGCGATGTCCCGCTCTTTCGGATGGATGTTGTTTACCACCCGGTCACCGATGGACACGGTACCACCAGTGATGTTCTCCAGCCCGGCAATCATCCGCAGCAGCGTGGATTTCCCGCAACCCGAAGGACCAACGAGAACAACGAATTCACCATTCTTGATCGGAACCGAAACCCCATGCAGGACTTCTATCGGCCCGTAAGACTTACGGACCTCCCGGATATCTACTGACGCCATTCGTCTCCTTCGGGCCCGAACCTTTCGCCAAATGGCAGGCGGTCCCTCGATGAGTTAACTTGCCGCAGGATAACCGCACACCGCAGCCTCGGCGGCAAGAGGGAAACGCAAAGATGCTCTGCCTTTGCGGGCTGGCTTGACCGATTTGCTTCAGGTAGTGCGGCACACAAAACATCGGAGACGCCATGCAGCCGCGCCTGGACACCATCGACTACTCCGCAGCACCTGCCAGTGTCGTCGGCGCGTTCGAAGCCGCTGGCCAGCGTTTTGAAACGTCTTGCGGCGACGGCGTCATGGTCTGGCGATGTTGGGGGCAGCCGAGCCTCGACGTACTGCCGCTTGTTCTGCTCCATGGCGGCTCCGGTTCATGGACCCATTGGATCAAGGTCATCCCGGCCTTGGCCGCCAGAACCCAAGTCTGGGTGCCGGATCTGCCCGGGCTCGGTGACAGCGCCATGCCGCACGCCCCGCACACACCCCAAACCGCAGGCTTGGCGGTGGCTGATGGCATCCGGACACTCACTGCCGCACAGCAAAGACTTCATCTGATTGGCTTTTCGTTTGGTGCTCATGTCGGCACTTTTTCTGCTGTGGACCTCGGCGACCGGCTTGCCACCTTCACGGTCTGCGGATGCGCAGCGCTTGGCCTGCCGCACAACCGGTTGGAATTCGATCGCGAGCGCTCGACCATGACCGAAGCCGAAAGCAACGAAGTCCACCGCACAAATCTGGAGCGCCTGATGTTCGCCGATCCGGCACGCATCGACGCCCTCGCCATCTACACACACGCCGTCAATATCCGACGTGCGCGCTTCAAGTCGCGCGCCTTCGCCAGCACCAACGAGATCCCTGAAACGCTGCCGCGCGTGACAGCAACGCTGCGCGCTATCTGGGGGGGCGGCGATGTGCTCGCCACGCCCAGCGTCAACGCACGTTATGGGATCTTGCGCCGCCATCACCCGGAGCTCGAAACGCGCACCATCGCTGAGGCTGGACACTGGGTCGCCTATGAACAGCCTGAAGCGTTCGTGCGGGCGGTTTTCGAGTTGTGTGATTGAAACTTGATCAAGCCGGCGGCAGCGCCAGCGTATCGGTGTGGCCAACTTCCGAGCCGCGCCGTTGAACCGCCAGCCACGCAGCGATCGTCGTCGCTGGGACGCTGCCTGTCTCCCGCACCGCGCCAGCAAAGCCCGGTGCGAGCGCATCGACCAGTGCCTGATCAGAGCGTCCGAGAAGCCACGGGCTGTCGCCTTCTTTCACGGAGTAACCACATGCTGCAAAGGACACGGCCAACGCTTTTGGGGCATCTGGCCCAGCCGACAAACCGAAACCCTTATCTGTCATCTGATGCGCATGAAACGCGTCAGCCATAGCCGCATCGGCAGCATGCGGTGGCGTCCACTTCTGGATGCCGTTGTAGGTGAGCACAGTGTAGAAAACGGCGCGCCGCGCAGCGACGGCCTTGGCAAAGCGCGCAATGAACTCCGCCGAACACAGATCAAACAACGCTGAGGCCGTAACCAGATCCGCCTCGCGCCCAAGCGCCAGATCGAGATCTGTCACCAAATTGGCTTGCCGAAACCCAACCACCAACGTCTTGCCCGACTTCTTAAGAACCAGCCGCTCGCCATCCGGCGTCACACCATCGGCCCATTTTGACAGCGTCTCACGCGCCGCCGACAGCAACCGCGCATCGTAGTCAACGAGCGTCCAATGCTGCTCCCGCCCCAGCGCCGCATAGGTCGCACGGATGTTTGAGCCAGTACCGCAGCCGAGATCAACAACGCGGACCAATGGCTTGGCTTGCAACCTTTCGGCCAGCGCCATCGCCAGAAAACCATCTCGCGACCGGTGATCAGAGGCCTCGCGCAATGCCAGCCATTCCGGAGAAAATCCACTCATGATACATTCCTCATGATGCCATCCTTCGCCCGACGGCCTTCAGCACGGCCGCAATGCGTTTGGCGGCATCATCCCACGTCGGCAGCATCAGACCCGCAGACCACGCGGCATCCGACATCGCGCATCTCAGTCTTGCATCATCGAGCACGCGCGCTAACGCGGCGCTGAATGCGGCTGCGTCGCCTGGTGGCACTTTCAACGCTGCCGCATTGGGGGCTGTCTCGGCTGCAGCACCGCCGGTGGTGCACACAATCGGCAAGCCGCGCGCCATCGCCTCGCCAAGCACCATGCCGTAGCCCTCAAACAGCGAGGGCATTACGAAGATGTCGGCGGATGCGTAAATTCCATCGAGCTCGCTTTCCGAACGTGCACCTAACAGACGGACGCGCTCGCCAAGTCCGGCCACGGCAATCTGCGTCTCCAGTGCCGAGAGCAGCTGGACGTCTCGTGCTGCGCCAACAATCGACAACGTCCAGGGACGCTCGGCCAAAGGCTCCAGCGCCCGCACCAGCACGTCATAACCCTTGCGCGGGACAACCGAACCAACGGCCAGCAGATGCGGCGGCCCATTGTGCCCATTGATCGAACCCTTGGCGCGCTGCGCCCGGTCTGTCCCGGGCTCTGCAACAAGGATGCTGTCGGCATGAACGCCAAAATCTTCTGCCAGAATGCGCGCCGTCATGCGGCTGGTCACCACGACTTGGCGCGCCCGTGACAAAGCATTGCGCTCACTCAATAGAAGTTGCGCCTGCCGCGCCTCGTCGAGCCCAGCTTCAAGTCCCAGCGGATGATGACACAGCGCCACGATGGGCTGGCGGATGCGGTTGACCAGATCAAAACCCATCGCCCCATAGGCAAGACCATCGATAAACAACACTTGATTGTCAGGCAGCGCTGCAATGACGGCCTCAGTCGCCGCCAGATCGTCCGGCGTCGGCGACGGATAGTTGCCCGGCACCTGCACATACTCAACATCGATGCCGTAGGCAGGCAACCGCGCAAGAATGCGCCGGTCGTAGCCATAGCCACCGGTCGGCAGCGCCAGATCGCCGGGGATCAGGAAGGCGACACGAGGAAGCGCGTTTTGCGGAACGGCCGACATCCGGGACTCTCCGCCGTCACGCACCAACTGGACCTTCGAACCATGCGCGCGCCAGATCCGTCTCGTGCAGCGT
This sequence comes from Hyphomicrobiaceae bacterium, assembly GCA_031379035.1. Taxonomy (GTDB): domain Bacteria; phylum Pseudomonadota; class Alphaproteobacteria; order Rhizobiales; family Hyphomicrobiaceae; genus JABFRJ01. Next base: position 4,518 of record JANNEU010000336.1, on the reverse strand, counting down.
GACACGGATTTTCGCCAGACCTTTGCCGTCGGCACCCAGCGCGCCAGCCTTGGCGGCCTTCACCATGGCGTCAAATACGTGACGGCAGAGAAATTCGGTCGTCGTCAGCTTACCTTTGAATTCCGGCAGTACATCCAGGTTCTTGTATTTCAGAGATTTCAGCGTCTCTGCCAGCACGTCCAGCGCCGCGCCAATGTCCACAACCACGTTCTGCTTGGTCAGCTGTTCGCGAAAAAACGCAACATCCACGATGAAGGTCGCTCCGTGCATCCCCTGGGCCGGTCCAAAGAAGGGATCGGGCAACGAATGGCCGATCATGATCCGGTCGCGCACTTCAACGGCGAACATGGGCAAGCTCCGCAAGCGTGAGAGTTAAGGCGCGCGATGCGATCGCACGAAAATATTACGAACCTGTGAGTGAGCGGCGGACCAACACCCGGATCGTGGCGATCCCGCGGCAGCCCCCTCAACGGACGCCATCTTCTATTTCGGGAAAACCGCCAGCACAATCGGCAATCCCCAGGGCCGTTGCCCAAAAAGCTGGCCGAGTGCGCGCAATTGCCCCGCATCCGACGACGTCTCTGAATTACTGCACACCGTTCGAGCAAAGGTTCCGATCTTGATCGCCTGACAGGCCGGTGGCCCGCCGTCGAGGTTCAGCGCCCGCGTGAGACCCAATCCGGAGCCTGCCAGGAACGTCGCGAAGCGATCCAGCGAGAAGCTCCCTGTCTTTGTGGTGCCAACAATGATGCGGGCATTTGCGTCCTGACCGATGAAGCTGCGGTTCGCGAGGCGCATGGGATCGGAGTTCTGCGCGCGGCTTTTGCCGTCAGTTCCAATCAGCATGGGAAAACTCACCATCGCCTCTGTTGCACCCTTGAACGCCTCCTGCCACCGTCGTTTGCCAAGATCGAACACTTGCGGCCCACCAGCACCTACCACGAACGCCCCATGCTTGGTCCCATAGGCCTTTGGCCCCATGGGCTGCCCCCTCGACACCACTGGTGTCGCTGGCTGCCCGTCGCGCGCGAAATAGCTGCCATTGATGATCAGTACCGCCCCGGTCACTTTCATCCAGTCGCCAAGCTCACGCGCCGCATCTGGTGCCGCATGCACCTCAAACTTGAAGCGTGCTGGATCGATCCGCGCGACAAGCAGTTTGTCGACCTCTGCTCCGCCCGCTAATATCGGCAGTTCGGCGACTTCGAAGCCGGGTGCCGGCGCAGACCAAGTTAACGGTCCTGGGCTGGTGCCGGCGCTTTGGGCCTGAGTGGACCCCGGTGACGTCACAAGCACGCCTGCGACAATCCAAAGGGCTAGCCCCCTCCGCCCCTTGCTGCTCAGTCGATGATCCACGTGTTCGCCCTTTTGAAAATCGGCGTCACATAACCCTGAAATTCGGAACCGGCGCAAGGTCATCGGCTGCCCGCGGAACCGCCGCATCCCTTCGCCGCTGGTTTGCCGCATCAGGAGGCGTACAGTAATCAGTCCGATTCGGGGCGTAGGACGGGACCTGATGTCTCTTGGTAATCTCTTTGGCGATGTTGAGAAGCCTGCGGCCTCTGCGCCGGTGGCTCCCGACCTGCGTCCGCGTGTGCCGATCCTAATGCCCGTGGCGCTCGATCAGACTTATGACTACTTGCTACCACCGGGCACTGATGCGCTGCCTGGCCAGTTCGTCATGGTGCCGTTTGGCGCTCAGAGCCGCATCGGTATTGTGTGGCGGAAGTCTATGGGTGCGGCGAAAGCCATCGACCCCAAAAAGATGAAAACAATCGACAGCGTGCTCGATGTCCCTGCTTTGCCGACCGTCTCGCTGGAGTTTGCCGAGTGGGTTGCGCGCTATACGCTGGCACCGCTCGGCATGGTTGCTCGCATGATGATGGCAGCGCAGGCCGTATTCGAGCCGACCAAGCCACGTTATGGTGTCCGAATTGTCGAGGGTGGTCATCTGCCACCGCGCATGACGCCGGCACGCCTGAAGGCCATTGAAATTGCAGGCGATGGGCTAATCCGCGCAAAGTCGGCGCTGGCTGAAGCAGCCGGCTGCACGAGTGGCGTTATCGACGGTCTTGTCGCGGCGGGCGCACTGGTCGAAGTTGCTATTCCGGAGAAGCGCTTCCGTGCGTTGATGCACGATCATGCGGTGGTGGAATTCCCGGGCGCGCAGGCGCAAGCTGTTGAGACACTGCGCGCGAGCGTCGATGGCGGAACATTTTCCGCGTCACTGCTGGACGGCGTCACGGGATCAGGCAAGACGGAAGTCTATTTTGAGGCTGTTGCGCGGACGCTGGCGCAGGGCCGTCAGTGCGTAATCATGCTGCCGGAAATTGCGCTCACCTCGCAGTTCATGGATCGGTTTTCAAGGCGCTTCGGTGCGCCGCCCGCGGAGTGGCATTCTGCATTGTCGCCAACGGAGCGCGCGCGGGTTTGGCGGGCGGCTGCGACAGGCGAAGTGCAAGTCGTCGTCGGTGCGCGGTCCGCGCTGTTTCTGCCTTATGCCGATCTGGGGCTCATTGTTGTGGATGAAGAGCACGACCAGGGCTTCAAGCAGGATGACCGTGTCCACTATCAAGGCCGCGACATGGCCGTGGTGCGCGCGGCATTGGGCAAGATTCCGATCGTACTCGCCTCGGCGACGCCGTCGATTGAGAGCCACGTCAACGCCCGTACGGGTCGCTATCGTCATGTCCATCTCCCGAGCCGATTTTCAGGGACGGAGTTGCCCGAAATTACAGCCATCGACCTAAGGACGCAGCAACCTGACAAAGGCCGCTGGCTTGCCCCGCAAATGGTCGAAGCCATTGCTGAGACTTTGCAGAAAGGACAGCAGACGTTGCTGTTTCTCAATCGACGTGGCTATGCGCCGCTCACCTTGTGCAGGAAGTGTGGGCATAAGTTTGATTGTCCGCAGTGTACGGCGTGGCTGGTCGAGCATCGCTTTCGCAATCGACTCAACTGCCACCATTGCGGCTTTTCGCTACCGATCCCCGAGCGTTGCCCGCATTGCCAGGAAGAAAAGTCTATGACCGCCTGCGGTCCTGGCGTTGAACGGATTGCGGAAGAAGTTGCCGAACGCTTCCCCGACGCCAAGCGCGCGTTGATGTCTTCGGATCTTATTCCGGGACTGGTCGAGATGCGCGAGATGATCCATCAGATCGAGCGCGGCGAAATCCAGATTATCATCGGCACACAGATTGTTGCGAAGGGTCATCACTTTCCGGACCTGGCGACAGTCGGGATTGTTGATGGAGATCTCGGACTTGCGCAGGGCGCTGATCCGCGCTCCGGCGAACGGACATTTCAATTGCTGCATCAGGTGACGGGGCGCGCGGGGCGTTCGTTCGCGAACGGACGTGGGTTTGTGCAGACGTACAATCCTGAGCATCCGGTGATGGATGCGATCATCAAAGGCGACCGCGAAATGTTTCTCGAGCGGGAGATCCATATTCGGCAGGCCGGATTGTTGCCGCCTTATGGCCGTCTTGCCGCGCTTGTGGTGTCGGCGCGCGACAAGGAAGTGGCTGAACTTGTCGCGCGCGATATCGCGCACCGCGCGCCGGCTGCCGAACGCATATCCGTTCTCGGCCCGGCTGAAGCGCCGATTGCGGTGGTGCGTGGGCGGTTCAGGTGGCGGCTGTTGGCGAAGGCGCCGCGCGACGTAGATTTGCAGAGCTACATCCGCGAATGGCTCAGCACGTTGCCGAAGTTGCCCAATGACGTGATGCTCAGCGTGGATATTGATCCGTACAACTTTTTGTGAGGATCGATGACGACCGTTTTTCCTTCAATCCTCGGCGCGGAAGGGGCGCGCCAGCAGTGCGGCCAAGGCGGTGTCGACAGTGGTGGTGCCGGTGCAGATGGCGTTCACAGCTTCAGCAATCGGCATCTCCAGGCAATGTTGGCGTGCGAGGGCGACGACGGCTGCTGCCGTGGCGACGCCTTCGGATACGCTGCGGCGCGCACCGAGAATTTCTGCCAGTGTTTTGCCTTCGCCCAACCCGCGGCCCAGGCTCATGTTGCGCGATTGTGGGCTGCCGCAGGTCAGCAGCAGATCGCCGAGGCCAGACAAGCCTTGTAGCGTCGCCGGCTTGGCACCCAGTGCTGCGCCGAAGCGGCGCAACTCGGCGAAGCCACGTGTGACCAGGGCTGCATGCGCACTGGCACCTAGTTTTCTGCCATCGGCAATGCCAGCGGCGATCGCCAATACGTTTTTGACTGCACCACCCAGCTCAACACCGGCGACGTCATCGGTCCAATAGATGCGAAAGTTGCGATAGCCGATGATGGCTGCCAGCGCGGCACCGAGCTTTGCGTCGGCGCATGCCAAGGTCACGGCGGTGGGTAAGCCGCGCACGACGTCGGCGGCGAAACCTGGTCCGGACAAGACCGCGAGCGGCGTACCGGGTAACTCCGCAGTGAGCACAGCACTCAGCCGCCGTCCGCTCGATTGCTCGATGCCTTTAGCGCAAATGACCACCGGAACTCCAGGGCGCAGATGTGGCCGCAGGGCTTGTG
>JANNEU010000268.1:0-1720 GCA_031379035.1 Hyphomicrobiaceae bacterium | reverse complement strand
AACCAAGATCTGAGCCCGGTTCGACGACGCAACAGTGTCTGGGTGCTTGGCATGGAGGTCTGCCATGAAGAGCGCGTAAACCGTCACGTTCTCATGGGTTGCGAAGACTGTCATCACCAATGTGCAGTGGTGCCGCCGGCGACAGCTCAATGCGTAGGAAACTCACTGAGTTGTTACCATCCCAATCAGCCCGAAAGACGGCATTTACGCTGTCTGCGCAGTATTTTTGTCGACGTCTTGAAGGCCGACGCGGCCACGCCCACCTCTCAACCAGCGCGGTACGGTGATCCCGGAATTCGCCGCCGATCACCGCAAGTTAATGCGATTTCAAGTGTTTACGCCGACAGTGCCGCGCATCTGAGGCTCAGCTTCACAAAGGCACGCTATGAGCGACGCTTCGCAACAGGGTAGTTCCGCCCCCAAGAAACCCGCCTGGGGCGGGGGTAGCTTCAAGCCACCGTTCGAGCCACCGTCCGGGTTCAGCTTGCCATCGATTGGAAAGAGCCGGTTGATCGGCTTTGGCCTGGTTGCCGTGCTGGGTTATCTGGCATCACAAAGCTACTTCACGGTCGAGCCAGCCGAGCGCGCCATGGTGCGTTTCCTCGGCAAGGTGACCAGTGACAAGCCGCTTGGGCCAGGCCTGCACTTCCGCTCGCCATTCTTCACGAGCGTCGACCGGGCACAGGTGAGCTTGACCAACCTGCACGTGCCAGTGTTCAGCGTAAACACGATCGACAACCAGAAGATCGATCTCGACATCAACGTGTCGTACTTGGTGCCCGAGAGCGCGGTCTATCATTTGCTCTATGAAGTGGGCCGCAGCGGCAGTGCCGACATTCGGGACAACATCGTGCCGGTCGTTCAGGATCGCATCAGCCGCATCTTCTCCATTAAGAACACCAACGCTATCTCAGAGATGCGCGAGGGCATCCAGGCGGAGACGACCAACGCGGTGCGCGCGGCATTGAAGGATCTGTTCAAGATCGACCTGCAGAGTTTGCAGATCGCCAAGATCATCTACAGCCCCGCGTTTATTCAATCCAATGAACGCTCAGTGCTGGCCAAGAACGAAGCGATTGCCGAAGAAAACCGCGTGAAGGTGGCCGAGTTCCAAGCCAAACAGAAGGTCACCACAGCCGAAGGCGAAGCACAGCAAGCACGCGCACGCGCTTCGGGTGACGCGGACGCACTGCGCTTCCGGGCACAGGCCGAGAAGGAAGCGGCAACCCTGCAAGGCCAAGGCGCGCAGGCACGCTACAAGTCAGAGATCGACGGCGCGGGCGGTTTCGAGAACTACATCTCGGTGCTCAATGCGCAGGCCCGTCTCCGATGGGATGGCGTTGCACCCCGTTTCGTGATGGGTGGCGACAAAGGCGGCACCAACTTCCTGATGTCACTGCCCGAGACGGAGACACGCGCGGCAGTAACCGGCGCACAGCCGAAGCGATGAAACATTGCAACCGACACTTGTATTGCACTGCAACACGCCTAGTAAACCGCTTCGTCGGCATCATTGGTAGTGATATCCGCAACGCTGCATTGACTGAGCGCAGACAATCATACGACGCTGCAGTGTTACTAGGTACCAGGAGACCACGATGCGCACCAAAACTATTGCTCTACTGATGATCACAATGTTCGTTGGCGCAAATATCGTTGCCGCGACTTACGCAGAAGCCGCCGGCAACGGCAGTGGGGGCGGTAGCAATCCATTTAGCTG
>JANNEU010000244.1:0-4609 GCA_031379035.1 Hyphomicrobiaceae bacterium | reverse complement strand
GCAATTCGCCAGCCGGTCTGAATGGCCATGGCATTGGGGGGTGGCTGGTATGGCCGCCTGACGTCTTGACTGCGCTATCCCGTGCAGCAGGACAGTTTCGTCACATCCTTGTTGAACGTCTGCGCCGCGAGTTTCAAGCCTTCGACCGTCGTGAGATATGGGAAAATCATTGCGCCCAAATCTTCGACCGTCATGCCGAATTTTATCGCCATCGCCGCCGTCTGGATGCTGTCGGCTCCTTCCGGCGCGAGGATGTGCGCGCCAAGAAGTTTTCGGCTTCCCGCATCGGCAACCAGCTTGATGAGGCCGCGTGTGTCGCGGGCGGCAAGCGCACGTGGTACGTTGTCGAGCGAGATATTTGACGTGGCGACGTGATGACCGGACGCCTTGGCCTGCGCTTCCGTCAGGCCGACGCTCGCCACCTGCGGATCGGTGAATACGACTTCCGGCATGGCGCTGTTGTCATACATGAGGCTGTCGCTGTTGAGCGCATTCTTGGCCGCAAGCTTCGCGCCGTAAGCGGCCATGTAAACGAACTGGTCACGCCCCGTCACGTCACCAGCGGCGTAGATGCCATTGACCGACGTGCGCAGTCGATCATCAACGATGATTGACCCGCCTTTGCTTTGCCGGATACCCGTTTCGGCAAGACCGAGTTCCTCCACGTTCGGGCTGCGGCCTGTGGCAATCAATATCCGTTCGGCGGCGAGTATCAGTTCCCGCCCATCCTGCCGCACACGCAGCTCGATGCCCGTGTCGGTTTTCTTGCAGAACTCGTAGGCCACGCCGCAGGTAACGGTGATGCCTTCCTGCCGGAAGTATCCCGCTAAGGCTTCACCAATCTCCGGTTCAGCCGCAGGCAACAGACTGCTACGGCAAACGACCGTTACCTTGACACCAGCACGGGCGAACACTTGCGCCAGTTCGGCACCGACGAAGCCGCCGCCAACCACCAGCAGGCTTTTGGGCAGCACCTTGAGTTCAAGCGCCGACGTGCTCGTCAGATAGTCGACGGTCTCAATACCGGAAATCGGCGGCACGGCGGGACGGGTGCCTGTGGCGATAATCACCTTCGGTGCTTTGATAAGTGTACCGTTGACGGCAACCCCGCCAGCAGCAAGACGCGCTTGGCCTTGGGTGTAGGCAATCGAATTGTACTCCGGCAACAGGTCGGCATATTTGGCCTGCCTTAGGCCTCCAACCAGTTCGTCCTTCTGCGCTATCAGCGCCGCCCAATCGGTGACGTGGCCTTCGGCGCGGATACCAGCAAAGCGCGAGGCGGCACCCGCGTGATGCAGGCTTTCTGTGGCACGAATGAGTGCCTTCGACGGCACACAGCCGACATTGACGCACGTCCCGCCGATGGTGCCGTGACCAATGAGCGCGACATTCGCGCCTTGTTCCGCCGCCGTAATGGCGGCTGAGAATCCGGCAGAACCAGCCCCGATGACAGCGAGGTCGTAACCCTTGCCGTTGTTGCCCGTGCAGCAGTCGCTCATTTCAAATTCCCGTGGTTGTCTTGTCGATGATGCCAGCCGTGCCCCGCCGCCGCTTGTGAACGCCGAATGCAATCAAGCCGATGCAGAGGGCGAGCACTGGTAACAGCACATAATCGAGGTAGACTGTGAGCGCGGACAGGCCGAACGTGCCAAGCGCAATCACGAGGATTGGCGTTGCACAGCACACCGCCGCAATCACCGCGCCGACGACGCCTGTCTTGATGAGCAAGGAATCGTTCATTGGGTTTTTGTCGTCGCGGCAGCCGCGAGTTGGGTCGGATAGCCCGCGTTGGTCGGTGCGGCCAGCAACGCGGCGACATTCGCCTTCTGGTCATCGAAAGTCACGACCGCAGACTTGTTCTCCAAAGACACGACAACTTTGCTGACGCCCGGAACGGCGCTCAAGGATTTCCGAACCGTTGGCGGGCACGTGGCGCAAGTCATGTTGGCGACGGCGAGCGTGACAGCCTGTTCGGCGGCGAAGGCGGCACCCGAGGTCAAAAGGCCGATGCTGAGCGTGGTCAGTGCGATGATGCGTTTCATGATGGTTCTCCCAGTGAGGTTCATTCTAACAGCAGCGGCGCGATGTGGTCGAAGGCCAAAGCCACGACGACCAGCACCGTTGCAATCCACAGCGACGATTTGACGAGGCGATTGGGCAGTGGCTGTGCACACGAGCCATCTGCGCAGGCCTGTTTCGGCTTCACGTAAACGAGGGTGTAGCCGTAGCCGAGCAGCGTGAGCGTTCCGGCAGCGAAGTAAGGCTTGTAGGGCGCGAGTGCCGTAAAATTGGAAATCCACGCACCAGAGATGCCGAGGCTGAACAGCACCAGCGGTAGGATGCAGCACGACGAAGCCGCCAGCCGCCCCGAGGATGCCGCCAGCAGCAATCGGACACACACGCGAGCGTTCACCGCGGGAACCGTCCGTTGCGGTGACAGTCATTGGAGTGCGCGTCGTTTCAGCCATGCCGTTCTGCCCTTTCTTGCTTTTGTGGGCAGACTATGCGACCTGTAGTCACTACAGGTTCAAGACTTATTTTCACGAAGGGAGTTCACGTTCTTGCGAGCCATGAATTTTCCCATCGGTACGCTGTCCGCCGGGACTGGCGTCAACATCGAGACGATCCGGTACTACGAGAAAATTGGGCTGATCCCCGCGCCGCCGCGCACGGAAGGACGGCAGCGGGTCTATGACAGCACCCACTTGAAACGCTTGACCTTCATCCGGCGCAGTCGTGAGCTTGGGTTCTCGCTCGATGAAATCCGAGCGCTGCTGGGGCTTGTTGGCGGCGGCAATCTAAGCTGTGCCGAGGTCAAGGGGCTCACCGAGCAGCACGTCACCGACATCCGCCGCAAAGTGAAGGATCTCAAGAAGCTGGAACGCATCTTGACAGAGCTGCCCGCCAAGTGTCGGGGCAACACCGTTCCCGACTGTCCGATCCTTGATGCGCTCTCGGCCGGTTCCGATTGAGCCGGCGTTCATTTGAGACGAGGAATCGACGCATGGCAAAGGATACGGCGACATTTTTCACTGCAGTTGCTGGTTGCGAGTGGAGCCTTCTCCGATTTGAAGCAACGAAGCAATGCCTGAATTTGCTGCAAACTATTAGGTTAGGTGTAGTTGGTTGCGGGACGAAAGGCCGAAAACACTGGGTTTTTTCGCTGTTGGTTCAAATCAGTGGCCCGCAACACCTATTGCAGTATTGGGCTGGTGTGCGGATCATTGCGTGATTGCCTCGACCTCGAGGTTGGGGCAAGCCATTCGACGCGCTCAATTCCCCGCCCAAAACAAACCCTGAAAGTTCAACGCTTTGGATGGCCCATCCCCCGATTTTTGGGATATACACGGCCATTCCTCGCCCAAAGTTCCAAACCTACAAAGAGGTGGGACCGATGTGCCAACGCGCGGTCCCCTTCGATCCGGTCACGTGTGACCTGTCAGCATCGCGAAGTTGCTCCATTAGCCGCTTGATTTGGTCACGGTTCTTACCAAGAAGGAATTGGATGAGTTCGGACATTGGAGCACCATCCGCACCGGCTGTTTTCAGATGCTTCAACAGCAGCTCTTTCTCGGTATCGCGGTCAAGGCCTGCGTGCGCGTGTGCACGCCGGTCTCGCCCATGAACGCATCGAGCTTCTTCGAGATTATGACCTTGCCGCGTCCCGTGCGCTCGACAAGGCCAGCGGCAAGCAATCCCTTGATGCGGGGCTTCAGGGCATCCGAAAGCGTCTCGTCGCGGTGCACGCGATCGAGCACCAGGAAATCGTCGGTCGTCAAGCGCATAAGCGCACGTTGCCGACCTGCTCAAGGAAACGCAGGAAGCGGGCCTCACCGGTATCGCCGGGCAGTCGTGTTGTCGATCGAAATGCCACCACGACGGCACACTAATCGAAAATACAAGAAATCAAGTGCATACCAAGCGATTCTGAGGAACAGGAACGCGCGATTTCAAGCCATACATGAGGGCAGCATCGGAAAGCGCTCTGGCCACGCACGCGGCCACATGGCGCGGAAGCGCGTGAAAACCGTAGGTGCATCAATGTCGCAGGTTGCAGGTGATGGCCAACGCGGGCACGGGATTACATCAGCTTGTCCAATGTAATCGGTAGTTCGCGAATACGCTTTCCCGTGGCATTGTATACAGCATTTGCGACGGCAGCGCCGACGCCGGTGATTCCGATCTCGCCGATACCGTGCGCGCCCAGAGGGCTGTGCGGATCTGGAATGTCGGTCCAGATAACGTCGATCATCGGCACGTCCATGTGCACGGGCACATGATACTCGGCCAGTGACGGATTCATGATCCGACCGGTTCGCTCATCGAACAGTGTTTCCTCGGTCAGGGCCAGGCCCAGCCCCATGATGATACCGCCCTTGAACTGGCTGGTTGCCGTTTTCGCGTTCAAGATGCGACCGCAATCGAAAGCACCGAGGAACCGCGACACACGCGTCTCTCCAGTTGCCGCGCTGACACGCACTTCGCAGAACTGGGCACAGTAGGAATGCATCGAATATTTCAAGATTTCCAGCGGCAAAGGCGCCTGCGCCTCGCACACCACCTCATCGCGTTTGGCGCGAGTGAGGATGGACACATAACTTTCCTTGCA
>JANNEU010000207.1:0-10407 GCA_031379035.1 Hyphomicrobiaceae bacterium | reverse complement strand
GATGCCGCGCGCGGACACCTGCTTGTCTCCGGCCAGTTTGGCGTATTCGACCTTGTCATGCATCTCGCTGGTCGCGGCATAAAGCGATGTCCACTTGTCGACCATCGTCTTCAAGCCGGCGCTATCGTCGAAGTTGGTGTTGGCCGGCGGTCTCGTGAAGTCGAGATAGTCCTTGTGGCAGAACACCTCGCTCTCACCCGTATCAGCGAGAATGATGAACTCGTGGCTCAGGTCACCACCAATAGGTCCGGTATCGGCGCGCATCGGGATGGCCTTCAAGCCGAAGCGCGCGAATGTGCGCAAGTAGGCCACGAACATCTTGTTGTAGCTGTGCCGCGCGCCCTCAGCATCCAGATCAAACGAATACGCGTCCTTCATAAGGAATTCGCGGCTGCGCATGACGCCGAAGCGCGGGCGCACTTCGTCACGGAACTTCCATTGCAGGTGATAGAGGTTGAGCGGTAGCCCGCGATAACTCTTCACGTTGGCGCGGAAGATCTCAGTGATCATCTCTTCGTTGGTCGGGCCGAACAGCATTTCGCGATCATGCCGGTCGGCGATGCGCAACATCTCCTTGCCATAGGCTTCATAGCGCCCACTCTCGCGCCAGAGGTCGGCTGACTGGATGGTCGGCATCAGCAGTTCGATCGCGCCGGAACGGTTCTGCTCCTCGCGGATGATCTGATTGACCTTGTTGAGCACGCGCAGGCCCAGCGGCAGCCAGGCATAGATGCCGGCGCTTTCCTGGCGGACCATGCCAGTGCGCAGCATCAACTGGTGCGAGACGATTTCGGCGTCCTTGGGCGTCTCACGCAGAACGGGCAGGAAAGATCGGGAAAGGCGCATGGGCGGGTTCGGTTTCGAAGAGTTGATGGAATAGGGGATCGGACGGGTGGGACGGCACCCGAAGCAACATCAGAGTGTTGACCGGAAAGTCCCGCGCAGCAACGCGCGCGTTGGCCAAGCCTGCTCCTGATCGCCGCGTGATACCCAGTAATGCTGCCTGGAGCAATGGCTTGGCCTATCTGCTCACGGCCACGGCTGGATTATGAACAGGCCCGGCGTGGGCACCCGATGTCTGTTCGGCCAAGTCGATGGAATAGCCCGGGATTGCGCCCGCTCGACAGGGAAAGCGCCATTGCCAAGCCATTTTGACCATGTAATCACACGAGTTGTATGGCGGGACGAGTCGTGAACCGGGCCACATCGGGCGGCGGGCTTGCGTGCATCCGCCCAGCCGCGCGCAAGGAAATTGTCATGGCCGCAGGGTCCACTTCCCAATCTGGCAACGGGTCTCAAAACGGCTCTGGCAACGCCGCTCACCCCGGCGAAGGCGACAGCCGCGTCTACGTGCAGGACGGCTCGGTTCTGATCGGCATCTCCAAATCGGGGCGCGACTTCAAAGAAGAAGCCATCGAGCTCAAACTCGCCAACCGCCACGGCCTCATCACTGGTGCCACGGGCACCGGCAAAACAGTCACCTTGCAGGTTCTCGCCGAAGGGTTCTCGGCGGCCGGCGTCCCCGTATTTGCCGCCGACATCAAGGGCGATCTGTCCGGCATTGCGGTGGTCGGCGACAAGAAGCCGATCCTGCTGAAGCGCGCCGAAGACATTGGATTGTCGGACTATCAGACCGCCTCGTTTCCGGTCACGTTCTGGGACATCTTCGGCGTGCAAGGCCACCCGGTGCGCGCGACCGTCCAGGAGATGGGTCCGCTGCTGCTGTCGCGCCTCATGGATCTCAGCGAGCCGCAAGAAGGGGTGCTCAACATCGCCTTCCGCTGGGCCGAGGACGAGCGCAAGGCCGGCGACAAGAAGATGCTGATCCTGGATCTCAAGGATCTGCGATCCGTGCTCGAAGAAATGGGCAAGAAAGCCGCGACCCTGCGCAGCAAGTACGGCAATATCGCACCGCAAACCGTGGGCGTGATCCAGCGCCGGCTGCTCGTTCTTGAAGAGCAGGGTGCGCAGAATTTCTTCGGCGAGCCGGCGCTCGACATCACCGACTTCATCAAGATTGCGCCGGATGGCCGTGGCGTGATCAATCTGTTCGCCGCCGAAAAGCTGATGAACTCGCCGCGGCTCTACGCCTCCTATCTGTTGTGGATGCTGGACGAGCTGTTTGAACGGCTGCCCGAGGTGGGCGATCTCGAAAAGCCTAAGCTCGTCTTCCTGTTCGACGAAGCCCATCTTCTCTTCAACGATGCACCAAAAGCCGTGCTTGATCAGATCGAGCGTGTCACCCGCCTCATCCGCTCCAAGGGCGTCGGTGTCTACTACATCACCCAGAGCCCCGGCGACGTTCCAGACCGGATCTCGGCGCAGCTCGGCAACCGCATCCAGCATGCCCTCCGCGCCTTCACGCCGCGCGAGCAGGAAGCCGTGCGGGCAGCCGCGTCGACCTTCCGCAAGAACCCGGATCTCGACACCGAAAAGGTCATCAAGGAACTGCAGGTCGGCGAGGCGTTGGTGTCGTTCCTGCACAACAACGGTGAGCCGTCCGTTGTGCAGCGCACACTGATCCGGCCGCCGATGTCACGCGTCGGCCCCTTGAAACCGGCCGAGCGGCAGGCAATCATCGCTGCGGATAAAGAGAATTCCAAAAAATACGGGCAGATGGCCGACCGCGAATCCGCCTATGAGTTGCTGCAACAGCGCAATTCGCCGGGCGGCATCGTGCAGCAAGGCATCCGCAAGTTCGGCAGTCTGTTCGGGTTGAAGTCGTAAAGTTGGGCAATGCCGTAGGTTGGGTGCGGCACCCTTTGCGCCGTAACCCAACTTGATGGGCGAGATGTTGGACTACGGCCAACGGGCCTAACCCAGCCGACGACTTGACCAGAGCGGGCATACGTTCGGTGCGTTGAAAACAAGCCGATCACTGCCGATATGATAAGGCAGAGGATCGCGTGACCGGGCAGCCTGGCTGCCTCGCGACCAAGGAGCATCCCATGGGCCTGCGTTTTCGCAAGATCATCTCCATCCTGCCGGGCCTCCGGCTGAACGTCTCCAAGTCGGGCGTCTCGACGAGCCTTGGCGGCCGTGGTGCGACCGTCAACGTCGGTGCCAACGGCAAGCGGACGGTCACCGTCGGCATTCCCGGCACTGGTCTCAGCTATCAAGCACCGCTCAACATGCTGAGCGCTTTGCTGGTGGTGGCCGCCATCCTGGTGCTGGGCATCGTTTACCTCATCGCACCGCAGCAGGTGCAGCAGCTGCTGCACGCCTGGCAGCCCAAGTGGTTCTGACGGCTTTCGCCGTCACCGCACCAACAGCAATGGGCAGCTGAGCACGGCAATCACGTCGTTGCCGCCCGTTCCAACAGGCATCGCAACGCCACCGGCGCGCGCAACGACGAAGCCGGCAGCGATACGGCGCGAGGCTTCGGCAAGTTCAGCGTGGGTGCTGTGGTTGAGCGGCCGGGCCTCAATCTGGAGCTTCACGCCGCCACGGGCACGGCCCTCCGGCAAGGCCAATCGCACGAAACCATCCAGCTCGCCCGTATGGTCGCGTGAGCTCCCTGCGAGAAGCAGGCGGATCACTGGGACATTGCCGTTGGAGCGAGCCAACGCGACCGCCAAGCGTTCTGCGGCGCGCAGCATCGGCGTCAGCCGCTCCACATCCTCCACGACGACGACAACATCGCCAGTGCTCGACTTCGCGCACGGTCCAACGCAAACGACGCCAGTGGTGCCGCCGACTGTGCCGAGCAGGCCATTCAGCCACTCGCCGTCACGAATGCCAACGGCGTCAGCAAGGCACACGATGTTCCAAGGCCCCTGTGCGCGGCATGCTTCGGCTATGGCTTCCAGACTACCGGCACGCACTGTCGTGAGGGTGCTGGGGACGCCGGCGGCCTTCAATGCGTCGAGGATAGTTTTCTCGGCGATCCGGCGCTCTGCGCTTTGACCTGCGGCCAGCGATGGGGCCGACAGCGCGCCAATCTGGCCGCCATAGCTGATCTCACGCGCAAAACTGTGCGCTGTCAGAGCCAAAACGTCGGGGCATTCGATCAAGAGGATTTCAACGCTCGCGTCAAAAGCCCGTGCGACGGTCACCGCCGCCGCGATAGCGGCTGCATGCGGCTTGCCGGTGCGCGCGGCGAGAACGACACGGCCGGAGTTTTCGCCGGCCGCGGCCACGTGGATCAGTTCCGGACTGGGGAGCCGTTGCTGCATTCGACTAACTCACCACACCGTCGGGCGAGCCGGAGCTTCTGCCGTAAGCCCGCGCGCGTTCGGCATACTGCCGGAGCCGCGCCTCTGCGCGCCCATTGATACTTTCGGCTGGATAAGTGCCATCGGCGCCGCGCACGCCAGCCTGAACGCCCGTCAGAATTTCGATCCCCTCATCAATCGTCCCGACACCGAAGAGGCGGAACGATCCGGCCGCAGCGGCAGCGACGATATCCTCGCGCAGCATGAGATGCTGGACGTTCGACTTGGGCACCAACACGCCCTGCCGGCCGGTCAGACCGCGCGCAACGCATAGATCGTAGAACCCCTCGATCTTGTGATTGACGCCACCGATGGCCTGCACATCGCCGCGCTGATTGACCGACCCGGTGACGGCAAAGCCTTGATCAATTGGCACATCCGCAAGCGCCGACAACAGCGCGTAGATCTCGGTCGACGACGCGCTGTCACCATCGACGCCGCCATAAGACTGTTCGAACGTCAACGTCGCGCTCAGCGCCAGCGGCATATCTTGCGCGAAGCGGCCGGCGATGAAGCCCTGTAGGATCATCATCCCTTTGGTGTGGCTCGCGCCGCCCAGCTTGGCCTCGCGCTCGATGTCGATGATGCGGCCCTGCCCAATGGCGACGCGCGCGGTGATCCGGCTCGGACGGCCAAACGCAAAGTTACCAACCTGCATGACAGCGAGCCCATTGATCTGGCCCACTTCCGCGCCGTCCGTATCCACCAGCACGACGCCGCGCTCGACCGTTTCTTGCGCCTGATCTTTGATGCGATCAGCGCGCTGGATCTGGGCGCGCACCGCGGCTTCCACGTCATCGTGCCCAATGGCCGTGCGCCCGGCCTTGCGGGCCCAATAGTCCGCCTCACGCACCACGTCGGACACGTACCCGATCTCGACCGAGATCTTCTCGCGGTCATCGGCCAGCCGCGCGCCTTCCTCGATGATGCGCGCGACGCCGCTCGCGTCCACAGGGCGGAGTTTGTGCTCCTCGACAATGGACGCGATCACGCCGGCATAGGCCCGGTCATTCTCCGGCGAGCGCGGAATAGCGTCGTCGAAGTCGGCCTGCACCTTGAAAAGACCGAGGAAGTCCGGATCGCCTTGCGCCAGCGCGTAATAGGCCTCACGTTCGCCGGTCATGATGACCTTGACGTCGAGCGCCATGGGCTCCGGGTCGAGTGTTTGCGGCACGATGCCGATACCGGCGGTTTCCTGCGGTGGCTCGATCCGGATTTCCCGCGCCTTCAAAGCGCGCTTCAAGGCTTCGTAGGCGAACGGCGATTGCACCAGCCGCCGCGCATCCACCATCAGATAGCCACCGTTCGCGCGGTGCAGCGCGCCGGGCTTCATCAGCAGGAAATCAGTCAACAATGCACCGCCCTGTGTGACGTGCTCGATGCGGCCGATAAGATTGCCGTACACCGGGTTGGTTTCTTCGATCACCGGTGCCCCCTGTGGCAGGCTCCCATCAGCCTGCGGCGTCTGGCCGACCATCACGTTGACCATGTAGCGGCGAAAGCGTGGATCGCGGGTCGCGTCCGACGGCTCGCGTATCGCCACCGCCTCATCCTCGCCGCCCGGCAGGAAAATCGCGATGTTGCGCACCAGGTCTTCACCGGCTTCATTGAGGTGCGCGATAACCGCTGGGATATCGGCAAAGGCTGTCGCAATGTCCTCCAGCGCGGAGGTAACCACGGCCCGCGCCAGTTCGCCATTCAGCTCCGCCACCTTGCCGCGCCGCTCTTTCTCCGACTTCGGCAGGCGCTCGAGGATCTGTGCTAGCTCAACCTCAAAGCTCGCGATCTGGGCCTGCTTTTCGGTGCGCATGGCATCAGGCAGGGCGTTAAACGTCTCAGGCTTGACAACCTTGCCCTCGTGCATCGGAGCCAGTGCAAACCCTTGCGGCGTGCGTAGGACCGCGATGTTTTGCGCTGCTGCCTTCTGGGTGAGTGCTTCGAGTGCCTGATCCTGAACACCCTGGAAGCCAGCATCGATGCCACGGCGGCGGGCTTGGTAGTCCTCGCCCTCAATCAGTGCTGGAACGATCCCGCGCAGTTCGTCGATGGCACCGATCATGACGCGGGCCAGAGCGCGGGCGCGGCCGGGCGGGAGACGCAATGCGCGCGGCCGGCTTGGCTCTTGGAAATTGTACACATAGGCCCAGTCATCCGGCAGCGGGCGAGCCGCAGCTTTCTCAATCAACTGGGTCTTCAGCGCCGTGCGCTTCCCAGAGGCCGGCGGCCCCAGCACGAAGATGTTGTAGTCCATGGCCGTCATGTCAGTGCCAAAGGCGATGGCGGCGAGCGCGCGCTCTTGCCCGATAAGGCCCCGGATGGGCGCAATGTCGGCGGTCGTCTTGAAGCCAAGCGAAGCGGGATCGACCGTACGCCGCAACTCGCTGATCGGCAGTGGGTCAAGCGCCGTGCTTTTACCCGCCGTGCTGCGGCCGCTCATAGCGCGTAGGCTTTGTGTCCATTTACTCGCAACACCCGTCGCCGCTTCAGCCACGCCATCGCCGGCGGATTTGCCGCGCTGGCCCCACTTGAATACCATACCCGCCTCGATGTGCTCGCGCCCGTGCCGATGATGCAGAACGGCACCGAAAAAGCGACAGCAAAAGGGCAGCAGGGCTGAAAATCAACCACCATGAGCAACACAATGACACTGCAGTATCTGTCTGGGGACCCTCCCGCCGACGGCCGCCAGTCAGAGGCCGCCCTTGCAATTGCCCGCGGCGCGAGCCGGTGCCTGCTCGCGCACGGCTTCGCGCGGCTGCCGGAGTTGACACTCGCCAATGGTCGTCGATCCGATCTGATCGCCTTGGACACCAAAGGAGCCATCTGGATCGTCGAAGTCAAATCGAGCCTTGCCGACTTTCGAGCCGATCAAAAATGGCCGGAGTATCGTGACTACTGTGACCGCTTCTTTTTCGCTGTTGGTCCCGATTTCCCTGTCGAGCTCATACCCTCCGGCACCGGTCTCATCATCGCCGACAAATATGGTGGAGAACTGATACGGCCTGCACCCGAGCACAAGCTGTCCGGCGCGCGCCGCAAGGAGGTAACGCAGCGATTCGCACGCGTGGCGGCTCTCCGCTTGCATGGGCTCGCAGACCCGGAGTTGGGGCTGGAACCATAAAGCCCGGCAAGCAAACACGCGCGCGTGCTTGGCGTACCCAAAAATGCGGCTTGGTTACTGCCCGCAATACAGACTCGGTGCTTGATCCCTGCGATGTCAGTCGCCATCCTGCCCGCAAACGCTCCGGGGTGATCAATGCTGCCGCTCTACAAGGCAACGACACGCTATCTCGTCCGCGGTGGATACCGCATCGAAGATGCGTCGCCAGGTTTCGCCATCGCGCAGTACGCGGGCGAGAATCTGCGCGATCGCCCGGAGCGCATTCTGCTGTGGGTTGGAGACGACACGCTGCCCGCATCCCGCGCTCTAAATACGACGGGACGTGACATTCGGTCCTCGCGGGAAGACGCGCTGCTCCGTGACATGATCGCAGAAATGCAGGCCACCCAGGATGCCGTCGGCTATTTCGTAGTGCCGAACCGGCAAGGGTATTCAGCCGATTTCATTTCAACGGCCACCGACACGCTGCAGCGAGGCGGGCGGGACCGGCGCGGCGGGATGCGCATTCCCAGCGAATTCTTCGATACCGACTACAAAATGGATACGCGTTCAGGCCGGGCTGCCAAGGCGTCGGCGCTCGGACGCCTGTTTGATCGCGTCAGGTCGCGCCACCGGGTCGCCCAGCCGTTTATGCGCCGTACCGGCTTGCGACCCAATGATCGCCGCATGGTGGAGGGCGATCTTGTCGAACACCTCGACCTGTTGTTCCGCGATCCAGTCACGCGACCGACGTTGCGCATCATCGACGGGCCGGCAGGGAGTGGCAAGACCGTCGCCTTCGAGACGTTGGTGGTCGCTCTCTACGACGAATTCATCGAAGCAAAAAAGAAACAAGTCGGCCGGCCTCGCCCCATCGTGTTCCTGCCCGATCATATCCGCGGCGAAGCCATCAGTGGCTACGTGGACAACGTGATCGACGCTGCCATGGAGGCGGAAGCAGCAAAGCCGGTAGAAGCCGAGCAACTGCGGTTTCTGCTCAGCCAAGGCTACAGCATGTGGCTGTTCGACGGCCTCGACGAGTTCTTTGGCAACGACAACAACTTCTTCGAGTACCTCGGCAGCGAACTCGCCAACCCCGAAAGCCGTGCCCAAGTTCTCATCTGCAGTCGCGACAGCCTGCTCACATCCAGCACGGCTTTGCATGCGTTCGTCCAAGCACAACTTGCTAAAGGCAGCGCCATCGAACTCTACGAACTGGCACCCTGGGGACCCGAAGCATGGCGCAAAGTCGCGTGGATGGAACTGGAGGCCGGAATGACTGGGCGCGAGACATCAGCGCGGGTCAACGGCTTCGTCGATGCGCTCGCGGCCTCCACCGAACTGTCGCAACTGGCAACACTCCCGTTCTACTGCATCGTGTTGCTGGACGAGTTCCGGAAGTCATCTGCACTGCCCACAGACCCGCTGGCCGTCATCGATACGATCATCGACCGTATGCTCACACGGGAAGGCGATAAACTGGTCTTCGAGTGGCGCGACTTTGTCGATCTCGACGTCCTGGAGGATGGCACCGAAGCGCATGAAAGTATGGCCACGGGAACACTCGCCGACGGGCATCACGGCAAGACGACGATCGAACACATCTTAGACAAGACCGGCCGAGAAAACCTTCGCGAAATGCTCGGCGCGATAGCGCATCAACGGACGCGTCAGACCGACATGTCGGATATTGAGATCGCTGATCTCCGCAACGTTCTCGGCCCCAGCTATATGGACGGCACTCTGGCAGCCGACGACACCGACCGCGTGCTGACCTCAGTCGTCCAGTTCGCCTTTTTCGGTGCCGGCAAGAAGGCGGGTGCGGTAGATTTCAGCCACCCCATTCTCGCCGAACATTTGGCAGCGAACTATGGGCTCGGGCTGCTGCGCGCCGCCGCCGAACGGGTCGCCAAGATGCCATCGGCGAGTAGTCTGTCCAGGGCCAGCGCCATCAAGGGCGCGGTGCGGCAAGCTTTGGGGACAGCTAAGTTGGCGCGTGACACCGTGTTCTTCCGAGCCTTTGCACGCGGCATCGCTCGCGAGCCAGCGCTTTTGGAATTCCTCACGGCCGCACGGGGATTACTCGGCAAGGACGAACGCAGACTGTCTGTCTCGTTGGACTTGCTCACCGACGGGTGAGAATGCGCCGCATCACTCTCCGGGCACGGACGCCCGCCACAGCCTCAACCACCAAACGCCGCCTTCACGGCCGCAGGTATCTGATACCCCTTGATTGCGCCTGGCTTGTCAGGATTTTTGCCGGCCCAGACGCGTGTCTCACGGCCTTCTATGGCCAGCGTCGTATCGCGAAACACACGATGCTCAACGTCGAAGCTTGAGCTCCCAAAGCGGGTGACCCGGCTTTCGATGACGATGTCGTCGCCGAAGCGAGACGGTACGATGAACTTCGCGCTCGTATCGACCATTGGAATGCCGATGATACCGTACTCTGTCGTCCAATCGATCTTAGGCTTGCCCAGTGCAGCGCGAAAAAGCTCCTGTGTGGCACCATCAAACATGGCAAAATAACGCGGGTAGAACACGATCTGGGCGGGGTCGCAGTCGCCCCACTCGATGCGCACAGTGCGGCGGTGACGGAACGTGGTCATAGGCTTGACCCTTAAGCTTTCTTCGCCAGTGCAATGACCCGCGTGGTCGGGCTTGCCGCATAGAGATCCTCAACCAGTGCCCCTCTTTGCGCCAGCACCATACGCTGATTGACTGAGCCCTTGTCGGTGACCTCGCCGGTATCGATGGAAAGCGGTTCGTGCAGCACGAGGATGCGCGAAATGAGCGTCGAGCTGCCGGTGTTCTTGGCAGCGTGGGTGGCCAGGAGCGCTGCCAGCTTCTCTGCTACGGTGGGATGGGCAAAGACGTCTGCCGGGGTTGCCGTTGCTGGCAATCCTGCGAGCGCGCGCGCAGGCTCGACCTCGGGCACCAAAAATGCCGCGAGAGCGGCGCGGTCATGACCGGCGATCACCGCATCGCGAATGAAGGGTGCGAAATGATGAATGAGATCGGCACGCAAGGGACCGACTGAGACCCAAGTGCCGGAAGACAGCTTGAAATCTTCCGCTACGCGGCCGTCGAAGC
>JANNEU010000203.1:0-2604 GCA_031379035.1 Hyphomicrobiaceae bacterium | reverse complement strand
CGACGCGCTGATCGCGGCGGGGGCGGTGCCGTTGCAGGTGTTTCGCGCGCGTGTGACGGAGTGGGGGCCGCTGCCGGCGCTGCGCCGCAAGGATCGCGGTATCTGGCACACCGTCACGTGGGCGCAGTATGGTACGAACGTACGCCAAGCAGCGCTGGCGCTGGCGTCGCTTGGCTGCGGGCGTGGCGATGTGGTCAGCGTGCTGGCTGAGAACTGCCCGGAATGGCTTTACGCCGATCTTGGCACGCAGGCGCTTGGTGCCATTGGCAACGGCATCTATCCGACCTCGTCGTTCGAGCAACTGCGGTATGTGCTGGTCGACTCCCAAACACGCGTGGTGTTTGTGGAGAACCAGGAGCAGTTGGACAAAGTGCGCGCCATTCGCGGCACGTGCCCGCGGCTTGAAACGATTGTCGTGTTCGACTTGAAGGGACTGCGCGGCCTCGACGAAGCGGGCGTGATGGCGTTCGACGATTTCTTGCGGCGGGGGGCTGTGGCGGGGGCATCCGCGAGCGCGGCCCTTGATCGTTCCATTGATGTTGCAAAGTCAGATGATACTGCATTTCTCGTCTACACCTCCGGCACCACGGGCGCGCCGAAGGGTGCCATGATCGCCAACCGCAGCCTAACGTATCAGCTACAAAGTGCACCGGAGTGGCAGCCGCGCGAACGCGGCCTGAAAACCTTGTCGTTCCTGCCGCTCTGTCACATTGCTGAGCGGATGGCCTCGCCCTTCACCCAGTTGTCGCTTGGGCAGATCATCCATTTTCCGGAGAATACCGGCACGGTGGTCAACGACATGCGCGAGGTGGCACCGCACCGCGTGTTCGCGCCGCCGCGCTTTTGGGAAAAGCTCTACGCGCAGGTCGACCTCTTCATGAAGGATGCCATCGCGCCGGCGCGGCTGGCCTATGCGGCGGCGATGCGTCCGGATGTGGGGACCGGGCGAGCGTCGCGCGTGTTGCACAGTACCGTGACGGCGAACGTGCAGCGATTCCTTGGACTGCAGAACATCAAGCAGGCGTTGGTCGGCGCGGCACCGGTCTCACCGGATCTGATCCGCTGGTATGGGCGCATCGGGATCGAACTGCAGGAAGCGTTCGGCATGACCGAGACATCGGGTGCCTGCACAGTGCCGCGTCCCGGTCGGGCGCGTATCGGCTGGGCCGGGCAGCCGTTGTTGGGCACTGAGATCAAGCTCGGCGCGGAAGACGAACTCCAGGTGCGCGGGCCGAATGTGTTTGCGGGGTACTGGAACGCGCCGGAGAAGACGCGCGATGCGTTCACCGCCGACGGTTGGTTCAAGACCGGCGACTGCGCAGACATCGATCCGGACGGGTATCTGCACATCAAGGACCGGCTGAAAGACATCCTCATCACGTCAGGGGGCAAGAACGTCACGCCGAGCCAGATCGAGAACGCGCTTAAGTTCAGTCCTTACATTTCGGATGCGATGGTGGTGGGCGATGGCCGCAAGTACCTGACGTGTCTCGTTATGCTCGATATCGACAGCGTGTCGAAGTTCGCGCAGGATGCGCAGGTGCCATTTACGGATTTTATCAGCCTGACGCGGGCGAAAGAGGTGGTCGGTCTGGTAGCGCGCGAGCTTGAAGTTGCGAACGCCAAACTTGCGCGCGTCGAGCAGGTGAAAGACTTCCGCATCATTGCGCAACTGCTGACGGCCGAGGACGAGGAATTGACACCAACCATGAAACTCAAGCGCCGCGTGGTGCTCACCAAGTACGCCCCGCTCATTGATGAGATGTATCGCAGTTGAGATTGCCCAACACCCTGGACGACACGGGGACAAGTAAACAATGCCATAACACACCGGAGGAAACAGAATGACACGCAAGATCTCACGACGTGCCGTGCTTGCCACGGGAACAGCGGCAGTTGCGATGCCATCCATTGCGCGCGCGCAGGTGCAGGGTGTCTCTGCCAGCGAGATCGTGGTCGGTTCGCACATCGATCTTTCCGGGCCGGTGGGTGCGGATATGCCGAAGCTACGTGCCGGCATGCAGATGCGGCTCGACGAGGCGAACGACAAGGGCGGGATCAACGGACGCAAGTTCCGGCTGATTGTGGAAGATAACGGCAGCCAGCCGCAGATGGGCGTGCGCGCGGTGACGAAGCTGCTGCAGCAGGATCAGGTGTTCGCAATCATCAATGCGTTCGGCTCGGGACCGATCGGAGCCACCGTCAAGCGCACGGTGGACGCCAACGTGCTGCTGTTCGCGCCGTGGGGCGCATCGGCTATCTTTCAGAAAATAGCGGCCGGCAGCCCGCTGTGTATTACCACAGTGCCGAACTACGACGGGGCGATGGCGGCGGGGCTTACCTGGGCGCTCGCACAGTTCAAGCCGGCCAAGATCGGCTACATCTACCAGGAAGGACCGTTCGGCGATCTAATCGGCGCGGGCGTCAAGAAGGCACTGGCCGACAAGGGCGCGACGCTGGCAGCCGAAGCATCGTATAAACCAGGCGACATAGATTTCTCGTCGCACGTTGCGCGGATGAAGGGTGCGGGCACGGATCTAATCGTGACGGCGACGCTGACGCGCGAAACGGCCGGCGTGATCACCGAGGCGAAGAAGCTTGGTT
>JANNEU010000202.1:0-3883 GCA_031379035.1 Hyphomicrobiaceae bacterium | reverse complement strand
ACGTCATCGAAGCCGCCCGTGCCGATGGGCGGCTTTGTCGTTCCAGAAAGCCTAATCGGGCCGCAGCCTGCAACTGCAGACGCGGATGGATTTTCTGGCGGCGACAGCTGGAGATGTGGCGATTGCTACGTCGAAAGTGATGCCCCAATGGTGACGCGGGGTGGAGCAGCCCGGTAGCTCGTCAGGCTCATAACCTGAAGGTCGTTGGTTCAAATCCAGCCCCCGCAACCAATATTACAGTAACGGGCGTACCATCGCCTGCCCCCGCAAGGACACTGCCTGCAGACTCCCCTACGTCTTGACGCGCTTTGCGGTCGCGATGCAGTTAACGAGATTGATGGCTGTTAGGACGGGATACTTGGACCTCTCATCTCGCAGGTTCAACAAGCCATTGCACTGCAGTTTACCAACGACATAAGCCAGCAGGAATTTCTCCCTCTTGTATGCAGTTGTCTGCTTGAAAGACTGGGTTACTGCGTCGCCTGTTAACCCCTCTGTAAACCGGACTGCGGCTGTGAAACGCTCCAGCTCGCGTTCCTGATCAGCCTCCGCGACAGTGGCCAGCGTCTGCCCAGATTCTTCGACAGCCAATTGGAGGACGATGAGGATGTTCAGAACGACATCGATGGTCGGCATGGTAACGTCGAGCGCACGTTGCGCCAACACCGACGCAAGAAGGTTGGGTTGAGCGGCATAAATCCTATCGCAAACAGTTTCCTTGTCTTTGACCCCCATCGGGGCCGCCAACTTGATGGCGACCGCAAGGTGGTCGGCAGTCACAGTCGGTCCAACAGAGGCATTACTTGCGTTCTTCATCATCTTCCTTTGACGGACCCGCAGCTCGTCACTGTTGCACCAGATGCCACGTCGTCTGCCGCGCGAGCCGGCGTGGCAATGACCACATTCAAACAACGGAACAGAACAGCTTTAAAAGCTGAACGCTGAGCGCTACGCCGTACCCAGCACGCGCGCCGTGAGCAACGACTTGAGGTTGGCCAGTCGCTCCCGATCTGCCGCCCGTTGCTCTGGTGAAGAGTGCAACAAGTAATCATCGCTGTCGACGGGCTCGGCGGCCAGTGCTTCCTCGTCGGCAACTTGCATGCGGTCCAAGTGCTCAAGATAGAGCCTGATCTCGTCGGCATCGAACATGCGCCGGATCTCGGCGACAAAGCGCGGCAGCTCGCGTGCAAACTCGGACCGTGTCGACGCCGTCTCGGCGAAGGTCATGAGCTTCTCGCCAACGAGGTAGTCGAGGGCCGACACCGAGCCGTGGCGCTCCCGCACGTCTCGTGCCGCCTCGCATTGCTCCTTCCAGATGTCCTGGACCCGCCGCTCACTCATGGTCCCGCTCTTCTCGTTCTTGCAAACGCACTTGTTCCTGCACCGTTCAGCAACCAAATCTTCGCGCCGTTGAGCGTCATGCGCAATTGTTTTCTCTGGGGTCGCCGATGCAGACCCTCTCGTCACAAAGTACCTGATATCAGCTTGATCGAAGGTTGGTAGCTTCTGACATTTTGTCGCACGACTTATACCGTCGCGCAGAAGTTCTGACTCTTTGGTTCGTCGGCTGCGCGACGGTATTCTCCTTTGTTTGCGCGTGGCCGCCCCACCAACCCCACGCGCGGATACCAACGCGAATAAGTCAGTACTTATGCGCGTTGGTATTACCTCCTGTGATCACTGCACCTCACAGGAGATCACGATGAACAAGGCAGCGACAGCGACCCGGACGATCAGCCCCGCCGAGCGCATTTATACCGCGCGCGAGGCGGCGAAGCTTTTCAGCGTCAGCTTGGCGACATGGAACCGATATGTCACAGCCAATCGTGTGCCGCGACCGATTCAGCTGGGACCGCGACGCATTGGCTGGCTTGATAGTGAGTTGGCGGCTGCTCAGCAAGTGTGGCGCGACAGGCGCGACATGTCCGGCCGACGTTAGCGAACTCGAAGTCCTCAACTACGATCTCCTGAACGCCCGGTTGCCCCCAGAGAATTGATTTTCACAAGTTGAGACAGTGTGTTGATGCCGAATATGATGCTTATGGTGTCTCAGCAAATCAATAGCTTGGCACATATAGGATCCGTCGCGATCAACTTGCTATCATCTTGTTGGCGCCATCAAGTCACGACACAGCGCCTTCGGCTGTAAATCACTCAACTATTCGGCAACAACGCTGACGTCAGGATCTTGTGAGGTGGGCTGACAGCAGTTGCTCGACATCGAGCGGATCGCACTTCGAAAACAGTCTGTCCCCAGCAAGGCGCCCACAGCATCGGCGCAAACACGAGTTGCGGAAAGTGCTCGATCTCTGACGGCGGGTACTCGCCGCGCGCTGCCGAGAGGGTCGCCTCGTCGGGGACTGCATAAAATCCAGCAATGTCGTTCTACTTAGTCGATACGAATTCGATCCACGTTGATCCGCAGTGTGGGCACTGTGGTGCCGTCGCGAAGCGCGGATCAATCAATGAAATCGCGTCGGTTGCCGATGCACGCGTCTTCACGGCTTCGACGGTCGCGCCACGCTCGGGACCTTGGACTGCTCGAGACCTTGGACCTGCCCCGATATAGACTAAGCGTCTTGTCGTCTGCAAAACCTGTTTTAGTGGACCGAGTCGCTGCGCATTGCCTGATCACATCGGCAGTTCGCTTGCCAGGTTTGCCAAACAGGCGTCACTGATGACCGCCGATGAATTCACCCAGATGTCCGTGTTCAGGATATGCAGATGTACTTGGTTCCTTTTGAGACGCTCAGTGCCTTTATCCTGACGTGTGTGGTTATCGAACTGACGCCCGGGCCGAATATGGCCTATCTTGCGGTTCTAAGCGCGGGCGACGGCCGGCGCGCCGGATACGCCGCCACGCTCGGGATTGCACTGGGCTTGCTTATTGTTGGCATCGGTGCCGCCCTGGGCTTGGCCGCGCTGATCTCGAACTCGCGCTTCCTCTATGAGGCTCTGCGCTGGGGCGGTGTCGCCTACCTGTTGTGGCTCGCTTGGGATGGCTGGCACGACGCAACCGAAACATCGCCCGCCGTGACCGGCACGGCTGCAATGGACCAAACGGTTTTCACCCGCGGGCTCATAACGAATCTGCTCAACCCGAAAGCAGCCGTGTTCTACGTCGCCGTGCTGCCCACATTTGTGAATGCGGCGCAGCCCGTGCTGGCGCAGACTGTCGCGCTTTCCGTCGTCTACGTCGTGACCGCGACCGCCATCCACGCGACTATCGTAACGCTGGCAGGATTGGCGCGGCCGTTCCTCGAAGATCCCGATCGCCTCCGGATCGTTCGACGCGGCCTGTCGCTCGCACTTGGTGGTATTGCCATTTGGTTTGCGACCAGCACGGCCAAGTGACCTGCGGCCATCACATGCCGTCGCTCGTTTCCCATTTGAGCACCTGACCCTGCCAATAGGTTTCTGACGTGCCGTCGATTTCCCACGCAACTTCAGCAGTGAAGGGCAGCCAGCGCCCCTCGTGCTGGTGGTAATCGGAGAGTCGGCCGCGCCAAGGTGTGGGTAGAAGCGGAGCGGTGACCGAATGCGGGCGATCAGGCGCGAACGTGCCGATGATCCGCACGTCGCTGTCGAGCGTCAGCCCGACTTCGGCGGCCGTTTCGCCCGAGCCGGTGCTGACGGCAAACGTGTCGGGCGCGTCGACCCGCCAGCGCAGCGCCGTGTTGTGAAGAATAGCGTCAGGGGCCAAGGCGATCTCGGCGAGATAACGCATCAATTCGCCACGCGTGAATGCAGATGTGTGTTGCACGGACGAGGGGGATGAACCCAAAAGCAAGCACGTACCATCCACCAGCGCATCGCGCGCCGCAACCAGTCCCGGCGGATCGGCCCTCGCCCGTCAGTCGAAGGCGCATTCGACCGTCGAGAT
>JANNEU010000189.1:0-7232 GCA_031379035.1 Hyphomicrobiaceae bacterium | reverse complement strand
ACACACCCGCCGCCGCGCGCGACTGGGGCAAGACGCTGTATCTCCCCAAGACTGACTTTCCGATGAAGGCCGGACTGCCGGTGCTGGAGCCCAAGCTGCTTGAGCGGTGGGCCAAGCTCGACTTGTATGTGAAGCTGCGGGCTGCTTCCAAGGGCAAGCCGCGCTTCACGCTGCACGATGGCCCGCCCTACGCAAACGGCAACATCCACATCGGGCATGCGCTCAACAAGATCCTGAAAGACCTTGTGACCCGCTCACAGCAGATGCTGGGGTTTGATTCAAACTACGTGCCCGGCTGGGACTGCCACGGCCTGCCGATCGAATGGAAGATCGAGGAAGACTACATCGCCAAGGGCAAGCCAAAGCCGAACCTGAAAGACCCAGCCGCGCTGAAGGCGTTTCGCGCCGAGTGCCGCGCGTTTGCCGAGCATTGGCTCAACGTGCAGCGCGAGGAATTCAAGCGCCTCGGCGTCGAAGGCGACTGGAAGAACCCGTACACGACGATGACGTTTCCAGCCGAAGCAGCCATCGCGCGCGAGCTGCACACCTTCGCCGAAACGGGACAGCTCTATCGCGGCTCCAAGCCCGTGATGTGGAGCGTGGTTGAGAAGACGGCGCTCGCTGAAGCGGAAGTCGAGTACCAGGATTTTCAAAGCGACGCGGTGTGGGTGAAATTTCCGGTAGTTGCCGCCGGAGCTACTCCATCCGCCCGTCATCCCGGCGAAGACCGGGACCCACGGCAAGTAGAACCTAAGTCGACAGCTGTCGTGGGTGCCGGCCTTCGCCGGCATGACGAGTTGGTGGGGTCGTTCGTCGTCATCTGGACGACGACGCCGTGGACGCTGCCGGGCAACCGCGCGATCTCATTCAATCACAAGATCAGCTACGGGCTCTACGAAGTCACGGCCGCGCCAGAGAACAATTGGGCCAAAGTGGGCGAGCGCTACATCCTTGCCGACAAGCTCGCCGAAGGCGTCATGAAGGTTGGCAAGGTCGAGGCTTACGAGCGTCGCGGCGATGTGACCGCCGACGACATCGCCGCTCTCACGTGCGCGCATCCGCTCGCTGCAAAGGAACAGGATACAGGACTGTCGGTGCAAGGAAAATCCATCGTGCTGTCTTTCGACGATGACGGCAGCTACGCTTTCGACGTTCCATTGCTCGACGGCGATCATGTCACGGACGATGCGGGTACGGGGTTTGTGCATACGGCGCCGGGGCATGGGCGGGAGGATTTTGATATCTGGACGGCGTCGACGCGGCTGCTGGTGTCGCGCGGCATTGATCCCGCGATCCCCTACACCGTCGACGAGAACGGCGCGCTGACCAAAGACGCGCCGGGCTTTGAGGGCGAGCGCGTCATCACCGACAAGGGTGAGAAGGGCAAAGCCAACGACGCTGTGATCAAGGCGCTGGCGGATGCCGGCATGATGGTCGCGCGCGGCCGCCTCAAGCATCAGTATCCGCATTCGTGGCGCTCGAAGAAGCCGGTCATCTTCCGCAACACGCCGCAGTGGTTCATCCACATGGACAAGGCGATCCCGTTCCTCGAAGAGCTGTCGCGCAAGGAGCACGCGACCAAGAAGGGCACTGGACACAATCAGGCGCTAAGCAAATCGCTTCGCGAAACCTCACTCAAATCCATCCGCGAAACCGAGTGGGTGCCCGCGTCCGGTCAAAACCGCATCACCGGCATGATCGAAGCCAAGCCGGATTGGGTCGTCTCGCGCCAGCGTGCGTGGGGCGTGCCGATCGCGGTGTTCGTGACGAAGGGTACCAGCGACATCCTGCTCGACCCGGAAGTGAACCAGCGCATCTATGATGCCATGTTTGCCGAGGGCGCGGATGCGTGGTTCGCGGACGTTGATGGCGCGCGCTTCTTGAAAACGCCGACCAAGCTCGCACCGAAGGGCTACGACCCGGCGGCTTATGAGAAGGTCAACGACGTGCTCGACGTGTGGTTCGATTCAGGTTCCACGCATTCCTACGTGCTGAACGATCCGCACTTCCCTGGCCTGATGGGCATGAAGCGCCGCGTCGATGGCGGGCAGGATCGCGTCATGTATCTCGAAGGCTCCGACCAGCATCGCGGATGGTTCCATTCCTCGCTGATCGAATCGAGTGGCACGCGTGGGCGCGCGCCGTTCGACGTGGTGCTGACGCACGGGTTCTGTCTCGACGAGAAGGGGCAGAAGATGTCCAAGTCCGTCGGCAACGTGACGGCACCGCAGGACGTGATCAAGAACTCGGGTGCAGATATTCTGCGGCTGTGGGTGGCGTCGTCGGATTACTCCGACGATCTCCAGATCGGCCCGGGCATTCTGAAAAACTTTGCCGAGAGCTATCGCAAGATGCGCAACACGTTGCGCTGGATGCTTGGTGTCCTTGGCCACTATGACACGAAGCAGGCGGTCGGTTTCAACGACATGCCACCGCTCGAGAAATACATGCTGCACTTGCTGACGGAGCTCGACCCGAAAATTCGCTCAGCCTACGAAACCTACGACTACAAGAAGGTCGTGTCGCTGCTGTCGCACTTCATGAACACGGACCTGAGCGCGTTCTACTTCGATATCCGCAAGGATGCGTTATATTGCGAAGCGCCGTCGAGCTTGAAGCGGCGCGCAGCGTTAACGTGCGTGGAGCACATCTTCCGCTGCGTGACGGTCTGGCTCGCCCCGATCCTGGTGTTCACGGCCGAGGAGTGCTGGCTGGCGCGCTATCCGGAGTTGGATGCGAAGGGCGGCTCGGTGCATCTCGAATTGTTCCCAGAGCTTCCAAAAGCATGGCATCGGGACATGCTCAATGGATATTGGAACGCAATTAGAATCATCCGTAGCGCCGTGACTGGCGCGCTTGAGCTTGAGCGAGCTGCCAAGCGCATAGGCTCAAGCCTTGAAGCCGCACCGATCGTTTATTTGAACATGAAGTTACACAGGGGCATTCTCGATGACGAAAAGGCGCTGCCCAATTTTGATTTGGCGGAAATCTGCATTACGTCCGGGATCACGGTGATTGAGGGTGAAGGACCGCCAGAAGCGTATGGTCACGGCAGCGGCATCGCCGTAGTGCCGAAGCTGGCTGAGGGCAAGAAGTGCGCCCGGTCGTGGCGGATCACGAGGGATGTGGGCACGGACGCGGCGTATCCCGAGTTGTCGGCGCGCGACGCGGCGGCGATGCGGGAGATTGATGGAAAGCCGGCGTAGGCCGCAATGGCGTTTCAGCGTATTGTACCGGGGCTTACGTGTGACTGCGCCCTCTCAGAAGATGTCATCCTCGGGCTTGTCCCACGGCTGTCCGGTTTAAATTTGCTGGCCAGGGAGCATGGCTTTGATTCAACTGTGATTCGAGAAGCTTGCCGGCACACTCGACACTGAGAAGCAAAACCATGCACCACCACAATAGCTTGATTCATCAGCTTTTGAAGCCTGTTCCCTGGGCCGCCTTCGACCGGCTGGTGGATAAGCACGAGGATGACAAGTGGGGAGGGCAGCGCACCCAAACGTGCGCAGGTATTCGTTGATCGCCCCTAGGCCGCACTCACATTTCCACCAGCTTCCCCGGGTTCATGATGTTGTGGGGATCGAAGGCGCGTTTGACGGCGCGGAGCAGATCGATTTCGACGGCGCTTTTGTAGTGGTGGTTTTCGGCCAAGCGAATGCGGCCGATGCCATGTTCAGCACTGATCGAGCCGCGATGCTTGATGACGATGTCGTGCACGATACGGTTGATCGCGTCGTACTCCTGCATGTAGCGCTCCTGCGTCCAGCCCTCAGGGCGCACCGGATTGTAGTGCAGGTTGCCATCGCCGACGTGGCCAAAGCAGCAATGGCGGATGCCGGGGTAGGCTTTTTCCATGGCGGCGTCGGCTTCCGCGACGAAGGCTGCGATGTCGGAGACGGGCACAGAGATATCGTGGCTGATGGAGCCGCCGACAGAGCGCTGGCCTTCGGCCATGTCCTCGCGCAGCTTCCAGAGTTTGCGGGACTGTTGTGATGAACTGCAGAGGACGGCGTCGGTGATCAAGCCGGCCTCGGCGGCGGACGCGAGGGCTTCGGACAACGGTTCGGCGAGCGAGCCGGGGGCGCCCTGGCTGGTGC
Source organism: Hyphomicrobiaceae bacterium (assembly GCA_031379035.1). GTDB lineage: Bacteria > Pseudomonadota > Alphaproteobacteria > Rhizobiales > Hyphomicrobiaceae > JABFRJ01. The sequence goes on along the minus strand of JANNEU010000189.1, from coordinate 3,132 downwards.
AATCCATCAGCACGTACCAGGGGTGGACATCGCGCATGGGGTATTCATTGCCGGGCACACCTTCGACGGTGAATTGCACGATGGCGTGGCAGATGAGTTCAAAGGCGGAGATGGCATCACCGAGCCGCGCCTTAAGATAGCCCAGCAGGGCGACACTGGCAGCAGGACTTTCAACGGCAATCCACGCGGTTTCAGACGCCGTAGGCAGCGGGAACAGTTTCAAGACAGCGCCGGTGATGATGCCGAGCGTGCCTTCGCCGCCGATGAAGAGCTGCTTGAGGTCATAGCCGGTGTTGTCTTTGCGGAGGCCGCGCAGGCCGTCCCAGATGCGGCCATCGGGGAGGACGACTTCGAGGCCGAGCACGAGGTTGCGCGTGTTGCCATAGCGGAGTACCTGCACGCCGCCGGCGTTGGTCGAGATGTTGCCACCGATGCGGCAGGAGCCTTGCGCACCGAGGCTGAGCGGGAACAGGCGGTTGGATTTTGCTGCGGCTTCCTGGATGGATTGCAGCACGACGCCGGCGTCGACGGTGATGGTGTCGTTGCCGAGGTCGATGGCGCGGACGGTCGTCATACGCTCGGTGGTGATGACGACTTCGCTCATCGTCTCGCGCGGCTGGCCACCATAGGTGAGGCCTGTGTTGCCACCTTGCGGGACCATGGCGATGGTGTGCGCGGCGCAGTAGCGGACCAGCGCTGCGACTTCCGCGGTGGACTTCGGCCGCAGCACCAGCGGCGTGGTGCCTAAGTAGGCATAGCGCCAGCTCTGGCAATAGGCGCGCGTATCCGCCTCGCTCTCGAAGTAGCCGCCCGCGCCGACGATGGCCTTGAGTGCTTCGAGATGGACTGCGGGCACGGGTGGCGCCGTGATGGGCGTGGCTTTCATGACGGCTGGGTCTCGGTTATGGGAGAAGATCGTGCTTCCGCCTATCAGATCGCAGGTGCCCATGACAAATGTGCAAAGACCACCCGACAACGCCAATGCTGATAAGCCCAACCTGGGGCGGCCGATCCATGGGTTTCGCCGTACCATCGGCTATGAAACCAAGGTGTGGACGGAGCGGTATGCTGAGATCACGCTGGCGATTGATGGGCGCCACGACAACAGCCACGGCATGGTGCACGGGGGCATCTACGCGGCGATGCTGGATGCGGCGTTCGGGCATGCGGTGGCGTATTGCAGCACGCCGGGCCGGACGCGGATGTCGGTGACGATCACGCTGCAGATTACCTATCTCGCGCCGGCCAAGACGGGCGTGCTGACGGCGAAGGGACGCGTGCTGGGCGTCGAGGGCCGCGTCGCCACATGCCGCGGCGAAGTCTATCTCGACGATGGGACACACGAAGGCAAACTGTGCGCCACGGGCGTGGCGAGCTTCATGTACAAACCCGGCAGCGAAGCACCGGATGGTGTGCCGATGAGTGCGCGGAAGATGGAAATGTGAGGGTGGTGCACACCGCCGAGAGGGCGCAATAGCGTTTCAGCGTATTGCGCCAGGGCTGGCTTGATGGCCAAGAGTGATGTGGCCATCATCTCGCCGGTGGTGGCGCAATGCAGTCACTGAAGGGCACCCTATTGCGCCCTTTCAGTTCGACAGCACCTGCCGGTTTCGGTTCAGTTCTTAGGCGGCAGGTTGCCACCGAAAGGATAGTCGCCAGGACTTTGGCTGCTACCAGACGGACCAGAGCCAGGTGCGCCAGGGCCTGAGCCTGAAGTGGCTGGACCTTGGGCGGGCCGATTGCGGCGATCAGTCATGAACTGATCGAACTCGGCCTTATCCTTGGCTTCGCGCAGGCGGTCCAAGAACGACTTGAACTCACCGAACTCTTCTTCGAGGCGCCGCACGGTTTCGGCGCGGTACTCATCGAAGGCGCGATTGCCGCTGGGCGCGAAGCCCGCACCTGCAAACCCGCCAGCGAAGCGCTGGCCACGATCACTCATGCCGCCACTGCGGCCCTGCCAACGCTCCATCTTGTCTTGGAAGCGCGCCATTTTGCGCTCCCACCGGGTGCTGCCATCGCCCCAGCTTGAGTTGCATCCACGTCCCATGCGACCACTCCATAGCAAATAGGCTAAAATTGACAGTCCAATTGGCCAGAACAGAACGAAGCCGAGCACCATGACAGCGATCCAGGCCGCCTGCCCCATATCGTCCAGCTTCGCCACAACCTCAGACATGTGGGTCTCCTGATGATGTAAATGTTACTTACATTCACATATCTGGGGGAGGTGACCTTTGCCGTCAAGAGGCCGCTCGAGAAATTTCTGCGAGGCCGCGTTCACCCTCGTTTGGCACCCAGACCGTCGAGATAGATCAGCACCGCCGCTTCCAGCAGCTCGGCCGGATCCATCGGCAACGGCCGCCGGGACTTGTCTCCGCGCGCGAACAGGCTGGCGATGCCGTGGCTCAGCGACCAAATATGCAGGGCCATCATCAGCGCCGGCGGGCGGCCCTCGGCCGGCAGGCTCGCCACCAGCGTCTCACTGGCGCCGCGCAGCACCGCAAACGCAGCTTCGCTGGCCACGGACAGCTCCGGATAATCACCAATGCACAGACCTGCCTCGAACATGGCAGCGTAGTGCGCCGGCTGCTCGCGGGCGAACGCCAGATAGGCCGCGCCCAGCCGGTGCAGCGCCGCCACGGGCTTCGGCCGCCCCTCATCCCAGGCCTTTTTGAGGCGACCCGCAAAGTCATCGAACCCGCGCTTGGCCACATCGGCCATCAGCGCATCGCGGTCGCGGAAATGCCGGTAGGGTGCGGCCGGACTGACCCCGGCTACCCGTGCGGCCTCGGCAATGGTAAAGCCTGCTGGACCTTTCTCGTGGATCAGCCGCAAGGCCGCCTCCACGAGCGCCTCGCGGAGATTGCCATGATGATAGCTGCGGCGCTTGCCGCCATCGGATTGGTCCCATGCCATAGCCTGAGTATAAGGCAAATTGATCGCCACCACCACGCGGAGACATCCCTTGTCGTTCTGGAAAAACCTGTTCGGAGGCGGCGCGGCAGCACCGCAAGGCCCAGCGGCCACCGCTGAGCACAACGGCTTTACGATCAGCGCTGAACCCTTGGCCAACGGCAGCCAGTTCCAGGTCGCCGGCACCATCTCGAAAGAAATCAACGGCGAACGCAA
>JANNEU010000135.1:0-6135 GCA_031379035.1 Hyphomicrobiaceae bacterium | reverse complement strand
GCCAAGGCCGTGGCAAAAATCGTCCCATCTTGCCAGATGTGCACGACTTCGGGCCGGATCCCCGCGATCACATCGGTGAGCCGCTCTGTTCCCTCGATCATTTGTGGTGGAAGAAAGCGCAGGGTCTCTTCGATGCTCCGCACCAGCGATTGCCGCCGATTCCCGCCATAAAGCTCAAGACCGGAATACTCCAAAGTCGCGACGTTAGCCTTCTGCAGATGTGGTCTGAAGAAATCGGCCCCCGGGCGCGAGGTCAAGGAACGGACGCACACGGTAATCGGACCAATAATATCGCGATCACAGAGTTGTTGCCCCTGGTCCACGCATCGCTGCAGTCCAATCGCCGTATTCGTCAGTTGGCGCTCTGCCCCGCCCGATCCCAACGTTCCATTGAGCATCAGAATTGAGCCAACGAAACTGCGGAATCCAGTCTCCGGCACAATGCGCTGGTCAGCAATCGTCCTCAGCAGAGTTGCCAGGGCCGCGTTGCCGGCATGACTTGCATCACGCGCGGTGGGCTCAATGGCATCGAGCTGAAAGCGATCAAGATTGATCCGTGCCTTCAGGCGCAACATCACATCGGAGGCCGTTACCTGCTCTCCTGCCCGTTCAACAACCCGAACCGCACGATCAAGAAAACCTCGCGCCTGCAAGCTGCGCGCAAACTCAAGATAGGGCTCCTCCCGCAACGATTGGAGATTGATTGCGCTCTCGAAAGCCCGGTCAGCCTCATCAAACATTTTCAACTCTTCGCAGCCACGCGCAAACAGCAGAAGTTCGTCGTATCCGGACGGAGTGCTTGGAAAGCGGCTTTGCAGGATGCGACGCGCGGCGGCATGATCAATCAGCCGTGCCGTCCAACGCAAATGCATCCGCAACGCTTCAGTCGAGCCAGGCAGTCTCTCGAAGAGCGCCTGCCAGACCAGCGGTGCGCGATTACTGTCTTTGCCGGCATCAACCAAACGAGCGGCGAGCACCTGCAGTCGCTCATTGTCGGGATACTGCGCGATGAGATCGAGAAGCTCTGTCAGCCGCTCAGCCTGGTTGGCAGAACTGCCCGACGCCGACTGCAATTGCCGCTGCGCTTTACTGAGTATCGCGGTGGGCACCTCTTGGCCGCTACGGCCCGCAGTAACGCCACGGCGGACGGCCACCGTGACCTCGTCATCGCCAGCGGCAACGTTACCTGGCTGCTGTGACACAGCATCCAGCGGTAAACTGAGGCCGACGATGCGACGCAGAATTGAGGGCTTTGTCATTGCTCAGATATCGAATTTTCTGTGAAAACAAGCGACGGAATTTGCGTCGCCGTGAGAAGGCGGTCCACACTGCAGATCGACCCTGCAAAGCGGTACGGAATAACCTGAACCTGCAGTCACAATCCCACCCAAAAAATTCGATAGCTCCCTGTCACTAAACGCTTATTAATGTCCGTTTGGCTTGTAAAACACCACACATTAGCCCGGCCGATCACAGCGCCGCGCATGCCAAAGCAATACCACGTGAAGAGTAAGACGTTCCCCACACATTGTACACGCCGTTTCGAGTGCCAAAGCTCTCGTCTTGGGTCAATACAATTGCGAACGCTGCGCCGGTGGCTGACGGCAAGTGGTAATTTGGTAACGCTACCATGGGATGCGACGCAAGCACTCCCACTCAGACTAACCGACGGCAATGCGCCAGCGGCCCGGTGCCAATTCATTCATTGAAAAGGTCACCGGCAGAAAGAACTGAATGATTTCAATGTTGGTCCGCGTATGCGCCGTAGGCTCTTGCGTCACAAATGCGCCCCCGCCCGCCAAGGCAAGCGGCAGCAGCAGCTGATCCGCCAGATGCGGACCCACGGGCACCTTGGCCGCGAGATAGGTGCGCGCCTCACGCACGGCGTTTCCCACCAGCGCCTCCGCCGACATGGTCCGCGCGCCAAACCCGGTGAACAACTCGGTGACATTGGCATGCGCGATCTCGATGGCGAGCACGTTGCCGGGGCCATCCGCTTTGATTGTTCGCGGCGTTGCCAGTTCGGATGGCCAACCCAGCAGCCCGAGAGCAACGGCACATTCACGCTCGGCGATCTCAAACGGCAGGTTGGCGACGTCAGCGATCACGCAGCGACCTGAGGGCGGGCCGGCGTCGTCGAGCGTGACCGGCGTCAGTGGTCCAGGCCGTATGCGCGCATGCCAACGGCCACCACCGGCAGGCGCAAAGCCGTGCCGATGCAGCTTTGCTTCGACGCTGGCACCCATGCGCGCGAGTTGCGGCAGGAACGCACGCTCAAGATAGTCGAACGTCGGTGCCATCGGGTTGTGCGTACCGCCCGCCAGCGTGACCATTGATGGCTCCGCCGCGCGCAGCAGCGCGGGCAGGATCGTCTGGAACACGAGCGTGGTTGAGCCCGCCGAACCGATGGCAAAGCTGTAGGTGCCGCCTTGGATAGGCCCGGGCGTGAACGTCAAAGCCGTCGCGCCAATCTCCGCGCCTTGGACAGTCGCGCTCGAAATACGCTTGGAAGCCTCGACGCAGGTCATGTGCTGCCGCAGCAAACCGGGCTTCTTGCGGCCTGCGCGGATCTTCTCGATGCGAAACGGCAAGCCCGTGATCATCGACAGCGACAGCGCCGTCCGCAAGATCTGCCCGCCGCCTTCGCCGCGCGAACCGTCGATGGTAAGGAAGGACATGTTCAACTCTCAAGTTCTCGTCGTGCATACTTTCGCCCTAACGGGCGAATTACGAGGGACTACGCGTCACTCGTGCACCCACGCCAGGGCCGCTTTATTGTATGCGTGCCTGCGCACGCGGGCCCCGCACCCGCTCTTGGGCGCACAACTCTCTCATCCGGTTTCCCGGCCGAAGCGCGTTTCAGCGCTAAGAGCCGGGATCTCCACCTGTCGCAGTTGAAGCACCGCAGCCAAACTCCGGCGGGTGAGGATCCCGGATATTCTCCGCGCTGAATGGCGCGAAGAATTCCGGGAAAACGGAAGGAGGAAAAAACATCTCACCCCTTCACACACACCACTTGCCGCAGGGTGTGTACGATCTCCACCAAGTCAGCTTGCGCGGCCATGACGGCGTCGATGTCTTTGTAGGCCCTGGGCGTTTCGTCGATCACGCCTTCGTCCTTACGGCATTCGATGTGGGCGGTGTCGCGAGCGTGGTCGGCCAACGTGAACTTCTTCTTCGCAGCCGTGCGCGACATGACACGGCCGGCACCGTGGCTGCATGAGCAGAAGCTTTCCTTGTTGCCTTTCCCGCGCACGATGAACGATTTCGCGCCCATCGAACCCGGGATGATGCCGAGATCGCCTTTGCCGGCTTTCACGGCTCCTTTGCGCGTCAGCCACACATCCGCGCCATAGTGATGCTCGCGCTCCACATAGTTGTGATGGCAGTTGATGGCTGACTTGTCGGTTTGGAACGCCGGCAACTGCTCATGCATGACGCGCAGCACGTTGCCCATCATCACTTCGCGGTTCTGACGTGCGAAGTCCTGCGCCCAGCCAACGGCCGCCACGTAGTCGTCGAACATGGGTTCGCCTTCTTCGAACCAGGCGAGATCCTTATCGGGTACGCCGAAGCCGGGCGAGCGCCGCGCCAGCATTTCGCGCGCTTCCTGAATGAAGTAGGTGCCGATGGCATTGCCGATGCCGCGCGAGCCGGAATGCAGCATCGCCCACACGCGATTGTCCTGATCCAGACAAATCTCGATGAAGTGATTGCCGCCGCCGAGCGAGCCCAGATGCGTGACCGTCTGCGATTTGCGGATGCGCGGATGCTTGTCTTCGAGCACGGCAAGGCCAGACGCCAGCCCAGTCGCCTCGAAGCGCTTAGCCACGGCGTTCGGCACACCATCTTTCCAGCCGGCAGACAAGCCGGTGCCGCCGTGCGGGACTGCACGCTCGATGCCATCGCGCAACTTGGCAAGGCTGTCGGGCAAGTCTTTGGCTGACAGCGTTGTGCGGATCGCCATCATGCCACAGCCGATGTCGACGCCAACTGCGGCCGGGATGATCGCGCCCTTGGTCGGGATGACAGAGCCAATCGTCGAGCCCTTCCCATAGTGCACGTCGGGCATGACAGCGAGCCACTCGTGGATGAAGGGCAACTGCGCGGTGTTGAGCAACTGCTGCGCCGCCTGGTTTTCAAGCGGCACGCCGCGCGTCCACATCTTCACAGGCTTCGCAAAGCCTTCGAGGGCTTGGGCTGCAGGAGAGCGTTCGGCAAGGAATTCATATTTCGACTGCATGGCACGTCCTGCCTTGAATGATCTGCTGCACAATAAAAAAGACCGTGACGACGAGGTTTTGGCGAAACGTTCCTGCTCTATCCACTGAGCTACGGGGCCATAAGCCACTTGAGAGTGTGGTGGCCCCGGTGGGATTCGAACCCACGTCCTGGTCGTTAACAGCGATGTAGTTCCACCGGCATTCGTCACGGCCTGTTCTGATGGTGTCGTTGAAGTCCCGGCGACGAGTTTCGAATCTGTGACGCGACATTTGGTGCATGTAGTCACAGAAGGCATTCGCCGGGCTTACTTCCAATTCTGCGTCTGTAGCCGAACACTCCGGCCATTTCATGGTGCTGGCTTGAATACTGTCCTGGCGACGAGTTCTTGCGAGACATTTCCCGAGCGCTGGTGCGAGCAGCGACCGGGCAGCGGGTTCGAACCGCTTCGGCTTGCGCCTTACCATGGCGTCCCACAGGCATTCGCCTGGCCGTAGAAATCAGTCATGACGACAAATCTTGATGAAACGCGAAACGCTCTTGCGAGCGTCCTGCTCTACCGCTGAGCTACGGCGCTGCTTGCGCAACACCGGCGGGACTCGAACCCGCGACCCGGATGGAGTTCCATCGGCATTCGTCATGGTGTTGTTGTTCCCTCTCCCCGCCCAAGGGCGGGGAGAGAGCATTCTGCATTACACTTCGATCTGCTCGATCTGGCCAACCCAGTGGGCGGGCCCGATCTCGCCCTTGGCGAAAGCTGCGATCACTTCGAACACGGCGTCGGAGAAACCCCCGACGTTCAAGATATCGCTGCGCTCGACAGCCTGCGTCGTGCGGTTCGGCTGGATGTCGATGCAGACCAGCTTCGCCGCCTTGTTACGGGCCTTGAGCTTCGTCCATTCCGTCATCAGCGCCGTACTGCCACCGCCCTTCGCTGCATCCATCCACGACTCGTTGTCGGAGATGAACACCACGAGATCAGCCGATGCCTTCTCCGCGTTCAGCTGCGCAAGCGGTGCCGAGCAGTCCGTACCGCCGCCGCCGATCGCTGCCAGCTTGGCCGCATTCGTCATCACGCTGTCGCGGGCGTTCAACCGCACATCGACAATGCTCTGCTCGAACGGCAGCACGCGCGCGCCGCGGTTCACCCGCAGCATGGCCGCCGCCATCAGCGCCGCGACGTCGATGCAGCGCACCGCCGACGTGGCACCCTTGCGGTGACCGGTCACCGGCGACTGCATGGAACCGGACACGTCCGGGCACACAACCACGCGGCCAGCGATCTTCGGCACGTTGCCGAGCGCGACTTCCATCGCGTCCTGCAGCGCTTCACGGATTTCAGCCGGCACGCCCTGGCTGCTCGCGGTGTAAGCCGCCATCAGCTGGTAGGGCAGCACGCGTGCCTTACGGATCGCGTCCTTGTCGGCCAGCCGCTTGGCGATCATCTGCGTTGCACGTTCCTCCGCGAACACGCCGTGGCGTGCGAACGTGTTGAGGTTCATGCGCAGCATCTGCCGGCCCGCCGTCTGCGCAATCGCCGCCCAATGCTTCGGTGTCAGCTCCAGCGCGGTCAGCATCTGGAACGGCACGTCAGGCACTGGCTTCGTCGCGTCGCGCTTGAAGGCCTCGAAGGCACGCACGGTCTCGGGGACCAGTGCGACATCGTAGGGCTTGCCGATCAGGTAGGCGTAGAGCGCCCGGCGCTCGGCTGACGCCGGCTTCGGATGCACCATGCGAACCACGTCGGCGAGCGACGGCGACTGCCCAACAGCCGCGTTGATCAACTGACGATCCGACGCACCGTTCAGCCAGCCAGCCACCATTGCCTTCGGGCGCGAACCCAACGACTTACGGCCCACCGCACCCGACCGCATGACCTGCACGAACGTGCGCAGCATCCGACCGTTGTCGATC
>JANNEU010000086.1:0-3626 GCA_031379035.1 Hyphomicrobiaceae bacterium | reverse complement strand
CAAGGCAGCCGATCCGAAGGCCACGGGCTTCATCGAGGGCGCGGCGCTTAAGCCGTATGAGCCTGCCATGAAGGAAATCGACGCCGACAAGGACGGCAAGATCTCGCGCGCCGAGTTCGCCAGCGCCGTCAAAGCCGGGATTATCAACTAACTTCCCAGCTTGAACCGCACGTCAGGGCCACGCCTCGAAAGGGGCGTGGTTCTTGGCGCGGAAGGCCGCGTTACAATGAGCTCACCGCTGGTTCCCCCCCGTGCTCCGCTGACAATCGACAACCGCCAGCGCCGCCATATTGAGCAACCCACGCACCGTCACTGACGGCGTCACGATGTGCACTGGTTTTGCCGCACCCAGCAGGATCGGCCCCACCGCCACACCTTCCGACACCGCTTTCAGCAGATTGAACGCGATATTCGCCGAATCCAAGTTCGGCATGATCAGCAGATTGGCCGCGCCCTTGAGCCGCGAGTTCGGGAAAATCTCATCGCGAATAAACGGCGACAGCGCCGCATCCGCGTGCATTTCGCCCTCGGCTTCCAGGTCATGCGCCCAGCCTTTGAGCAACGCCAGCGCCTGCCGCATCTTGATCGACGACGGCGTATCCGATGAGCCGAAGCTCGAATGCGACACGAACGCCACCTTCGGCTCGATGCCGAAGCGGCGCACTTCTTCCGCCGCCATCATCGTCATCTCGGCCAACTGTTCGGCGGTCGGATCATACGAGACGTTCGTGTCGGCGAGGAACAGTGGCCCGCGCTGCAGAATGATCGCCGACAGCGTGCCGAAATCTTTCACACCCGGGGCCTTGCCGATGATCTGCTCCACGTGCGCCAGATGCCGCTGGAACCGGCCAATGGGCCCACAGATCAGCGCATCACCATCGCCGCGCTTCAACAGCAACGCACCCAGCGGCGTGTTCGATGTCCGCGCCACCCGCGCCGCCTGCGCCGGCGACACGCCCTTGCGCTCGACCAGCCGCAGATATTCGTCGCCCAGCAGCGCCATCCGCGGATCCGTCTTCGGATCCACGAGATCAAAATCCACATCCGGCTTGATGCGCAAACCAAGATGGTTCGCCGCCCGTGTAATGTCCTCGCGGAAGCCAATGAGAATGGGCCGCGCGATCCCAGCCTCGATCACCTGGGCTGCCGCCTGCAGCACATATGGGTGTGCACCTTCCGCGAAGATCAGTCGTTTCGGCGACCGCTGCGCCGCCTCGAACACCGGCTTCATCACAAAGCCGGACCGATAAACGAACGTCGAGAGTTTCTGCTTGTACGCCGGTATATCCGTGATCGGCCGCGTCGCCACACCCGAGCGCATCGCCGCCTCCGCCACCGCCGGTGCGATCTCCATGATCAGCCGCGGATCGAACGGCTTCGGCAGGATGTAGTCCGGCCCAAACACGAACGTGTCCGTGTTGTAGGCCGAGGTCACAATATCCGACGCTTCCTGATTGGCAATGGAAGCAAGCGCGACGACGGCCGCCTTCTTCATCTCCTCGTTGATGGTCGTCGCACCCACATCGAGCGCGCCGCGGAAGATGAAGGGAAAGCACAAAACGTTATTGATCTGGTTGGGGAAGTCTGTGCGGCCCGACGCGATGATGGCATCCTTGCGCACCGCCTTCACATCCTCCGGCATGATTTCGGGGTTCGGATTGGCCAGCGCGAAGATCAGCGGCTTCGGCCCCATGGTCGCGACCATCTCTTTGGAGACAACGCCTGCGGCAGACAATCCCAGAAACACATCCGCACCCGGCATTACTTCGGCCAACGTGCGCGCGTTGGTCACTTGCGAGAACGGCTCCTTATAAGGGTCCATCAACTCAACGCGGCCCTTGTAGACGACGCCCTTGATGTCGGTGACGGTAATGTTCTCGCGCTTCATGCCAAGCGAGACGAGCAGGTTAAGACACGCCAACGCCGCAGCACCCGCACCCGACGTCACCAGCCGCACATCCTCAATGCGTTTGCCGACCACTTTCAGCCCGTTGAGAATGCCCGCGGCGACGACGATCGCCGTGCCGTGCTGGTCGTCGTGGAACACCGGAATCTTCATCCGCGCCTGCAAACGCTTCTCGATTTCGAAGCACTCTGGCGCCTTGATATCTTCCAGATTGATACCGCCGAACGTCGGCTCCAGGCGCGCGACGCATTCCACAAACGGATCCGGATCGTTTTCCGCCACTTCGATATCGAAGCAATCAATGCCGGCGAACTTCTTGAACAGCACCGCCTTGCCTTCCATCACCGGCTTCGACGCCAGCGGGCCAATATTGCCAAGCCCCAGCACCGCCGTGCCGTTGGTGATCACCGCCACGAGATTGCCGCGCGCCGTCAGCCGCTCCGCCATCGCCGGGTCCTCAGCAATGGCCGTGCACGCATGCGCGACGCCCGGCGAGTAGGCCAGGGCCAGATCGTTCTGGTTGACCACCGGCTTGGTTGGCCGGATCGCGATTTTCCCCGGCGGGTCCATCTCATGATAGTCGAGCGCCGCGCGGCGGGCAGCAAAATCAGCAGCTTTGTCGGTAGGCTTGGAAGCGTTCATGAGAGATGGACTCGCAGCAGAAGGTGCAGATGGAAGAGATGGCGCAGCAAGGGCTGCGCGTAAAGCCTCGGTCGACGGCGGGTTCGCTCGTCCAGCGTCCGCACGCCCCACCGGCAGACCAGCAGGAGCCGGGGTTGCGGCCCCGGCTGTCTCAAGTGCAGGACTTTCGGGCGGCGTCTCAGGTGACGGTGCCTTGCTCGCCCCCGTCAGCCGTTGCCAGACCGTCCGCTTGCCGCTCATGGCCGCGATCCGCTCCGGCAGGGATCGCCGACCGCCACACAGCGGCTGCGCCCGGCAATAGGGCGGCACGTCACCTTGGACGCCCGCGCCCTGGCCCAACTGCTATAGGGCCGCCCCAGCGCCGGATCGCGCACAACCTTGCGCGCCCACGCCGCCTTGGCCTGACTGACCGCCGCAAATTCGAAATACCCAGGCCCACTCGTCGCCACCGTCGCCGACCGCGCGCAAACTTCGGCGGCCGCTGGTGCACTGCCCGCCATCGCGGCAATTACCAGAAGCACACCCCAACCCCGAGCGTGCCGCACAAAACTCTCGCGATGCTGCCCCACCCGCGTCACTCCGTGATCATCCGCCCTGTGCCCGCGGCACGCGCAACCAGAAGGTCGTGCTCCCTTTGCCGGACAGCAAGATGTTTGTCTATCAAGGCAGCGTCACTGGCACCAAAGCCGCCCCCCGCAACGCCCTTAAATCTCTACTCCCCGTGCAAAAGCATGCGATCCGCAACTGCGTGATCATGACCTCGATGGCCTCGTGCGCGGCCTCGGCTGACACAAGCGCCGCGTCCAGCAGCCCCGCCGCTTGCCCGACCACGTCAGCGCCCAGCCGGATGGCCTTCGCCGCGTCCACGCCCGACTTGATCCCGCCCGATCCGATCAACGGCATGGTGGGGCAAACGCTGCGCACCGCCGCAATCGACGCCGCCGTCGGAATGCCCCAGTTCGCGAACGCTCCGGCAATCGCCCGGTCACGCGCATTCGCCGCCCGTGCGCCTTCAACCAGCGCCCAATTCGTACCGCCCGCGCCCGCCACATCGATTGCCGCCACGCCGCACCCCGCC
>JANNEU010000034.1:0-14699 GCA_031379035.1 Hyphomicrobiaceae bacterium | reverse complement strand
GTTTTGGCGAGGCCAGCGAGTGGCCTACCTCGGCCGATGGTCAAGATTCTTCTGGTCAAGCCTCGTCGGGTTGACCAGAAGCGCCTGATAACGCTACCTCGCGCTCGCGATACTCGCGCGATATTGGGCTGCGAAGGCATTGAGAATGGTTGCTGGGCGTTTGGGGGATTGCTGTTTGTGACGGACTTTCGCGGCGACATACAGGGGCTCCGAGCTCTATCCATACTCGCCGTCATTTTCTACCACGCGCAAGTGCCAGGCTTCAGCGCCGGGTTCGTAGGTGTTGATGTCTTCTTCGTCATCTCTGGCTTTCTGATTACTGGATTGTTGGCGCGCGAATTGGATAGTGCTGGCCGACTGGACTTGCTGCGCTTCTGGGCGCGGCGCGCGGCTCGCCTTTTGCCGAATGCACTGCTGGTGCTTTTCGGAACTTTTGCAGCCACCCTGTATTTGCTCCCGGCGTTGGAGCGCGAAGCCGCGGCCAAAGACATTGCGGCGGCCCTGATCTATGGTGCGAACTACCGCTTTGCGGCGCGTTCGCTGGACTATTTCGACGCGTCAGTCGCGGCCAGTCCTGTTCTTCACTTCTGGTCGCTGGGCGTCGAAGAACAATTTTACCTTTTTTGGCCCCTACTTTTAGCTGCTGGTGTGACACTTTTCGGTCGCTTCAGCAGAACCATAACAGCATTTTTTCTCTGCGTCGTTCTTGTGGGCTCGTTTTTTGTGATGACGCGCTATTCAGTCACAGCGCCCGCGCGCGCGTTCTTCGACACCGAAGCGCGTGTCTGGCAATTGGCGACGGGGGCGCTCTTAGCGGTATGTCGTGGGCAAGTCGAACGCGAGACGCAAGGCCAAATGCTGCGTTTGACAGGCATGCGCACTGTGATCGGCTGGTGCGGCCTGATGGCGATCGTCGCCAGCGCGCTTGCCATCTCACACTATGCATCAAGTTCGTTGCTACGAACTGTGGCAGCGACCGCGGGGACCGCGGCAGCCATTTATGGCGGGAACACCTCGCGCGGCAGCGTTGGCACCGCGCTAAGTTCAAGGCCGCTCCTTTGGGTCGGCGCGCGGTCGTATAGTCTGTATTTGTGGCACTGGCCGGTGTTGCTCTTTCTTCCGTTGCTGTTGCCATCCTTTGATTGGAGCGCTTGGCTCGCTGTTGCCTTGGTGTTTCCGATCGCGGCCGCTGCGTTTGCGCTTGTCGAGGAGCCGTTGCGCGTGAGCGCGTTGACCACGCGCGCGCCACGTCTCGTTGTTGCCGGCGCTCTCGGTTGTTGTTCCCTCGGTGCCATCGCCGCGGCGGCATTGCCAATGTTTGATCTGACCGGTTCGGCTGAACGTGCAGCTGTGGTCGAGCTTCTCAAGACGGCCAAGGCAGATGGGCCGCGGTATGCAAACGGTGACTGTGGACGGCCCGCAGAGCCAGCCGAGCATCCCTGCATCTACGGTGCAATAGGCGGCAAAAAACGGGTGGTGCTTTTTGGCGATAGCCACGCCGAGCACTTTTTCGATGGTTTAAACGCGGCCGCCGTTGCTAACGGATGGGAGCTTCGCGTCTGGATAAAGGGGAGCTGTCCCCCCGTCGATGCGCCGGTTTATGATGAACAGCGCAAGACGTGGAACACGGGCTGCGACGTCTGGCGTTTGAATGCGATCAGACGTTTGATCGATGAGCCGCCTGATCTCGTCATCATTTCGTCGTGGACTGGTGTCGCGGCTCGCATGTACGACGCAACGACGAGCCGCCGGCATCCCCCAGAAATTTCGCGGCAGCGCTGGACAGAGGGATTTCAGAGGGTTCTGCTGCAAGTCGTGCGCGCGGGCATTAAGACAGTCGTTGTCCGCGACGTTCCCGGGAGCGCCAAGAGTTACGGAACCACCTGTATCGAAGAGCGCGTTCCCGCGGACTGCCAAACACCGCGGGCGCAGGCGCTCACAAATCGACCGGATGTCGATGCCGCCGCGGCCGTCCGCGGCATTGAGATCTTGGATTTGAGCGACCGGTTTTGCGATGCGCGGTATTGCCCTGCCATGAAAGCTGACCGGCCGGTGTATCGTTCCGACAACAATCATATCACAGCAACTGTCTCGCTCATGCTCAAGAGCGATTTTGAGGCTATTTTGAAGTCCGGCCCATGAGTTATTTCAGCAGTGCCACACAACCGCAGCCGTGCCGCGTGTTCGCCGTGTCTTGACCTTTCCCTGGCTTTCGCGCTACCGGCAGAGTGACCGTAGTCAAATTCTTGGTGCGATTGGGCGCCGCTTGAAATGCAGCGCCAGCGGGCGCGCGGGCCGCATCGGGCGAGCACGACTAAAAAGATAGAAATAGCCCTGGCGAAGACAATCGACGATCTCGTTGCGCGCATCGAGAGCCGCGCGCTTATGATCGGCGTGATTGGGCTGGGTTATGTCGGCATCCCGTTGGCCCTGGCGGCGGTCAAGGCTGGCTTTCCCGTCATCGGCTTCGATATCAATGAACCGCGGGTCGGCCAGATCAACCGGGGCGAAAGCTTCATCAAGCACATTCCGACGTCGGCCATTACGCAGGCTGTTAAAGATGGCCGCTTTGTCGCGACGACAGACTTCGAGCGGCTCAAGGAGGCAGACGCCATCCTAATCGCGGTGCCGACGCCGCTGTCACGGCAGCGCGAGCCAGATTTGAGCTATGTCGAGCACACCGTTGAAGCGATCGCACCGCGCCTCCGGAAGGGGCATTTAGTCGTCCTCGAGTCGACCACTTGGCCCGGAACGACCGAAGAAGTGGTTCGTCCGATCTTGGAGCGCGGTGGCCTGAAGAGCGGCAAGGATTTCTTTCTGGCCTTCTCGCCCGAGCGCGAAGACCCCGGCAACGCCACCCATTCGACCGCCACGATCCCGAAAGTCGTAGGCGGCGACGGCCCTGAAGCGCTGGCTTTGGCGGAAGCGGTCTACAAAGCCCTGGTCGTCAGCACGGTGCCGGTGTCGTCGTCGCGCACCGCGGAAGCCGTGAAACTCACCGAGAACATCTTCCGCTCGGTGAACATCGCTTTGGTGAACGAACTCAAGGTCATCTACGACAAGATGGGCATCGACGTCTGGGAGGTCATCGACGCGGCCAAGACGAAGCCCTTCGGCTTCATGCCCTTTTATCCAGGTCCAGGCCTCGGAGGCCATTGTATTCCCATCGATCCATTCTACCTGACGTGGAAAGCGCGCGAGTTCGGCGTCACGACCCGGTTCATTGAGCTGGCCGGTCAGATCAATACCGCCATGCCGGGCCACGTCATCGAGCGCTTGGCCGAGGCACTCGACCGGCACTCTGGAAAGGGCTTGTCGAAAACCAGGGTGCTGGTGCTCGGGATCGCCTACAAGAAGAACATCGATGATATGCGCGAAAGCCCGTCGCTGCATCTGATCGAACTGCTCGAAGCGCGCGGGTCGCGCGTGGACTACCATGATCCGTGCGTGCCCACGGTGCCGATGACGCGCGAACACGCGGCACTTGCGGGCCGGCAGTCGATCAAACTGGTGCCGGCGGCGGTGAAAGACTACGATGTGGTGCTGATCGCGACCGATCACGACGACATTGACTACAAGATGGTGGTCGGCTCCGCGCGGCTCGTGGTAGACACCCGCAACGCTGTTGCCCGCGCCGGCATCGTCGCTGACAATGTTGTTAAAGCCTGAGCAAGGGAAGAGCGTATGAAGAGCTTCGCTTTGATCGGTGCCGCCGGTTACATTGCGCCACGCCAGATGAAGGCGATCAAAGCGGTCGGTGGTGACCTGAAGGTCGCCTTCGATCCCAACGATTCGGTCGGCATCATCGACAGCCACTATCCCGACGCGCATTTCTTCACGCAGTTCGAACGTTTCGATCGTCACGTGGACAAGCTGAAGCGGCGCGGCGAGCGCCTCGATTACGTGAGCATTTGCTCGCCGAACTACCTGCACGACGCCCACATCCGGTTCAGTTTGCGGGCGGGGTCGGATGTGATCTGCGAGAAGCCGCTGGTGCTCAATCCGTGGAACATCGACGGCTTAGCTGAGATCGAGCGCGACACCAACCGCAAGGTCAATACGATCCTCCAGCTGCGGCTGCATCCGGCTATCCTGGCGTTACGCGAGCGCGTGGCATTGTTGCACAAGCGGCATGCCGTGGATCTGACCTACATCGCGTCGCGCGGGCGCTGGTATCATGCGTCCTGGAAGGGCGAAGATGCCAAGTCGGGCGGCGTCGCGACCAACATCGGCGTGCACTTCTTCGACATGTTGGCCTTCGTGTTCGGCCCGTTGCAATCGCAGCGCGCGCACCTGAGGGAGGGGGAACGCGCCGGCGGCCTGCTGAGCTATCAAAAGGCGGACGTGCGCTGGTTCCTGTCGGTCGACAGCAATGATCTCCCCGACGGCGTCAAGGGCAAACAGACCACCTATCGCTCGATCACGGTCGATGGCGAAGAGGTGGAGTTCTCGGACGGCTTCACCGACCTTCTACTCCGATTCCTACAAGGAAATTCTCGCCGGACGCGGCTATGGCCTCGCAAACGTTCGACCTTCCATCGAGGTTGTGTCGGCGTTTCGCACCTTTCCGGTAGAGGCAAGCGGCGATCGCCATCCGACTGTGGTGAAGCGGGCCAAAGCCTAAGGATCGGAACATGGTAGCGCGGGCGAGCAGCGGTGGAACGCCGCAAATGCGTGAAGACCCCCGCTTTCCGGGCGCGTTGATCCACGAGAGCGCCTACGTCGACGACGGTGCGGAGATCGGGGCCGGCAGCAAGATCTGGCACTTCGTGCACGTGCTGTCCGGCGTACGGATCGGGCGTGATTGCGTGCTCGGCCAGAACGTGATGGTCGGTCCGAAAGTCTCAATCGGCAACGGCTGCAAAATCCAGAACAACGTGGCGCTTTACGAGGGAGTTGAACTCGAGGACGATGTCTTTTGCGGACCGTCCTGCGTATTCACCAATGTCAATAATCCACGCGCGTTCCTCAATCGCAAATCTGAGTTCCGCCCGACCCCGGTGCGCCGGGGCGCCTCAATCGGTGCCAACGCGACCATCGTCTGTGGTCATGCGCTCGGCGCCTACTGTTTCGTCGCGGCGGGTGCGGTCGTCACCGCCGACGTTCCGGCCGACGCGATGATCGCCGGCGTACCCGGCCGCCGCATCGGCTGGATGAGCCGCAATGGACGTAAGCTCGACGCCTCGCTCGTCTGTTCCGAGAGCGGGACCCGCTATCGGCTCGATGCCGCCAGCCTGCTTGAGGAAGCTCCGTCATGACCACGCCGCAGCAGCCGTCGAAGCCTATAGCCTTCATCGATCTCGACGCGCAGCGTCGCCGCATCGGCCCGCGCATGGAGAAGGCGATCCTGGCCGCGGTCGAGCAGAGGCAGTACATTCTCGGGCCGCAAGTCGCCGAATTCAAGACGAAACTGGCGGCCTTCTGCGGCGCGCAACATGCGGTCGGGGTCGCCAACGGTACGGATGCGATCGGCTTGCCGCTGATGGCAATGAAGCTGCGGCCAGGCGACGCCGTGATCTGGCCGGCCTTCACCTTCGCTGCAACCGCGGAGGCGGTGGCTTGGCTCGGCGCGTCACCGGTTTTTGCGGACATAGACGAGGCGACCTACAACATCGATCCCAAGGGGCTGCCACAGGCACTAAGTGCCGCCACGCGGGCTGGGCTGAAACCACGCGCCGTGATCGCCGTGGATCTGTTTGGGCAGATGGCCGACTACGATCCCATCGCGGCCTTCTGCAAGGCGAACGGCCTCGCCCTCATCTGCGACAGTGCGCAGGGGTTCGGCGCGACCTACAAGGGCCGCCGCACCGGTAGCTTCGGCGATTTCACGACCGCAAGCTTCTTCCCCGCCAAGCCACTCGGCTGTTACGGCGACGGCGGCGCCATCCTGACCAACGACGACGAGACCGCCGAACTGCTACGCTCGCTGCGCTTCCACGGCAAAGGTGACGATAAGTATAACAACGTGCGGATCGGCATGAATTCGCGGCTCGATACGTTGCAGGCCGCCGTGCTCATCGAAAAGCTCGCCGTGTTCGAGGAAGAGATCGCGGCGCGGCAGGTGGTCGCGCAGCGCTACACCGCGGCGCTCGCGGACGTGGCGGTCGTGGCGGTCGTGCCATTTATGGCGCCAGAGTTGGTCTCCGTCTGGGCCCAATACACCATGCGAGTGCCAGCGGCACGGCGCAAGCAATTCATGGCTGATTTGAAGGCGAAGGGCGTGCCCACCAATGTCTACTATCCCAAAACGCTCGATCAGATGACAGCCTACAGCCGCTTCCCAGTGGCCGGCAACGGCCTTCCCGTCAGCGCACGCGTCGGCCGGCGAGGTGGTCTCTCTACCGATGCACCCCTATCTGGGACCAGCGACACAAGACTACATCATCGACGCCGTCCGCAGCGTGTTGCGCAACCTCGGCCGCTCAGACGCGGCGTGAATAAAGATAGTTTGCAAGTTCAAGTCGGTCTCTATTGACGATTGGTATCTGGTTTCGTGCAACGCACTAACGGACGTGTCGCTTATTTGTCTCTGGAGACACCCCTTGAGGGGCAGGCGTCGCATACGCACGTCCATGAGATCATTGCCGGTCTGCGAGACAACGGCTGGACCGTCGAGTTGTTCGCCACGTCCGGTGGGGGCGCCAGTGCCGGTACTAGCTTCGTGCGACGCATCATCGAGCAGCTTTCGGTGCAGCGTCGACTTGCAGTCCGGCTCGGTGAGTTCGACGCGATTTTCCTGCGCGGCCATTTCATGGCGTGGCCGATCTCGCGCTACGCCCGTTTCAGGGGAATGCCGACAGTGCACGAGATCAACGGACGGCCCGAAGACGTGCTCGTCACCTATCCGGCCCTGGCACCGATGCGAAAGGTGCTTGGCGCCATGTATCGCAGCCAATTTCGCTTCGCATCTCAACTGATCACGGTCACTGATGGCCTCGGCGCATGGGCCGAAAAGTTCGCCGGTCATCGCCGGGTGACGGTCATACCCAACGGTGCCAACACGATGTTGTTTCGTGCCGACGGCCCCTCGTCGGCGGAACTCGGACGCTATGTCGTGTTCGTCGGCGGACTCGTTGCGTGGCACGGCATCCAGACGATGTTGAAAGCCATAGATACGGAACAGTGGCCCAAGGATGTGCGGCTCGTCGTCGTGGGCGACGGGATCGAGCGGAGCCGCCTTGAGGCCGCGTCGGGCAATCCTCGGCTGCTGTGGCTCGGACGGCGGGCCTACAGTGAGGTGCCCGCATTGCTGCGCGGAGCCATCGCTTCACTGTGCACGATCGAGGATCCCGACGGCCGGTCGGCGACCGGCGTCGCCCCGTTGAAGTTGTTCGAGGCAATGGCGTGCGGTACCGCCGTCATCGTGTCGGACCTGCCGTTTCAGGCAAACCTGGTCCGAGAGCAGCGGGCCGGCGTCGTCATTCCGGCCGAGGATCCGGCAGCGCTGGCGCAAGCGGTGGCAGATCTCGCGACCGACCCCGATGCTCAGCGGAGCATGGGCGAGCGGGGCGCAGCCTATGTCCGGGAGAATGCGTCCTGGCAGAGACGCGCGGACGACACTGGGCGCGTTATCGTGCAGGCGATAGGCCATGCGTAAGGCTGACAATTGGACCGGACACGTGGCTGTGCTGTCGTTCTCGCGGCTGGCGCTGGACCGTAGGGTGTTGCGCCAGTGCGAACTGGTTTCGGAACTCGATGGCCCGCCACTGGTCATCGCCTACGGACAGAGCGACGACGACATTATGTTCCCCTTCGTGCGGCTGCCTGTCCCTCGGCCGACGACCGTTCATCGCCTGAAAACCTTGGCGCGACAGTTTCCATCGCATCTTGGTGAGGCTGCCGCCAAGGCTGGCTTCTGGGTCGAGCCCGCTCATCGATCAGCACTGGCCGCGCTGAAAGCAGCACAGCCAAAGTTGGTCATCGCCAATGATTGGCCCGCGCTGGTTGTCGCGGCCGCTTACAAGGCCGCCAGCGGAGCGCTTGTCCACTATGACTCCCACGAGTTCGCCATTCAGGAGTTCGAAGAGCGAACCTACTGGCGTCTAGTGTATAAACCAATGGTGAAATATCTTGAGCGCATGGCCGTCGCATCCGCCGACAGTGTGTCGACTGTCGGACCGACTTTGGCAGAATTGCTGAAGCACCAGTATAACCTTGCGACGTTGCCTGCCGTCGTGCGCAACATGCCGCACCGGGTCATCATGCCGACCGCGTCCGAGACCCCGTGGCCCTTGCGCATCCTCTTCCACGGGCACGTGCTCCCGGGGCGCGGCCTTGAGGCGCTGATTGGCTCGATGCCGCAGTGGCGCGAACGCCACCAGCTGACTATTCGCGGGGACGGCGATGCCGGATACCTTGCCGGCCTCGCTGCGCAGGCCGCTGGCTTCGGCTGCTCGGGGCAGATCACGTTCGAGCGCGCTGTGGCGCCAGACGACGTCATACCGGCAGCGGCGCGCACGGCCGACGTCGGTATCGTCTGCATTCCGCTGGAAACGGGTCAGCAGCGTGTCAGCATGCCGAACAAACTGTTCGAATACATCGGCGCTGGCCTCGCCGTGGTCACCACACCGGCCGATGATCTGCAACAGATCGTCAATACCCACGGCATCGGGGTTGCCTGCCGCGATGCCAGCAGTATCGCGATCGCCGAGGCGATCAACGGTCTCACCACAGAGCGCGTGGCCGGATTCAAGGCCGCGACACGTGTCGCAGCTCACGTCCTGTGCTGGGAGCATGAACGCGAGGCCTTGCGCGCTGTTCTGAAGCCCTTGCTCAAGCAGGTCCGTGGCGCTGACTAGAGCGCCTTCAGCCACCGGTAAGGTGCTCCCAATGCCATCTGAAAGGTGCAAAAGACGGCCAGTCGATTGACGCTCACGGCGTGAACGTGATAGCCAACTTTGGATGCGATCGAGGTCGCTTCCGGGCCGGATGTGGCGGTAAGACGGGTGCCATGGCCGCACTGCCCAAGTTTTGTATTTGGTGGTCGAGGCAGCACAAAAGATGGACGAAGTGGTATCAAGCCCAGTCAAGCCGCAGGCCGACAAGGTCGGCTCGATTACGGCATTGGTGCTGACCGCCATCGCGCGCGACTCACGCATATCGCAACGACGCCTAGCCAGTGAAATCGGCATCGCCGTTGGCTTGGCGAATGCCTACGTGAAGCGATGCGTTCGCAAGGGGTACCTGAAGGTTCAGGCAGTGCCCCAACGCCGCTATACTTATTACCTGACGCCGAAAGGTTTCACGGAGAAGTCGCGATTGACGGCCGAATATCTATCGGCATCACTTGGATTTTTCCGTCGCGCGCGCCATGAATGCACCGGCGTCATTTCGTTTGTGCTGGCGCGCGGCTGGACACGCCTTGCCTTGATCGGCACCGGCGACCTCTGTGAGATCGCTGTCTTGTGCGCTCTGGAACAGGGCGTCAAAATCGTCGCCATCGTCGATGCCGACCGCGCGGGCAACACGTTGGCGGGTGTGCGCATTGTCGCCACGCTGGACGACCTTCCTGAGCCAGTTGACGCCTACATCTTCACGGCCATCAAACCGATGGGCAATCTTGTTGCGGACTTGGCCAAAGAAATTTCTCCCGGTCGCCTCCTGGCACCACAGATGCTCGGCCTTTCGGAACTCGACCAGCCAGGCGAGGGGGCCGTATGACGACCCCTAACATTGCAGTGCAATGGTTTGTCGTGCGCACCAAACCCAATTTTGACGCGCAAGCGTCACAACGGCTCGCAGCCCAGGGTTACCAAGTCTACTTCCCCGTGTACCGCAAGCGACGGAGCCACGCCCGGCGCGTCGATGTCGTCGCGGCGCCGCTCTTTCCAGGCTATGGTTTTGTCGCCCTCGATCTGACGTGCGATCGCTGGCGTGCGATCAACGGAACCGCGGGGGTTGACCGGCTGTTATCGAATGGCGATGTGCCATTGCGCGTTGCGCCAGGTGTTGTCGAGCGCATACTGGAGAGCCGCGATGCCGGCGGTTTCGTACCCCTGCTACGCGCCACCGACTTCGCATCCGGTGACGCGGTCAGGGTAATGGACGGCCGCTTCGCGACCGCGGTCGGACTGGTAGAGGGATTGGCCGCTCGGGACCGGATCGCGATCCTCTTGCAACTTCTCGGCCGCGATCTGCGCCTCGAATTCGATGTGCATTCGGTCGAGAAGGCCGCATAAGGCCGAAAGAAGACCCGCGCCGGTCTTTCGGCCTGCGCGAGGTGCTGGAACAGCTGCGTGCCGGGTGAGCGGTTTTCACCTGGCGTGCGGCAGCATGAATTAAAGCGGTGGTCAAATTTGACCACCCGCAACCGACGGAGCCGGGACTTGGATATCAATGGAAAACGCATCGCCGTCATCGGCGGCGCAGGGCTTATTGGCTCGCATGCGATCGATCAAATCCTTAAGGAAGACGTGGGGCAGATCGTCATTTATGACAACTTCGTACGCGGCACGACCGAAAACCTAGCGGACGCCCTGAAGGATCCGCGCGTCTCGATTTTCGAGGCAGGCGGCGACATCACGCAAGTCGATATTCTCGATGCTGCGCTCAAGGGAGCCGATGGTGTCTTGCACTTTGCGGCGCTCTGGCTGCTGCAGTGCCACGAATATCCGCGCACTGCATTTGAGACCAACGTGAAGGGTACTTTCAACGTGCTCGACGGGTGCGTGCGCGCAGGCGTGAAGCGGTTGGTTTGGTCGTCGTCGGCCTCCGTCTACGGCGATGCCGTCGAGGAGCCGATGACAGAGGATCACCCGTTCCTCAACAAGAACTTTTATGGTGCCACCAAGATCTGCGGCGAAGCAATGGCGCGCGCCTATCACTTCCGCTACGGGCTGGATTACGTCGGGTTGCGCTACATGAACGTGTACGGGCCACGTCAAGACTATCGCGGTGCCTATATCGCAGTGATCATGAAGATGCTCGACGCCATCGACCGGGGCGAAGGGCCTACGATTCTCGGCGATGGTTCGGAAGCCTTCGATTTTGTCGCCGTCGAGGACTGCGGGCGGTCCAACATCTGCGCGCTCAAAGCGACGGCCACGGACCGCTTTTACAATGTCGGCACCGGCAAGCGAACGTCACTCAAGGAGATCGCAGAAAAACTGCTTCACCTGACCGGCTCCAACCAGCCAATCAATTATGCGCCGCGCAGCCAGGCTACGCTGGTTCGCAACCGCATCGGCAGCCCAAAGCGCGCCAGTGCCGAGATTAAATTCACGGCCAAGATCGACCTCGACGAAGGCTTGCGGCAGCTGATCGATTGGCGCGCCAGCCACAAGGCCGAAGTCGCACAACGCCGGGCCAAGGCGCAGATATAAAAGCTTCGAGAACCATAGATCATGTGTGGCATTGCAGGTTTTCTTCATCGTGACGGTGCGCCGGGTTCCGTCGTGCGCCTCAAAGCCATGACCGATGCCATCGCCCATCGCGGACCCGATGGAGAAGGCCAGTACATCGACGGTAGCGTCGGCCTCGGTCATCGGCGCTTGGCAATAATCGATCTGTCGCCGCTCGGTCGCCAACCGATGACCACGGCAGACGGCCGGTTCACGATGGTTTACAACGGCGAGATCTACAATTTTCAGGAGTTGCGGTCTGAATTGACGCTGCGTGGGCGCTCGTTCGTAAGCCGCTCCGACAGTGAAGTATTACTTTACGCGTTCGCTGAATGGGGCCTTGGTGCCCTGCGTCGTCTCAACGGCATGTTCGCGTTTGCCATCTGGGACCACGACAAGGAAACACTCACGCTTGCGCGGGATCGTTTCGGCGTGAAGCCAGTTTATTACAGTGTGGTCGGCAATACGTTCCTGTTCGGATCAGAGATCAAGGCGATCTTGGCGCATGGTGCAAAAAAGACAGAATTCGACCTCGCCGGACTTGCGGAGTATATGGCGTTCCAAAACTTCTTTACCCAAGGAACGCTCTTCAAGGACGTGAAGCTGCTTCCGCAGGGTTCCTACATTCAAATCAAAAAGGGTGGTGCCGCGCCCGCTCCAAAGCAGTACTGGGATTTTCAGTTCCAGGAACCCGAGACGTCGCGTACCGATGCAGAATACATCGATGAAGCCGACCATCTGTTCCAGCAGGCCGTTTCGCGTCAACTCGTCAGCGATGTTCCAATTGGCAGCTACCTGTCGGGTGGTATGGACTCAGGGTCCATTACAGCTCTCGCGGGTCGCCAACTGCCATGGATACAAAGCTTCACAGTCGGCTTCGACCTGAATTCCGCGTCGGGCGTCGAGATGGGTTACGACGAACGGCAAGCCGCCGAATACATGTCGTACCTGTTCAAAACCGAGCATTACGAAATGGTGCTTAAAGCTGGCGATATGGAGCGCATCCTGCCGAAACTCGCTTGGCATCTCGAAGAACCGCGCGTTGGCCAGAGCTATCCCAACTACTACGCGGCGCGCCTTGCATCGAAATTCGTCAAA
Organism: Hyphomicrobiaceae bacterium; assembly: GCA_031379035.1. Lineage (GTDB taxonomy): Bacteria > Pseudomonadota > Alphaproteobacteria > Rhizobiales > Hyphomicrobiaceae > JABFRJ01. The sequence continues at coordinate 2,262 of JANNEU010000034.1, read as the reverse complement.
GTGGTGTTGTCCGGTGCCGGCGGGGACGAATTGTTTGCAGGCTACCCGTGGAGGTACTACCGTGCCGTGGTCAATGACGATTTCGACCACTACGTGGACAAGTATTTCGACTTTTGGCAACGCCTCCTGCCGGAAGGAACACGCCAGCAAGTGCTTGCGCCCATCTGGAACGAGGTCAAGCACGTTGATCCGCGCGAGATTTTTCGCGGCGTTTTCCTTGAGCACGCTCCCGCGCTGACGCGGCCCGAGGACTACGTGAACCATTCGCTTTATTTCGAAGCGAAGACGTTCCTGAACGGCATTCTGGTCGTCGAGGACAAGGTGTCGATGGCCCACGGCCTCGAAAGCCGCGTACCCTTCCTGGACAACGATCTTGCCGACTTCGCCATGCGGCTGCCGGCACGCACAAAGCTTGGCAATCTAGCTGAAGTCGTCCGGCTCGACGAAAACGAACCTGGGGGCAAGGCGAGTCGTTATTATCAGCGTACCAAAGACGGCAAAAAAATTCTGCGCTCGGTCATGAGACGTTACATTCCTTCGCAGATCACCGATCGCGAAAAGCAGGGCTTTTCGGCACCGGACGCCAGTTGGTTCAAGGGCGACAGCATCGAGTTCGTTCGCCGTCGCCTGATGACGCCCAAGGCTCGGATCTGGGATCTGCTCGACCGCAAGGCCACGCAAGCCCTTATCAATGATCATCTCGAAGGCCGCGAGAACCGCCGGTTGCTCATCTGGTCATTGCTGAACCTAGAACAGACCATGGAGAGTTATCTGTGAGTCGGTTGGCTATGATAACCAGCGCGCTCGGTGCGGTCGCTGCTCCGCGCGCAAATTTGCGGGCGCTGGAAGAATGCGCCGCAAGCCTGTGGCGCCATCGCTCATTGAGTTGGGAGATGATCAAGCGCGACCTCGGCGGTCAGTACGCCGGGCAGGTGCTCGGCCGCCTGTGGATCATTGGCAATCCTCTGATCCTTTATGCAGTCTATGTTTTCATCTTTGGTGTGGTGATCAAAACGCGGCTGACCCAAGACCTCGACATGCCGCGCGACTACACCACGTACATCCTGGCCGGACTGGCACCTTGGCTGGCAACACAACAAGCGCTTGCGCGCACACCGACGGCGCTCATCTCCCAGTCAAATTTGGTGAAACAGGTCGTGTTTCCCATTGAAGTTTTGCCGCTTGGAGCCATCGTTGCGGCAAGCATTCCACTGCTGATCGGCATTGCGGTCGTGCTCATCCGCTCGTTGCTGCTCGACGGCAACCTACCGGTTACGATCCTGCTGCTACCGATCGCCATGACCATTCACGCCGCCATCATGCTCGGCATCGGCTACCTTCTCGCAGCCGTCACACCGTTCTTTCGCGACATCAAAGACATCATCGGCGCCGTGACGTTAGTTGGTGTCTATCTGGTGCCTGCGTTTTACCTGCCGCAGTGGGTCCCCCCTGCGTTGCAGCCCTGGCTGTATCTGAATCCGTTCTCTTACGTAATCTGGATGTATCAGGACGTGCTGTATTACGGTGCGATACGGCATCCTGTCGCCTGGCTGCTGTGTATCGCGATGGCTCTGGCGGGCCTCGCCCTCGGTTACCGCTCATTCCAAAAATTGAAACCCTACGTGGCCAACGTCTTATGAACGCCCATCCCGCAAAAACAATCGCTCTGCCCACCTCCACCACGGAGCAGGCCGCGACGGCGGGTCCTGCCGCTGCGATCCGCGTCAGCAACGTCTCAAAGGTCTACAAAACCTATGCGCGCCCAGCTGATGTGATCATCGAGGCTCTCGCCGGGCGCCCTCGGCATGGCGAGCATTGGGCGTTGCGCGACATCTCGCTTAAAGTTGCGCGGGGCTCTGTCGTCGGCATTATTGGCCCTAACGGTGCGGGCAAGAGCACACTGCTCAAGATCATCACTGGCACCTTGCAGCCCACCAGCGGCAGCGTCGAAGTGCATGGCAAGATCTCAGCCATCCTTGAACTGGGCACCGGCTTCAGCGACGACTGTACAGGCCGCGAGAACATCATCCTCGGCGGCATGTGCGCAGGTATGAGCAAAGACGAAATCACGGCCAAGATCCCGAGCATCATCGCCTTCTCGGAACTCGAGAGCGTGATCGACAATCAATTCAAGACCTATTCGAGCGGCATGAAGGCACGGCTGACATTCGCAACCGCCATAAGTGTTGATGCAGAGATCCTCATCATTGACGAGGCGCTGGCGGCGGGGGATGCGTACTTCGTGCACAAGTGCATGAAGAG
>JANNEU010000012.1:0-2874 GCA_031379035.1 Hyphomicrobiaceae bacterium | reverse complement strand
CTGAACCCTGAACCTATCAACGCCCGGATGTCCGCTTGCCCTTTCATGGCACCTGCGTTGATACTTCGACCACGCCGCATCGCGGCTCGTCCTCCCTCCCAGCAGCGTCATCCACCCCATGCTCAAATCCATCGATCCTATCCTCTCTCCCGATCTGCTCGCAACGCTCCGCGCGATGGGGCACGGCGACACGATCGCGATTGTGGATGCGAACTTTCCCGCTGAAGCCAACGCGCGGCGGTTGATCCGGCTTGTTGGCCACGGTGCCGTGCGTGTGCTTGATGCGGTGCTCTCCCTATTGCCGTTGGATGATTTCGAGCCGGATGCGGCGCAGCGGATGCAAGTGGTCGGCGACCCGTCGGCCGAAATGCCGATCTTTGCTGATTTTCGCGCTTTGCTTGCCCGCCACGAACCGCAGCTGGGGCAAGCCCTCGCCGCGCTGGAGCGTCACGCGTTCTATGCAGCAGCTCGCGCAGCCTTCGCCATCATCGCCACCGGCGAAACTCAGCTCTACGGCAACATCCTCTTGCGCAAGGGCGTCATCAAGCCGACGGTTGCCTGACGAAAATAACTTGGGGCTACGCGTCATGCGCATCGATGCCCATCAGCATTTCTGGTCCATCGCGCGCGGCGACTATGGCTGGCTTGGCCCGCACCTGCCTGCACTCAATCGCGACTTTGGGCCGGATGATCTCGCGCCGATCCTCACGCGGCATGGCATCGCCGCAACTGTGCTCGTGCAGGCCGCGCCCTCGATCGCCGAAACTGACTTCATGCTGGAGATCGCGAGTGCCGTGCCGTGGGTGGGCGCTGTCGTCGGTTGGATCGATTTTGCCGACCGGTCGCACCGCCGCCATCTGGAGCGTTGGGCGCGGCATCGGAAATTCCGCGGCGTGCGGCCTATGCTGCAGGATATGGAGGACACGGCGTGGATTCTCGGGAAGGCCAACGCCTGGGCCTTCGATGCGCTGGCCGAACTCGATCTGCATTTCGAGTTTCTGGGCCAGCCACGCCACCTGGATGTCGCGGCGGCCCTGCTTCAGCGCTACCCCGCATTGCCGATTGTCCTTGATCACGCTTTCAAGCCGGCGATCCGCGACACCGCGTTCGAGCCCTGGGCGAGCAAGATGGCCGCGCTCGCCCATGAGACTGCGGCACTCTGCAAGCTCTCCGGGCTCGTCACCGAAGCCGGTCCGGGTTGGACGCTGGCCGATCTCAAGCCCACCGTGGATCACGTCATGGCGAGCTTCGGCCCCGATCGCATCATGTGGGGCTCAGACTGGCCCGTGGTCGGCTTGAACGGCTCCTATGACAGCTGGCAGGCCGTCACGCTGGCCCTTGTCGGCGCGCACCCCGGCGCACGACAGATCCTCGGCGGCACCGCGCAGCGCTTCTATCGGATCGCCGATTTGCCGGCCTAGTTGCAGCCTGCATGCGAACCGGATAACACCGCAGTTCAGACTTCAGACCGCCGGTCCGGCGCTGCCCCGGGATGTTCATGCCAAGTTCCAGCCTCCTTCTCGACTATCTGCCCATCGCCGTCTTCCTCGGTGTCGCCGGCTTCATCGGTCTGGCGCTGATGGTCGCGCCGTTCCTCATCGCGGTTCGTAACCCCGATACCGAGAAGGTCTCGGCCTACGAGTGCGGCTTCAACGCCTTCGACGACGCCCGCATGAAGTTCGACGTGCGGTTCTATCTCGTCTCAATCCTGTTCATCATTTTCGATCTCGAAGTGGCGTTCCTGTTCCCCTGGGCCGTCGCCTTCAAAGAGATCGGCGCGTTCGGCTTCTGGTCGATGATGGCGTTCCTTGGTGTGCTCACCATCGGCTTCATCTACGAGTGGCGCAAAGGTGCGCTTGAGTGGGATTGAGGGCCGCTCGATTGGCGGCATTTGGCATGCTGGGTTGTGCCCACGTCCGCATTTGAGACAGAAATCATGACCTCTGCACTGCGTAAAGGCAATCAGCCCATCGAGCCGATGACCGTTGATGAGTTCATCGCATGGGGCGACGGCGAAGGCGGCAAATACCAGTTGGTCGATGGCGAAGTCCGCGCCATGTCACCAGCGAGTACGACGCATGGGACCATTCAAGCCGATCTCGCAAAACGGCTCAGCAATCATCTCGATATTCCCGGTGGACGCTGTCGCGTGCTGATTGAGCCAGCTGTCCAGACCCGCATCCGGGCGAAAAAAAACATGCGAGTCCCCGACCTTGGCGTCACCGGCACCGCCGATGCCGCCGGCCAGATTGCCTTGCCAGATCCGCTCCTACTGATCGAGATCATGTCGCCCGGTAATCAGAAGGATACCTGGGACAACGTCTGGGCCTATGCGACGATCCCCAGCTTGCGCGAAATCCTCATCGTGCAGTCAACGCGGATTGAGGCGCAACTGTTGCGGCGGCAGGCGGATGGATCATGGCCACAGGAGCCTGACTTGATTCTACTCGATGGGGTTCTCGGGTTGTCCAGCATCGACTTTTCGGTGCCGCTGTCCCAGGTCTACGCGAAGACTTATCTCGCCCCCTGAGCGTCAGCCACCCGTTGCATCCAGCCCCCGCCTGCGCTACCAGCATTTTCACGCGCAACGTCGCGTCCAGGAGCGCCCAGGAGCACCTAGTGAATGGCCTTGATCGTCCCGCCGTCCGCCACCTTCGAGAAGCCCGGCGAAGCGCCCGCTGCGGGTAGCCTCATCACGCCGAATGATCGTGGGTTCACGAATCTCTCGAATGAGTTGGCCGACAAAGGCTTCCTCGTCACGACCACCGACGATCTGATCAACTGGGCGCGCACTGGCTCGCTGATGTGGATGACGTTTGGCTTGGCGTGCTGCGCCGTTGAGATGATGCAGGCGTCGATGCCGCGCTACGATCT
>JANNEU010000496.1:0-3812 GCA_031379035.1 Hyphomicrobiaceae bacterium | reverse complement strand
ATTCGCTTGGCGACCGTCAGGGGCTTCTCGCCCCTAACAACCCCAACAAGGCCCGCGTGCGGCGGCACGCAATAAACTGTGCCGCAATTGACCCAGCCTTTTGTCTGTCGACACTTTTCTAACCTAAAATTTCTGAGCATTCGCCGAAGCACGCACTCTCTTTTCTGCTGCGCTTTTCCTGCGGACAATCCCCAGATTTCGTTCCGGCGGTGGGTCGTGACGGGGGGCGCGGTGCTAGCTTTGGCGCAGTGATTCGCTTGGTCGCCTTGTTTTGCGTTTCGGCACTTTCGCCGAATTTATTGGGGTGCGGCCGCAAGATAAGGATGCGAACGATGGCAGACGGCAGTCAGGCGCGGCAGTTCACGACTGATCAGGCGGCAGCCGATGCGGCGCGGGAAGCGCGGGCGGACACGCCGGTCAAAGCACCAGCAATTGGTAAAGTTTCGGCCGCAGAAGCGAAGGCGGCCAAGGGCTTGCCGGCGCATGCGAGCCGGCAAGTGAAGGCTGGCAAGGATTTCCATGAGTTCAACGTGGATGTGTGGATTACCAATCTCAATTCGATTGAGTTCGGATTCTGGAAGCGTGATCGCAACAAAGGCAAATCGCGACAGTTCACATCGGACATGGATATCTTCGCAGAGGTGACCGAGAACGGTGAGCGCACCGGTCTGCTCGGCTATCGCGAGGAGCTATGGAAGAAGAAGACCGGCATGGACAAGCGGCTGGTGTTCAAGCTGTTCAACGAGAGTTTGAACTGGCGCGCGACGATGGATCTGATGCTGGCGCGATCGCTGCAGCTGACGTTCGGCGCCAAAGGCGAACCGGTGATCGCGTTTTCGGCAAACCTCAATGATCATGAGTTCATGGTCTACATCGAGCGCAGCGCGCACAAATATCCGCTGATACCGGAGAACTGGTCGTTCACGATATTGGAAGATGGCGTGCCGCAGTTCTATCGATTGCGCCGCGATTTCTTTGATATCGCCGGCGACTACACACTCTACAATCAGGCCAACGACCGGATCGGCCGGGTGACCGGGCGCTTGCTGTCGTTTGGCAAATGGCATGGGCGCATCAAGCGGGAGTTCGCCGACAAGCGGCTGGTGATGGTGCTGCAGTTGTTCTGCGGGATGATCGCGTTCAATCGAGGTCTGCGCAGTCACATCAAGGCGCTGACGCGCGACATTCAAGACGGCAAGATCAAGCCGAACATCGAAAAGCAGGAAGCGGATCTGTATATGAACCCGCGCCGGGTGCGGTAGGAACCAGCCATCGGGAAAGGGTAATCGGCAGTCGAAGCAACGACGCTTGCTTCAGGTTGAAGATGGCGATTTGGTGAGATTGTGAGCGGGCTCGATTGGCTGATGGCCGACGAGCCCGTTCGGCGTTTGATGGCTGAAGAGGCCGGTTTTCAGGCCGGCGAGGGTGCGGACCATTTCGCGGCGGAGATAGGGGACGCGCGCCATGGGTGCGAAGGCGGCGTCACGCAGCGATGCGGCGAGGCGGCTGTCGGATTGGAAGAAGGGCGTGAGCCAGCGGCTAGCGAGGCCATAGAAGCGCGTGTGGGCATGGCGGGCTTTGGCATAGGCCGCGAGTGCGTCGGCGATGACGGGATGAGCATCGAGGCAGTCGGACAGAACAACCGCATCGATGAGCGCAAGGTTGGCGCCTTGACCAAGCTGCGGACTTGCCGCGCGGGCGCTGTCGCCGACGAAGGCAAGGCGTTCAGCGAACGGCGCCTTGAGCCAGACATCGGCGTAGCTGGCGGGTGCGAGATCGGCGTGGGATTTGAATTGCAGCACGAAGGGCGCGGCTTGAGGCCATAGTGCAATGACTTCGGCTTGCCAAGTATCAAACGGCGTGGCGCGCCAGGTGTTGAAGTCAGCGGTTCGGAGGCTCCAGAAAAACGCCGCGAGTGGTTGGTTGGAGCCCGGCACTCGTCCGATGGGAAGTATACCGACCATTTTGTGGGCTGCGTGATAGCGTTGGGCAAGGATGTCATCGTCTGGCCAATCGGCCGGTAATGCGACAACGCCCCAAATGGCACCGTACTTGTAGGGCCGGTTAAGAGTGACCTGCGCGTGGTCGCGACGCAGGGTCGAATGCAGGCCGGTCGTGTCGATGACGAGATCGAAGGCACCACGGTCACAGCCGTGGTTGTCGGCGAGCACGCGCTTTCGTTCAACAATGGCGCTGGTGGCGATATCGGTGTTGGTTGTGATGGCAATCTGGCGGCGCTGGCGTTCTTGGTCGAGGATGTGGAAGAGCGCGCCGCGGTGGATGCCGAGGCCGAACGTGTCATCTCCGATGACGCGGTAGTCGATGTCGAAGATCGTGCGGCCAGTGCCGGTTTTACCTTGGATGCCGGCGAGTGGTTGCCCGAGGGCGAGCGCATCGGCGAGCAAGCCTAAGCGCGCGAGAGCGGCCTGGCCGGTTGGCTGCAACATCAAGCCTGCGCCGATGGGCCGTGGTGCATCGACTTTCTCAAACAGCGTGACCTGGTGGCCGCGCGCATCCAGGGCGATGGCGGTGGCAAGGCCGCCAATTCCGGCACCGCAGACGGCAATGGAATGCGTGCGCATGAGTGTGTGCGGGCCAGAGTGACGATCTTACTTTTCAGATTCTGGTCAAGGTTGATTGAACAGCGGACGGTGCAGTGGTGTTCGAATGCTTGTTGCGCGGCGCTTTAAAAACCGGTCACATGACTTTCGGGCGTTTGTTGGAGCACTGCCTCCAGAGCGGGAGCTGAGCATGAAGATTGTCGCGGGACTTTTGACGGCGTTGGTGGCGTTGGAGCACTTTGGATTCATGGCGCTGGAAATGTTTTTCTGGCGCACGCCATACGCGATGAAAGCGTTTGGGACCACACCAGCAACAGCTGAGACGACAGCAGTGCTGGCTGCCAATCAGGGTTTGTACAATGGATTTCTGGCAGCCGGATTGGTCTGGGCATTGATTGCGAAAAAGACAGACGTGGCTATCTTTTTCTTATGCTGCGTTATTGTTGCAGGCTTGTACGGCGCGGCCACGGCGAATGCGCGGATTTTGTTTGTGCAGGCGTTGCCTGCCGCGTTGGCGTTGGTGGCGACGTTGATTGCATCTCGCAATTCGTAAAGCGTTGCTGCAGGGCGGATTAAGTAGCGGCGGATGACGCTGCGTTCATCCGCCCAAGTCTCTCCTTGTTTTACCCGTGTTTTCACGCGGGAGAGAGAATGTGGATGACGCGACCTGCGACTTGGTCTTTGACCTTGGCGCTGTAGGCGGCCATGTGCGGTGCTGCGGCGTGGGCGGCGAGATCGGCCGCTGTGGCCCACTTTTCGACAACAACGAACGTGTCGGGACCGAACTGGCTTTGCATCTTGCCCATGTTCGGCGTGTCGATGACGGGCACGTACTCAATGCAGCCTTTTTCGGCGTGAACGGCGGGGACGTTGGCGTGGAAGGCGGCGAGGACAGCTTCGCGCTGGCCGGGCTTGGTGGTGATGATGGCAATGACGTGGATCATGGGAAGGGTCCAGGGGTTAGGTTTGAGGGGCTAGGGGTTAGGGAAGAGGTTGAAGGTTGAAGGTTGAAGGTTGAAGGTTGATCGAAACCCTCGACGATATCTGCTGCGATTTTGTGTCGCTTCGCTCCGATCTCTCTTCCGTCATGGCCGCCTCCGCGGCCATGATGAAAACGGGAGGGTGACGTCCAAGTTGCAAAAGATTCAGTTATCGTTGCTGCCTGTCTAAGGGCTCGGTGCTTTGGTGTAGTCGGCATCAGCGACGTGTTCGAGCCAAACGACGGCGGTACCGTCGAGGGCTTCCTGCATG
>JANNEU010000495.1:0-5793 GCA_031379035.1 Hyphomicrobiaceae bacterium | reverse complement strand
TCTCTTGCGCCTCAAGCCCGATTTCGGGTTGCTCCGCCACCTGCCGAAAGTGCTCGCCATGCTGCGTGGCGGCGATGATGCAGTACTGACCCGCCTCGTCCACTTTTTCGAAAGCCAAGGCCTCACCGTCAAAGGCGTCGCTGATGTGGCACCCGAGTTGCTCGCCCCATCCGGCCGGCTCGGTGCAGCTCAAGCCCCTAACGCCGCCGTCGAAGACGATATCGCGCGTGGCTTTGCCGTGCTCGACGCCCTCGCCGATCTCGACGTTGGCCAAGCCGTTGTCATAGAGCGCGGCCAGATCCTCGCCATCGAAGGCGTTGAAGGCACCGACCGCATGCTGGCCCGCGTTGCCGCCCTGCCGCATCGGAACACACCGTCCGCCGTCCTCGTCAAAGGCCCCAAACGCGGTCAGGATTTCCGCGTCGACATTCCCGCCGTCGGCGCTCAAACGGTCGGCCGCTTAGCCGAGGCTCGTGTCTCCACGCTGGTGCTCGCCGCCGGCAAGACCTTGCTCCTCGAACGCGACGAGATGGTGCGCCGCGCCGCCGCCGCGCACATCACCATCGATGCGCGCACGCACGAAAGCGCATCCGCCCCCATGCCCGTTGCCGCCGAACGCGTCTCCCTGCACGGCACGATGCTCGGCCGCTCAACGCCCAGCCTGCCTGACGCGCGCGACGCCCGCGCCGCCGCCGAAGTCACGCGCCGTCTCGCCCCGTTTGGCACCGGCCGCGCCGCCGTCGTCATCCGCGATCATGTGTTGGCCATTGCCGCCGCCGAAGGGCTGTTGCCCATGGCCCGTCGCATGGCCGCACTCCGCCAGTGGGGTCGCGGCCGCCTGGTGCGGGCGATGGGTGCGGCAGCCGTGCGGTTCGATCCAGCCCGCGACGATCCCACCGAACTCGCGGCCTGTATCGAGGTGCTCGCAACCGGTGGTATTGCGGGCCTCGCCATTCTGACACCGAATAGCCCACATGAAATACCACCGGCCGCCATCGCCGCCGCCGACCGCTATGGCCTTTTCATCGTCGATCTCACGATGCCCGCGCCACGTTCCATTGAGGCGGCCTGACGCATGGCCGACAGTGATCAGCCGATCGAGAGCGTGACGATTTCCTCAAGCAAGCGCGAGCTGCGCCTGTTCGTGGTCGCCGGCGAGCATTCCGGTGACGCCCTCGGCGGCCGCCTGATGGCAGCGCTCAACGCGCAGTCGCGCGGTCGCGTCCGTTATCTCGGCGTCGGCGGCCCCGACATGCGCGCCCAAGGTTTAACCTCGCAATTCCCCCTCTCCGACGTCGCAGTGATGGGCCCGGCGGCCATCCTCAAAGTGTTGCCGCGTCTCATGCGCCGTGTCTATCGCACCGTCGATGCCGCTATCGCCGCCGAGCCCGACGCCGTTATCATCATCGATGCGCCCGAGTTCACCCACCCCATCGCCAAGCGGATCCGCCGCAAGCTGCCAGATATCCCGATTATCAATTACGTCAGCCCCAGCGTGTGGGCCTGGCGCCCTGGCCGCGCCAAACGCATGCGCGCCTACGTCGATCACGTCATGGCCTTGCTGCCATTCGAACCGAAAGCACACGAGCGCCTCGGCGGTCCGCCCTGCACCTATGTTGGCCATCCGTTGATCGAACGGCGCGACTTCATCGCCAACATCGATCCCGAACCCTTGCGGAACCGCCTCGACATTGCCGACGGGCAACCGGTTCTTGTGGTCCTGCCCGGCAGCCGCCGCTCCGAAGTCGAACGCCTGATGCAGCCCTTCGGCCACGCCATCACCTTGATCCGTGAAAGCGGCCTTAACCCCGTCGTCATCATTCCGGCCGTCCCCCACGTCCGCGATCTGATCGAACAGCATCTCAAGTCGTGGCCGGTTACACCCTACGTGATCGAAGACGAAGTCGATCGCTTCCGCGCGTTTAAGCTCGCCACCGCGGCCCTCGCCGCTTCCGGCACTGTCACCTTGGAACTCGGCCTGTCACGCACACCGATGGTCATCGGCTACAAGGTCGACGCGCTCGCCGCCAAGTTCCGGTTTTTGCTCAAGGTCCCATCCATCGTCTTGGCCAATCTTGTGCTCGGCGAAAATGCTGTCCCCGAGTTCAAACAGGAAGATTGCACCGGCCCCCGCCTCGCCGAAGCGCTCGCGCCGCTGCTCCAGGATACTGAGGCCCGCGCCCGCCAGTTGATTGCGTTGGATCGCATCCCTGAAAAGCTGGAGCTCGCCACCGCCGCCCCCAGCCGCGCCGCCGCCGACATCGTCCTCCGCTACGCCGACGGCGGACGCACGGCCTAGAGTGCTTTCGGGAAAAGCATGCCCTCGGACTGGATCCGGGGTTCTACCAGGAGCGGACTGACCCTAAAGCCGATGTTGGGTTACCGGCGAGCAAAGCATGCCGTGAGACACCTTCATCATGAATAGCCAGCGGATCGGTGCGTTCGCGATAGCTGGACGCCACCAAATCGTTGGATGATGAAAAGGCAGCGACACTCACCCGTGGCATGGGCCGTAAACGCGTCCAGGAGGTCCGTGGATGGCCTTGCGAACCTTTTGGCTAGGAGGGTAGCCAAAACAGCTTAAGCCTCTAAAATCGCACGCTATAGGCCCTAGCGTCGATTAACTGTGATTGACAAATTTTAACCAAATCAGTTGGTTAAGCAGCACGCCGCCGTTTTTCAATCGCGTCCCAGATGAGGGCGGCGATATCCAGCCCACCAAACGCCTTCACCTGCCGGATGCCCGTTGGCGATGTGACGTTGATCTCCGTCAGGTACGGCCCGATGACGTCGATGCCGGTGAAGATCAGCCCGCGCCGCTTCAGCTCCGGCCCAAGCCGGGCGCAGATTTCCTTGTCCCGCGCCGTCAGTTCTGTTGCCACCGGCGTGCCGCCCACATGCATGTTGGAGCGGGTCTCACCCTCGGCCGGCACCCGATTGATCGCGCCCGCCACTTCGCCATCGATTAAGATGATGCGCTTATCCCCGGCGCGGACCTCGGGCCGGTACTGCTGCACCATGAACGGCTCGCGGCTCAGCAGGTGGAACATCTCGATCAGCGCATTGAGATTGCTGTCCCCGTCTTTGATGCGAAACACCGACGCGCCACCATTGCCGTACAGCGGCTTGATGATGATGTCCTTATGCCGCGCGCGGAATTCAGCGACATCCGCCGCATTGCGCGTCACCAGCGTCGGCGGCATCAGGTCCTGGAAATTCAGCACCCAGATCTTTTCTGGCGCATTGCGCACGTGGGCCGGATCATTGACCACCAGCGTCTTGGGATGGATGCGCTCCAGCAGATGCGTCGTCGTAATGTAGTTCATGTCAAACGGCGGGTCCTGGCGCAGCAACACCACGTCCTGCGTCGCCAGATCGATTTTGCGTGGGTTCGAGACCTTGAAATGGCTGCCCGCTTTGTCCTCAACCGTCAGCGTGGCCCCGCGCGCGATCAGGGTCGCGCCATCAAGGGCCAGCGCGTTTGGCACGTAATAGAAGAGCTCATGCCCGCGCCGTTGGGCTTCCAGCAGCATGGCGAAGGTGCTGTCGCCCCGGATATCGATCGTGTCGATCGGGTCCATCTGGCAAGCGATTTTCAAGGCCATGATAAAGGTCCTGTGTCGGATCGTTATGGGCATGGAAACGACGGCATGTCGTGCAAGTCAATGCTCGGCCCGCACCATAGTGTGTGGCTGTTCTGCCCCACTGTTGCCATCAGGGAGCCGTAAGCCGACAATTGACCGGGGTTGCCTTGCAGACCTACAGACATCGTCGTCAAGGTGCTGGGTGCAGGACACCTGCGGCGCACAGCGGCCGTTGGTGTGCCTGTTCACCATCGAGGCCGGCCATCGAAGATTGCGCTTGCTAACTACACTTGAGAGTTCGTTGCAAACATGACGGTGCAGGAGGCAGGATCGGGTTCGAGCGCGGCGAGTGCCACTGCGGCGCAAGCCATTGCCTGGTACGTTGGCCGTGATGGCCAGCAATACGGCCCGGTCGCCGATCCCGAATTTCACGCCATGCTGCAGTCGGGGCAGATACTCCCGACCGATCTTGTCTGGCGCGATGGCTTTGCTGAGTGGAAGCCCGCCTCGTCATTGCGGACTATGGCTTCTGTCATACCGCCAGCACCAGAGCCCCAGCCCCCAACGCAACCTGTTGCGCAGTCCTATCAACCGCCCCAACAACAGCCGGCCGCTGAAGCGCGCCTCGCTCCACAACCGCGCGCCGACGCCGCTCCACCGCGCGAGCGCACAGATCGCCAGCCACTCGCCCCCAAAGTCGAGCCGTCACGCGGCAAACCCAAGCGCGAAGCGGGCGGCGAAAGCACGCTCCGCCGCCGCACACGCAAGGTCGGCCGTGGCATTGCCTGGGCAGCCATCGCGCTGTTCTTCGTCGTGACCCTCGGAGCCGCTTATCTGGTCGTCACCGGCGACAAGAACTTGCAGCGGATGGCATCGGCGCTGATCCCGCAGTTCGGCGAGCGCATCCCGACGACAGCACCGATCACCGGGTTCGCAACCACGCCACCAGCCACCGACGAAGCGCTGCAGAAGAGCCTGTTGTGGCAGGTCCTCAAAAAGCATCATCCCGACTGGTACGTCGACCGCGTCAAGGAAGCGACCGAAGGGGCCCGCAGCGGTAAGTCCGAAACCGAGATTCTGACCGGTCTAATGCAAGCCGTCGTGAAATTGCGCCGTCAATACGCAGGCGACGCAACTTCGGCGCCGATCACCCGTCTGAAATTAATCACCACGCTCTTTGCAACCAACCTCGTGCGGCTCAAGGGCCAAAGCGTGGACGCCTGTTTCCAATACGTTTCCGCCGGCGAGAGCGCGCCAGCCATCGTCGCATTGCTGCAGAACGCCGACTACACCAGCGCCCTGCAGGCACAGCTGGCCGCGACCTTCGAAGGCATCGACGAAGGCCGCCGAACGCCGCGCGTCTATCCGCAGCCCAAGGCGACCGACTACGATGTCCTCGTTGCAGCGTTGGAAGCACGCGGTTGGAAAAAAGACGATCTGACGTTGTTCGCCGACAGCCAGAAGCTCGCCCAGGCACCGCCCGAAACCGTTTGCCGCCTCGTCACCGAATGGTTCGAAGCCCAGATCGCCATCAAAGAGCCCGACGTCCAACTCCGCCTCATCGCCGACAGCCTGCGACCAGTCGTGGCCGGTTGAGCAACGCCGTTGGGCACACCAACCCCGCCCCAACATGAACGTTTCCTTGCTCGCCGGGCACAATCTGGTACGATTTTTCTGACAGTTTCGCCGTCCCACTGGAACCACCGGGGAGTTCCCTTCATGCCCACACGCCGTTTGCTTCTCTCGACCGGAGCCGTCATTGCCGCTCTCGGCCTTTGCCTCGCCGCAGCACCCACTGTCTCGGCCCAGCCCGCGCCCGTCAAAGTCGGCGAGCTGAACAGCTACGGCCGCATGGCAGCCTTCGCGGTGCCCTATCGCAACGGCCTGAACCTCGCCCTCGACGAGATTAACGCCAAAGGCGGCGTACTCGGCGGCCGCAAACTTGAATTCATCATCCGCGACGACGGCGCAACACCAGGCGATGCCGTGCGCGTCGCCGAAGAACTGGTCACCCGCGAAAATGTGTCGATGCTGGTCGGCACGTTCCTGTCCAACATCGGCCTCGCCGTGTCGGATTTCGCCAACCAGAAGAAGACGCTGTTCATCGCCTCCGAGCCGCTGACCGATGCCATCACCATGGCGTCAGGCAACCCCTACACCTACCGCGTCCGTCCGGGCACCTTCATGCAGACTCGCATGTTGGTCGATG
>JANNEU010000473.1:0-15315 GCA_031379035.1 Hyphomicrobiaceae bacterium | reverse complement strand
ACCACCACAGCGCCCACCTGCGGGCTGCCGGGGCTGCCATAGCGGGTCCAATTCCAAGCCAGATTGAATTCCGGCCCGCCGCCGCGCTGGGTGCGCATCCACCAGCCGCACCACTGGCTGGGACGCGGGCCGACGCCGCTGGAGCTTTCTGAGCGTCCGGTTGATCCGCGCTCGGACCGGCTCTCAGCATTTCTCTCCGACCGCGATCCGCGCCGTGACGTACGCGGTGCCTCTGCTAAGCCCTGGGCTGATCCCTGCATGGCCTCCATGATCCAAGAGGTGTGCCCGCTCTGCTGGGTGCGGCTGGCGTCTGCCGAGGTCAGGCCCATCAGGGAGGCCGCCATCGCCACGAGGAGAGACAAAGAGATACGCATTGGTTAATCCTTCGGCTGTTTACCAGCCGTTAACCGCATGCGACCCGCCATGTCCAAGACGCGCTCAATTCATGGCTAACGTCGCGCGCGGCGAAGCTGGCCCCAACGTCATGGCGCAGGCACTTTCACGGCGCGCCGAAAGCCTTCATTGCTGCAAGAACCCGAGCGACCGACGACACCGCACACAGCGCCGCAAAGCCCCACGCGAGTACCGGAAACCACGCCGGCCAGATCATCATGGCGGCTAGCACAGCAATGGTCTCCGCGCCCTCTGCAAGGCCGGAAAGGTAGTAGATCGCCTTGCGACCCTGCGTCTCCGTCGTCAGCCCGCGTTTCGCTGCCACTGTCGCAAATGCCAGAAAGGTCACCCCGCTAGCGATGAAGCTGGCGAGCAGCGCACAAGCCGCCAGCGCGTTGGTCGCCGGATCGGCAACGGCAAACGCCAGCGGCACCGCTGCGTAGACCAGAAAATCGCAGACAATATCGAGGAAACCACCCCTGTCGGTCAGGCTCGTTCGCCGCGCCACCGCCCCATCCAGGCCATCGGCGAGCCGGCCAAGTGCGAAGAGAACCAGCCCCCACGCCGACCAACCAGCAGCAACTGCCGTGGCCCCACCGAGCCCGAGCGCACAGCCAGCCCACGTCACAGCCTCGGCCGTAACGCCGGCTTGCACGAGCGGGCGCGCCAGTCTGTCCAGCGGCGGATCAATCCAGGGTCTCAGGCGCGCATCCAGCATCTGTCTTCGAAAGCCGTAAAACACCGGTTTTGGTTGACCTATCCGGCAGTGTTCATGGTATCAGAAGACCCGGTTGCCCGCCTTCAAAGAAGCGAACCCATGTCGTCTTCCAGCTATGAGGCCATCACACGCGGCATTCGGGTCAGCGTCCTGCCACAGTACCTTGCTGACGAGTCAGACCCCGACGAGGGTCGCTATTTCTGGGCCTACACCATTGATATCGAGAATGAGGGCCGGGAGACCGTCCGGCTGCGATCGCGTATCTGGCGCATCACCGATGAGACCGGCAAGGTCGAAGAAATCCGCGGCCCAGGCGTTGTCGGTCAGACACCGACCCTCAAGCCGGGGGAGTCGTTCCGATATACATCAGGTTGCCCGCTGGCGACGCCGTCCGGCATCATGGTTGGCAGCTTCCAGATGACCACCGAAGACGGCGAGATGTTTGACGTGGCGGTGCCCGCGTTCTCCCTCGACAGTCCCGGAGGCCGGCGCGTCGTGAACTGAGCGCACAACAGCCAGCTCACACCCCGATCACAACACCGCGAGCCAAATTATCGCGCTTTGTCGCCTATACCCGCCAAATGCCGGGAGCATTTTGACGCGCGCGAGCCCGATGTGACAGCGTCCATCAATCCCTGTCACGGCTGGGTGAGGTCCCCTTCCAGCGGTCACGCGATGCGAGCAGACTGCGTTGGTGCGCTGAACCTCACAATCCCCCTCAGACCCAATTTTCGACCCAACTCAGGAGCCGATCATGATCCGCATTCTTGCAGCCCTTGCTCTTTTGGCCATCGGCATTGCTGACGCAGAAGCAAAAACCGCCCAGCGCGGTCTGTTTGGTACAAAACTTCAGTTCAAGAAGGACAACGACGGCGCGCGCTTCAAGTCGGCAGCGACTTTTTACAGTGGCTACCAGATCCAACGTCTCTGAAGCCCTGAACTTAAGCGGCGCGTGCCGCACGCGCTGCATCAATCATCGCACGCACTTCGGCGACATCAGGAGGCGCTCCGGCAGAGAGTGCCTTCTGGCCAGCGTTCGTAGTCACATAGGTCAAAATATCGGCACAAACTTTCTCGGCGTCCGCGTCCACAATCGCCGCCGCCGTCTTGTACCCACTTCCAATCAATAGATCCGCTGCAGGCCCCGCAAGTCCGGGGACCGCAAGCATCAACTGCGTTCGAGCTTGCCATGCGCGCAGCACCACGGGCGAGATGGGCAAAGGCCCCATGCGGCCGCTGAGCGTATCGGCGTCGGCGGCAAGAAAAGCATCCGCATTCACCACACCTGCGGCCCGCAGGATCAGAGCATCAACCGGACCCACTCCAGGTATGGCAGCACTCATCGCCTCGGCCGTCTGGATGCGCCGATCTCGGAAATTCGAGAAGCCATCGGCGGAGGCCGGCAGCAACAGCGCTGCGGCTGCATGTCCAACGCCGGCGGTGGCGGGCAAGGCACTGGCGGCCCCGGTCGGAGCACGAGCACCCGTCTGCTTTTCCGAAGCCACCACTGGCCCTGGTTCGCGCTCTGCCGTCGCGGTCACTTCGACCCGGCTGCGCGTCGCATCGGCCTTCACCCAGCGCGGCGCTGGGCGCGGCATGTCGATAGCCGAGCGGCGGCGCTGCAGCACAATAACTTCGCCGGTGGCCTCGTCGCCCTCGTTGCGGCCATCGGTGTCGCCGCTATGGGGCGTGTCTGGGAGCGCGGCCGTCGCACTGCGGCGCGCGTCCAGAGGGAAAACATTGCTCACGCTGACAGGCCGCCGCTTGGCAACGATGTCCTTGATATAGAGGTCGCGTTTAACCCGTTCTTCTTCAGGAAGCGTCGCAGTTGCCCGGCCGGTCGCGCGGATCTCATCAAACATAAAAGCGATCCGCTGGCGCGCGTCGGAGACGCGGCGGCGCCGTTGCAAGCGGGTCAGCGGCAATCTCAAGGCTGCCAACGCACCGGCTTTCACAATGCTCGTAATCGGCGCAGCCGCACCGGCATCCCGTATGGCTCGGTCAAAGACCGCAGCAACCAATCCCACCTGCGCCGCAATCACACCAGCCATGATCCGCTGCCCAGTAACGTCGAACCCCGACGCCGGATCACTCACGGCACGACCCAGATCGAAGTGCGCAAGGAGCCCTTCGTAGGATTGGTGAGCCGCATCGGCACCCGCAGCAATGGCCGGCGCTAAAAACCCTGGGCTATCGCTCAGGCGAAGCGGTAACGCTGGGGGCGATGCGTCCGCGAGTGTCCGCAACTGCGCGAATGTGACTTCAACGGTCACATCGCAGGCGAAGTGAATATTATTCTCTGCTTCCGACTGTGCCGTGTGGAATGGGTGCAACGCGTCAGTAACGTAGTGCGACAGCACGCCCGCACAATAGGCTGCATTGCTCCATTCGCGATTGTCGATGGCCGTGACGAGGTTCTTATACCAACTTTGCGCGCGCCCAATCGCTCCGCCCCAGTAGTCGTCGCGCGGAAACAGAACGTGGTTCTTAAAGTCTCGGAATTCTACATCCGGGGCATTCGCACCTAACGCAAGGAGGGCTGCCTCCCCTAGGAACATCCGCCGCCAGTTCGCCGCATCTTTTCCGCCCAGTTGCGCCAGTGCATCGAAAACAACGCGCTGGTGCACCGACCGGGCATGGCACTGCCCGATTGCGCGTTCAGCCAGCGCAGGGCGCATGTGCACTTCGTGTCTTGGCGTTTCCACCGGCATCGGTGATCCCCTGTCCAGATCAGACGATGAGGGTGCCAATGAGTCGCAGAAAATGTGGAGGCCACCCCAGGGTTATGCCCGCTTTTTTTCAACGGGCTCAGGTCGTCCGCCCAGGGTCATACGCGTGCGCACGGCGCCACTCTGTCAAAAAATAAGCCAGCTTTTCATCGATCTCTTCGGGCATCACAATGGCAATGGTGACAATCTGATCGCCAGGCTGCTGACCTGGTGCCGAACGCACACCGCGACCCTTCATGCGAAAAGCCCGGCCCGAACTGGTGCCTTTGGGGATTGTGAGTGCCACGCGACCATGAATCGTCGCCACTTCGATTTTGCCGCCAAGGACTGCTTCGTCAATCGTGATTGGAACGCTGGTGTGAATGTCGTCGCCGGTACGCCGAAACTCGCTGTGTAACCGCACTTTAATCTCAACCAGGGCGTCACCCGGCTCGCCCCCCCGCGGGCCCTCCCCACCCTTACCCTTCAGCCGCAGTACCTGCCCATCCGTCACCCCTTCCGGCACCGCCATGTCGAGGGCGGCACCGCCTGGCATCGTAACGCGCTTCTTGGCACCGTTGGCGGCTTCCAGAAAGTCGACTTCGAGGGTGTAGCGGACATCCGGTCCGCGCAGGCCTACGGTACCGGTGGCCCCGCCGCGGCCACGGCCGAATATATCAGAGAAGATATCGCCGAACCCAAAGTCATCCCCGCCGGTGGCCCCGCCGGGACGCCCGCCAGCATAGGTACGGTGCGTCCGTTGGCGCGGCTCACCATTGGCGTCGATCTGTCCGGCATCGTACTGCCGACGCTTTTCCGGTTCACCCAGAATTGCGAAAGCCGCGTTGATAGTCTTGATCCGCGCCTCTGCTGCGACCCGGTTGTCGGGGTTCACGTCGGGATGAAACTCCTTGGCGCGCTTACGATAGGCGCGACGTACGTCCTCGTCAGACGCGCCACGCGCCACACCGAGTTCTTTGTAAAGGTCGTCCGCCATATTTTGAGGCCGGGCCAGCGGTTGTTGGAACGATAGGGCTGTCTACACCAACCCGCAGCGCAAATCCTGCGACATGTTTTGGGCTTTTTTTGTTTGGTGCGGTCGTTTTGAAGCTTCGAAGACCTCGGATCAGACTTTCAGCCGATAATGCGAACGTCGGCGGTTTTCCCCAGCAACGCCGCCAAGGTCGCAATCCGACGCTGCAACCGATCTCCATTGAGCGCCGCATAGCTTCTTGGGATGGGGACAACCAGCCTGTCTTTTTCAAAGCGCAACGGCACTTCGTCGATGATTCCGGGCCGCCCAATTGACAACATATGTGCAGCCCGCACGGCTGCACCGACGATCTTGGCACGCTCCAGCAGACGCCCCGGCAGCAATGGCGCGAGTTGGGTTGAAAGCTCCGCAACTTCGTCATCCTTCCCACCCGGACCGGCATGGCGGTAATAACTCGCCATGGCGAGAAACACGCGGCCTGGATGGTCGATGCCGGCCATCGCAGAATAGGCGACGCCGGCCAGGCTCTGCTCGCCCCGATAGTCCGGATGCGCGCGCCAGGCCACATCTGACAACAGACAAGCCGCATGCCGTAGCCGTCTCTCGCCCACCGTTTCACTTGGCCCGCCGGGGGCAAACAGCGCGTCCGTCCAAGCGCAGAGCTCTTGGGAATGCTTGAAAGACCGTGACCGCAGCATGGCATAGTCTGTCGCAAAGGCGATCAGCGGGTCGCGCTCTTGCTCAGTCTTGGACAACAACTTGTAGACCAGTCCCTCGCGCACACCGAACACTGAGAACACGACCTCACGCGGCTTCAATTTGCGAAGCAACCGCTCGAGCACCAGCGCACCGTAAGGCAGCACTTCGCGCCGCGCCTTGGAAACGGTATGGCCGGCGGCCACACCGGCCAGCTTCTTGGACTTCCGGATCTGTTCGCAAAAGTTAATCGCCTCGACAGCCGGCAATGCATACCCCTGCATCATATGCAGAGGGTAGTCGCAGGCCGCCATGTGCAGCTTGGCGAAAGCACGCCATGTGCCGCCGACCGCATAAAACGTACGACCCGCGCCTTGGCTGATCCAGGGCACGCCAGCGATCTCATCGTCCGAAAAGCTCAGTGCTTTATCGATCCGGCCATTGGAAGCGTCCAACAGGCGCAATGAACCGAGCGGCAATGTGGTCGCATGCCGAAGCGTCTTGCCCGCAATGTCGATCAGTTCCAACGACCCCCCACCCAGATCGCCTGCCACACCATCGGGCGCCTCAAAGCCCATCATCACGCCGTTGGCCGCCAATTCGGCCTCTTGCACACCAGACAAAACGTTGATTGTTCCGCCCAATGCTTTCTCAGCACGTGCGATGAACTCCGCCCCGTTGTGGGCCTCCCGGCAGGCCGCCGTTGCGATGGCGCGAATATTCTTAACGCGGAGGACGCGCAAAATTGCACTGAAGCGCTCCAAGCCCTCAAGCGCTCTGAGGATGGCGTCCTCATCGAGTGCGCCGCGGGAAGCAATAGAGCGGCCGAGACCCGCGAGCACCTTTTCATTGAACAGCGCTGTGGGCGCGCGCACCGCACCTTCGTACACGACAAGGCGCACTGAGTTCGACCCGATATCAACAACCGCCATGGGTTCCAGTTCGCCAGAACGGGAGCGATCACTGTCAAAACGGGTGGAGGAAGGCAGTCGCACGCGTGTGTGTTCCGCTCTGGTATTTGGCTCAGTGTTTGGCTGGAGATTTGGCAGCTCGGCTGGCGGTCTCAAATCGTGGCGGGAAGCTTTCCTTGAGAGATTTTCCGCGACCCGACAAGCTCGGGTTCGTCATGAAATACTGATGCGCGTTAAAGGGCGCGACACCGCTCGCAGGCACAATCCTGGCCGCACTTCCATCCGACGCGATCGACCAGCTTTGTTGGTTGTCATTGAGACAGGCCACCATGATCTGATCGAGGATCTGCGCGTGGACGGTCGGGTTCTTGATCGGCACCATGACTTCCACGCGCCGATCAAGATTGCGCGGCATCATATCCGCCGAGCTGATGTAGACCAACGCATCCTCCGACGGCAAGCCGTGGCCGTTACCGAAGCAATAGATGCGGCCATGCTCCAGAAACCGACCGACAATACTCTTGACGCGGATGCGCTCGCTCATGCCCGGGACGCCGGGTCTCAAACAACAAATACCACGCACCACAAGTTCAATATCAACACCCGCCTGGCTCGCCGCATAGAGCGCCTCGATAATTTCCGCGTCCACCAGCGAATTCATCTTCAGCCAGATCGCAGCGGGCCGGCCCGCTTGCTTGTGATCGATTTCCGCGCGGATGTGGCCCAGCATGCGCGCGCGAATGCCACGAGGGCTGGCAGCCAACGTTTCGAGTTCCGCTGGTTCGGCATAACCGGTCACGAAATTAAAGATCCGCGTGACGTCGCGGCCCACTGCTGCATCTGCGGTGAAATACGACAGATCCGTGTAGACCTTGGCCGTCTGGGGATGATAGTTGCCCGTTCCCATGTGGCTGTAGGTGGCAAGCTCCGTACCTTCCCGCCTTACGACAAGCCCCATTTTGGCGTGCGTCTTGAGTTCGATGAAGCCATAGACGACATGCACTCCCGCACTTTCGAGATCGCGCGCCCAGCGGATGTTGGCTGCTTCATCAAAGCGCGCGCGAAGTTCAACGACCGCTGTAACGGACTTGCCCATCTCCGCCGCCTCCTTGAGCAGCAGCACGATCGGGCTGTCGTTACTTGTGCGATAGAGCGTCCACTTGATGGCCATCACGTTCGGGTCAGCAACCGCTTGCCTTAGAAACTGCAGCACCACATCGAAACTTTCGTACGGGTGATGGACAACAATGTCTTTTTTGCCGACCGCGGCGAAGCAGTCGCCATTGAACTCACGGATACGTTCTGGAAAACGGATGTTGAAGGCACGGAACGTCAGATCAGGCCGGTCACTGACGATCAACTGTGAGGTATCGGAGAGGCCAAGCAGACCCTCCTTCACGAACACGTCGTCGTCCTTCACTTCCAATTCATCGATGACGAACTTCATCAGCCGCTCGGGCATCGCGCCGTCGATCTCCAGGCGGATCACGTGGCCACGCCGGCGGCGCTTGAGAGCTGTTTCGAACGAGCGTACGAGATCTTCGGCCTCTTCCTGAACTTCGAGATCGCTATCCCGCAGCACTCGGAACGCTCCCTGCCCGCGCGGCTTGAAGCCGGGAAACAAACGCCCGATGAAGAAAGCGACGACGGTCTCGATCCGTACGAACCGGATCTCACTCGCGCCCTCTCCCGCACCTTCCCCACCCGGCAGCCGGATGAAGCGCGCGAGCTGGCTAGGGATCGGCAGCAACGCATGCATAGTCTTGGCGTCGCCCTCCCGCACCAACTCGACGCCAAGTACGAACCCAAGATTAGGAATAAATGGAAACGGGTGGGCGGGATCGACAGCGATCGGCGTCAACACTGGGAAGATACGCGTCAGGAACTCGCGCTCCAGCCATTTGCGCTCGTGCGCGCGGAGCGCGTCGGCATCGACAATGGTGAGGCCTGCAGCAGCCATTTCTATGCACAGCTGACGCCAGCAGGCCTGTTTATCTGCGACCAGGCGCGCAACGGCCGCATTGATCGCCGCCATCTGCTGCGCCGGCGTCAGGCCGTCCTGGCTTTTGATATTGACGCCAGCCACCACCTGGCCGTGAACGCCAGCGGCGCGGACCATGTAGAACTCATCGAGGTTAGCGGCAGAAATCGACAGAAACCGCAAGCGCTCCAGCAGCGGATGGCGCGCGTTCTGCGCCTCTTCAATAACCCGACGGTTAAACTGCAACCAAGAGAGTTCCCGGTTGTAGTACCGGTCTGACCCGACGGGTGCGGCAATGATTGGCCCCGTGCTCTGTGATGCCCGTGCGCTGGGATTGTCAGGCTTGGCGCTCTTGCGGGCTTTATGGTCGCTTGCAGTCACCGGGGTACTCCTGACAGGGCCATTGGAACTGCTTTATTCTCGGCAGGTCGGGTGCTAAAGCTATGGGCCAAAGTTGCGGATGATACAGGTGCATCAGCTGGCAGACCAAAGCTTAGGGCCAAATCCCTAATCCGGCACTTATCGGGTCTCCGGCACGAATGAGACGTCTTCGTCCCCTGACTGCCCAAGTGCTGCCAGCACCTCCAAAACCAATGGTCGCGTGACTTTGCGTTTCATCGCCAGCGCTTTCTGGTCCACGGCCGCGACGACGGCTCCAGCCATCGCCATTGATCGCTCCATCCTGAGCGCGATGGTGTCGATCACAGCCGGTTCTACAATGAGTTGCCGGTCGGAGAAATGCTTGACGAGTACGGCCTTCAGGAGCGGCGTATCCGGAGGCGAGATGGCAACAACCGGCACTGCCCGCAGGCGCGAGCCGAGATCTGGCAGCGCAATCGCCAGAGAGGCCACCGGAACGCGAGATGTCAGCAGCAGCGATCGCTTATTTTCCCGCGCCGCATTGAGCAAATGGAATAGAATGCGCTCATCACCAATCCCGCGTTCGAGATTTTCGATGAGCAGTGCGCCCGCCGCCTCCAGCTGGGTGAGCTGCGCGCCGGTTAAGTCGGGGGCCGCTACTGTCTCAGCGCCTGACGCCAAGCGCCAGACCTGCCCCAGATGCGTTTTTCCGGCTTGAGCAGGCCCCTCAAGAACCACCGCGTGATGCGGCCAATCTGGCCAGCGCTCGATGATATGGAGCGCGCTCTCATTGGCGGCACTGACCAGAAAGTCTTCAGCACCGAGGGCGGGCCGCGGGACAAGATCAAACGTCAGCTGCGCAGGTTGGCCGCTCATGACTTTGCATCCGGAGCCGCGCGACCACGATAGACGTCACTGTCAAGATACTGCGCAAGACCGAAGCGGGCGAGAACCGCAATCGCCGCAGAGACCGGCACGGCAATGAGCGTGCCGACCACGCCGAACAAAAGACTAAACGCGAACAAGGCAAAGATCAGCCACACCGGGTGCAAGCCAACTTTCTGGCCAACCAAGCGTGGCGACAGCAATGCCGTATCCAGTGCCATGCCGACCCCCATGACGCCGATCACCGACAACACGGGCGTCAGCTTCGGCGCAAACTGCATGACGGCGATCAGCCCCGCGACAGCGAGCCCGGTCACCCAGCCTACCATCGGCACAAATGCCAGCACGCCTGTTGCTAGCCCCACAAGCGCCCCATAATTAAGACCGAGAAGACTGAGTGCAACTGCGTAAAACAATCCAAGAAACAGACACACCGCGCCCTGCCCGCGGATAAACGCGGCAACCGCATCGTTGATATCGCCCGCCAATCGCTGAATGGTCGGCGCATGGTCGCGTGGCAGCCACTGTTGGACGCGCGCAATCATAGGATGCCAGTCAACTAAGAGATAGAACACGACCAGCGGCGTGATCAGCAGGATCGACATCAGATTGATGAGCGCCGCTCCCCGATTCCACATTGCGGCCGCAGCCGCACTTAGGATCGTCCCCGCGCTGGCTTGCACTTCGGCAATGGCCTTGTCGATCCCCGCTTCAACGAGGACGGCATTTGCGCCTAGCCGCTCTCGGGCGAAACCTTCGATGGCGACCCGCGCGCGCTGAATGTCAGTTGGTAAAGCGGTTGCCAACTGCTGGAGCTGCGTGAACAGAAGCGGTGCCACCAGAACCAGACCCGCAATCACGACCGCGCCGACTACCCCAACGATCAGCGCAGCCGCCAAGGATCGCGACATCCCGCGGGCTTGCAATTTGTCAGCGAGCGGATTGAGGAAATAGGCGAGCATCATGCCGGCCACGAACGGAAGCAGAATGTCCCGGAAAACGGCAAGCGCCAGAAGCAACGCCACCAGCGCGCCGAGCCAAAACCCGATATGTCGACCCTCCGTCCCCATGCGCCTGCTGGCCTCCCTGGATCGCTCAGAACACAATCGCAGCACGCGTGTCACGACACCTCAACTGGCACTCACAGCGGCTACCATCTGACGGATCACGGCCGCTCATGCCAATAACCGTGACCGGAGGAGGCAAGACCGCAAGCACCACAAACCGACACAGTAGCAGGATTTTACCGCACTTTGCCGTCAACTGACGCCGCACCGGGCTGCGTCATGTGCGCAAACCAGGTCCGTGAATAGCTAATCAAGGACGCAACCGTTAGCGCGCCCGTGATCCACGCCAGCCCCCAACGCACCGCCTCCAGACCGATACTGAAACCCTCGTCCGCCAACACCACTGCGGCCAGCACGATCTGCGCCAAAGTATTGAGTTTGCTGACTAAGACGGGCTTTACCTCGGCCGGATGGTTCATCATCCACGTCAGCAGGAACCCCGCCAGAATCGCAAGATCTCGGCTGACCACCGCGATCACCAACCAGAGTGGCAACTGCCCCTGCGCGCCAAGCGCGATATAAATCGAGACAATCAACAGTTTGTCGGCCAGCGGATCCAGATAAGCCCCAAGTTCCGTCTGCATCTGGTAGCGCTTAGCGAGAAACCCATCGACTGCGTCCGAAATCCCCGCAGCAACAAACAGGAAAAAGGCCGCCTTTGCCTGGCCCGTCCACAGCAGCCAGAACACAAACGGCACCGAGAAAACCCGGCCCAACGTGATGAAATTCGGCAGATTGATGCTCAAGGCGATCCCGGAAGGTCGATGGTGGCGCGAGCACGTAACTGCACCTACGCCTAAATCATAGGCAGCGTCGGCAGTTAAGTCGAGAGGTGCTTACGGATGGACCACAGCTTGTGCTGTTACCAACACGCATCCGCCACCCCCTATCCACCAAGCGCTACGCCTGTCACATGCCGCTTGTTGAACGCCGTTAACTGAGAAAGCTATCGGATATTATGACCGGCGGTAGAGTAAGCGTGCGCGAATGGTGCCGGCAAGCCCGCGGATCTCAGTAACAATCGTCTCTGCATTCGCGACCGAGCCATCCGCATCGAGTACCACGTACCCCAGCTCTCCGGTCGTTTGGTAATATTGCGCCGCGATATTGACCTTGTGGCGGGCAAAGATCTCGTTGAGCCGGCCGAGCTCGCCGGGCAAATTGCGCTGCACCTGAATAAACCGCGTGCCAGCGGGCCGCGGTGAGAGCTGGACCTGCGGGAAGTTGACCGCTCCCGTTGTCGAGCCCACATCAGAATATTCGACGAACTTGCGCGCAACTTCGGCACCGATACGCTCTTGCGCCTCTTCGGTAGAGCCGCCGACGTGTGGTGTCAGAATAACGTTATCGAGCCCTTGGAGGGGTGAGCCGAATCTCTCGGTATTGCCGGAAGGTTCAATCGGAAACACGTCAACCGCCGCCCCGGACAGATGCTTGGTTTTGAGCGCCGCAGCCAGCGCGTCAAGATCGGCTACCGTTCCGCGCGCATTGTTGATGAAGATAGCGCCCGGCTTCATCCTGGCCATCTGCTCGGCACCTATCATGCCATGTGTCGCCGACGTCTCTGGCACATGAAGGGTTACCACATCCGCCTTAGCCAGGAGTTCATCGAGAGTATCGACGGGTTCGACGTTGCCGTGCCGCAGCTTATCTGTGTGATCAAAATAGATCACGCGCATCCCGAAGGCCTCCGCCAGCACTGCGAGCTGACTGCCGATGTTGCCGTAGCCCACGATGCCAAGCGTCTTGCCGCGCACTTCGTTGGAACCGGCCGCGCTCTTGTCCCAGCCTCCCGCATGTGCCGACACCGATTTCGGAAATACACGCCTCATCAGCATGACGATTTCCGCAATCGTCAACTCGGCGACCGAGCGTGTGTTGGAGAACGGTGCATTGAAGACTGGAATGCCCATCACGGCACAAGCGCTCAAATCAACCTGATTGGTACCAACCGAGAAACACCCCACCGCCACGAGACTGCGAATCCCATCAATGGCATCGGCAGTCAGTTGGGTGCGTGAGCGAATTCCAAGCAACCGGACGCCCTTCAGCGCCGCTCTCAACGCCGCTCCATCGAGTGCCTTGGTGTGCCGCTCAATGTTCGTGTAGCCCGCAGCCTTCAGAACGCCGACGGCCGTGTCGGATATGCCTTCCAGGAGCAAGATTTTGATCTTGTCCTTCGGCAATGACGTCGGAAATGGCTGACGCAGCGTATCTTCTGGACGCATAGGGAAGCTCCGATATTCGCCAGCCCAACCGCAGCCCCACCGTACGCAGCAACCGCGCGACGCAACGGCGTGCATGCCACGTTCGTCTGAGCGGAAAAGCAGGCGTCAGCGGACAACAAACAGTGAGATGGCGCTATGTCGCGGGCGAGCGGGTCAGACTTAAAGTTTAGCCAGACGCATCATTTCCACTCAATCTTGAGCACTTCGTAGGAACGCGGACCCTTAGGCGTGGTCACTTCGGCGCTATCGCCCTGGGACTTACCTATAAGCGCGCGGGCAATCGGGCTCGTGATTGAGATCTTTCCGTCCTTCACGTTGCTCTCGCCATCGCCGACAATCTTGTACTTGACCTTGTCACCGGTATCCTCGTCGGCAAGGTGAACGGTCGCGCCAAACTTAATGGTGGTGCCAGACAGCTTGGAGGTGTCGATCACTTCAGCGCGATTGAACCGGTCCTCAAGATCGGACACGCGTGCCTCGTTCATGCCCTGTGCTTCCTTGGCGGCATGATATTCGGCATTTTCGCTGAGATCGCCGTGGGCGCGCGCTTCCGATATCTGGGAGATGATGCGCGGACGCTCGATCGATTTGAGACGGTGAAGCTCTTCTTCGAGCTTCTTGAACCCCTCAACCGTCATCGGAACTTTTTCCATTCTCGCATCTCCATAAGTCTGCTCCCTGCGGCATCGGCAAGAGGCCGGCACCGACACGGGTATTGTCACGCTGGAACGTGGATTGCGCTGGGAAGACCTGAGCCTGTTGCTACGGCACTTTCATGGCAGCCGGCGCGGCCACGATTGTAGCAAAAGCATTCGCTATTCGCAATCACTGCGCGAAATATTTGAAATAAATGAGAAAATCGGCCGCAGCTTCGCTGGGGAGCCTCCTAAGGCGCGCGTTTTGCCGGTTTAAGATAACTCTGTAGCGGTGCCACCGTCATTCCGCCAACGCGCATCGCAGCGATGGCTTTGGTGGCGGCCAGAGCGCCTGCCAAGGTCGTGAAGTATGGGATGCGGTTCATGAGACTGGTGCGCCGGATATCGCGCGAGTCGGCTAATGCCGCTGCGCCTTCCGTCGTGTTGAACACCAGTTGCACGCCACCGTTCTTCATCAGGTCTACGATGTGCGGTCGGCCCTCCAGCACCTTGTTGACCTGCTCGCAGGCAATGCCGTGAGCTTCGAAATGACGTTTGGTCCCGCGCGTGGCGACAATCCGGAAGCCCATCTCGCTCAGATCGCGGATCGCGCCCAACAGGTCGTCCTTGTCACTTTCACGCACAGAGATAAACACGGCACCTTTGTCCGGCAACACTGTGCCTGCACCGAGTTGCGCTTTGGCAAAGGCCACTGCGTAGTCGCGATCCAGCCCCATTACCTCGCCGGTCGATTTCATCTCAGGCCCGAGCACCGGGTCGACGCCATTGAAACGCGCGAACGGAAACACCGCCTCCTTCACCGCGACATAGCCAAGATCAGCGATAGAATGTTTTTGCGGCTTTAGCCCAAAGCTCTTCAACGTCTCGCCCGCCATAATGCGGGCGGCGAGGCCGGCGATGGGCAGACCCACTACCTTGGCGACGAACGGAACCGTGCGGGACGCGCGCGGGTTGACTTCGAGGACGTAGATTTGTCGATCCTTGATGGCAAATTGCACGTTCATTAGGCCGACAACCTTGAGCGCGAGCGCCATATCACGGGTCTGCTTTTCAAGGCGAAGCACGATCGAACTGTCGAGGCTATGCACCGGCAGCGAACAAGCACTGTCACCCGAATGGATCCCTGCCTCCTCAATATGCTCCATGATGCCGGCGATCCAGGTGTCCTTGCCGTCACACAGACAATCGACATCGACCTCGACCGCGCCAGTCAGATAGCGATCCACCAGCAGTGGCCGCTTGGCTGAGACCACGAGCTCGGACGGACCATCCAGCGTCGCGGCAAGATTGGCCACATAGCGATCAACGCCCGCGCCATCGGCGACGATCTCCATACCGCGCCCACCGAGCACGTAGGAGGGCCGGATGACGACGGGATAGCCGAGCTTGTCAGCGACGGCCCGCGCTTCGCCTGGCGCGCGCGCAATCCCGCTCTCTGGTTGCTTGAGGTCGAGCTTTCTGATCAGCGCGTTAAAGCGGTCACGGTCTTCGGCCAGATCGATGGCGTCCGGCGACGTGCCGAGGATCGGAATGCCGGCGGCTTCAAGGGCGGCCGCAAGCTTCAGCGGTGTCTGCCCGCCGAATTGGACGATCACGCCATGCAGCGTGCCGTTGGTCTGCTCGGTGGTGATGATCTCGATGACATCTTCGGCGGTCAGCGGCTCAAAATAGAGGCGATCAGAGGTGTCGTAGTCGGTCGACACAGTCTCCGGATTGCA
>JANNEU010000459.1:0-6866 GCA_031379035.1 Hyphomicrobiaceae bacterium | reverse complement strand
GCGTCCCACGCATAGGCGTATGTGGGATCTTTCTCGATGGCCTTGGTGTAGAGCGTGATGGCGCGCTGGTAATCGCCTTTGAGATGCGGTGAGCGGCCGCGCCAGAGATAGTCCTCGGCGCGGCGGTAGAAGAACCAATCGAGCAGACCGAACGTCACAGCCACTCCGCCTTTCCGCTCTTAATGCGCAAAAACCGGTCCTGTGGAACCTCCAGCTTCGGCACGGTTACGCGGTCCAACCCCAACAAAATTCCACGCAGCGAACGGCTGATGTTGCCGTGGGTGACAACAACCGTTTCGCGCGTGATGCCCGCCAGCCAACTCAGAGCTCGCACGCGCACCATCTCGTAGTTCTCGCCATCGCGCGGCGTCCAGTTCCAGGTATCAGCTTTGCGCGCGGCGAAACCCTCCGGGTCGAGTGTCGGCAATTCGCCCCAGATCTGGCCTTCCCAATGGCCGAAGTTCTGTTCTTTCAACCGATCATCAGTCGGGAAGGGTCGCGCGCTTAGCCCCATGTTGGTGCGCACGATCTCCATCGTTTCGCTGGCGCGCACGAGCGGGCTTGAGATGAAATCGAGCGCGGCAGCACGGGCGCCCAGTACATCGCGCAATACCCGCCCATTGCGGGCTGCCTGGGCGCGGCCGGTGTCGTTGAGCGGGATGTCAGTCTGGCCCTGGTAGCGCTGGACTTTGTTCCAGTCGGTCTCGCCGTGGCGGATGACGTAGAGAGTGACGTCTGGCTGCATCAGACTTTCAACACCAGCTTGCCGTTGTTGCCGCCTGTGTAGAGTTCGTTGAGCACGCTCGGATAGGCATCAATGCCGCCGGCGCGCACGTCTTCACGGATTTTCAGTTTCCCTTCGGAGTGCCAGGTGCCGAGGTCCTTGATCGCTTCCGGAATGCGGTTGGCCCAGTCGAACACGATCAGCCCGCGCATGGTGAGGCGTTGGGTGAGTACGCAACGCAGGTTCTTTGGGCCTTCCGGCATGCTGGTGGCGTTGTAGGCGGAGATCAGCCCGCAGACGGGAATGCGGCCGAAGACATTCATCTGCAGCAGCACTGTGTCCAGGATCTCGCCGCCGACGTTTTCGAAGTAGACGTCGATGCCTTTCGGGCAGGCGGCCTTCAGGTTCGCCGCAAGATTGCCGGCCTTGTAGTCGATGCAGGCATCGAAGCCGAGATCGTTCTTGACGTAGGCGCATTTGTCCGGCCCGCCGGCCAGGCCAACGACGTGGCAGCCTTTGAGCTTGGCGATCTGGCCGACGATGGAGCCGACCGCACCGGATGCTGCCGACACGAGTACGGTCTCGCCCGCTTTGGGCTGGCCGATCTCGAGCAATCCGAAGTAAGCCGTCCAACCCGGCATGCCGAGGCCGCCGACCCAACGCTCCATGGGCGCTTTGGAGAGATCAACTCTGCCGACACGCTCGCCGTTGGAGAGGGCATACTGTTGCACGCCGAGCAGGCCTTGCACGGCCTCGCCGACTTGGAAACCCGGGTGGTTGGAGGCATCGATCACGCCGACGGAGTAGGACCGCATGACCTCGCCTAGCCCGACGGGGGGCACATACGATTTGCCCTCGTTGATCCAGCCGCGCATGGCAGGATCAAGCGAGATGAAGCCGATTTTGACGCGGAACTCGCCGGGGCCGGGGTCTTTGAGCGGGGCGTCTTCAATGGCGAAAATGTCGGGTTTAACGAGGCCAGGGGGTGGCCGCTTGACGAGTTTGCAGACGCGATTGGTCGCCATGGCGGGGTCCTTGAAGCGGATTGGGGCGGAAGGCGTGCGTCATAGTACAGCCGTTGGCTGATGGGGCAAGCTTGGCGATTGCGTGAAGAGCTCGTCGTTCAACGGCGGGCTTTGTTTTTATGTGCATGCGCTCAGATTTAACTTGCATAGTCTTGTTATGTTCTTTTATAGTTCTATTTAAGTTCTGTAAAAGGTGTTGATCAGTTTATGCCCCCACGCTCGACCAGTGTGGACTTATCCCTCGTCGATCCGGTCGTCCGGCATGGCCGCGGTGCGCGTTCAAACAGGGTTGGCCGGTTCGAGAGCGAGGATCGGGAGGCCTTCGATGACGGCTGGGATCAGCCGGGGGATCTGGAGGCGCTCAAGACACAGGTGGTGGAAGAGCCGGCCAAAAGCATCATTGCGCGAAACGACAGTCCGGACATCTCGTTTGAGCAGTCGATCAATCCGTACCGTGGCTGCGAGCATGGTTGCATCTATTGTTACGCGCGGCCGACGCACGCCTACCTGGGGCATTCGCCCGGGCTTGATTTTGAAACGAAGCTTTACGCCAAGACGAACGCGGCGGAGGTGCTGGAGCGGGAGCTGTCGGCGCATCGCTACGAGCCGAAGGTGATCGCATTGGGGGCGGTGACGGACCCCTACCAGCCGATCGAGCGGCGCTATCTGGTGACGCGGCAAATCCTGGAGGTGCTGGAGCGGACGCAGCATCCGGTCGGTATTGTGACCAAATCGGCGCTGATTGTGCGGGATATCGACATTCTTGAGCGGATGGCGGCGAAGGGGCTGGCCAAAGTTGCCATCTCAGTGACGACGCTCGATCGCGTTGTAGCACGCAAGATGGAGCCACGCGCTGCGACGCCGCAACGGCGGCTGGATGCGATTGGGCAGCTGGTCGGCGCTGGGATTCCGGTGACGGCGATGGTGGCACCGATCATTCCGGCGATCAACGATAGCGAGATCGAGAAAATTCTGGAGGCTTGTGCGGCGGCGGGCGCGCAGTCAGCGGGCTTTGTGGTGTTGCGGTTGCCGTTGGAGTTGAAGGTGCTGTTTCGGGAATGGCTGGCGACCGAGTTCCCTGATCGTGCTGACCGGGTGATCAATATCCTGCGCTCGATGCATGGTGGACAGGACTATGTTTCGACCTTTGGACTTCGGCAGCGGGGCACCGGACCTTATGCAGATCAGATTGGGCAACGGTTCCGGCTCGCCCTGCGGCGTCTTGGGTTGAACGCACGGGGCACGTTTCGATTGCGGACGGATCTCTTCAAGCGCCCGGTGCGGAAGGGGGCGCAGATGCCATTGTTGTAGGCAAGTCGCATTGCAAGCGGGTGATGCCCTCTGCAGGCCGTGTTCTGCAGACTGCTTGGCGCAGGCCTGGGTGTGTCAGCGTAAGATGCGCCAGATTTTCAACTCGGCGACTGGCGCGTTGATGGTGACGGGCTCAAGGAAGTCTACGGTTTGTCCGGCGTGCAGGCGCGCTTCGAGCCCGGTTGGTGCGTTGGGCCGTGGGCCGCTGGCGACAAATGTGGTGGTGTCGGGCTTGGGCAGGCACAGCAAGAGGTAATCGGCGCTGATGGCCGCGAGGCGCTGGCGGGCCTCTGCGGGCTGAGCTGCGAGAATGGCCTGATTTTCGATGATGGCTCGATCGGCACGATGATAGGGCGCGGCGAGAACGTCGTGAGGTGTGAGGGTGACCAGGTAGGCACCATAGTCGATCGGGGCGACGAAGAAGCCCTTTGGCAATGCGGAGAGGGCGCGAATAGCCGGTGTGGTCATGCATTGGGTGCCTTCGACAACGACCTTGCCTTGGAGCGCGGCGGGCGAGACGTTGGTCAACATGAGCAGTGGTGTGGCCAGGGCAGCGAAGCTCCATTGGTTGAGCATGAGGGCGGCTGCCAACTGTCGGCTGAGGGTGGTCAATTGCTGGGTTGGGCCCAGGTCAGCGATGGATAAGGTGATGGCGAATGCGGCGACCCAGCTGGCGTAAGGCGTCAGCTTGATCATCCACAGCCCTGCGGGGGTGATCAGGATGATGAGGCCAAGCAGTGCCAGGGACTCTGGCGTGCGCAAGCGCCGCCACCGTTCGACGCTGCAGATGAGTGCAACGACCATGAACAGGACCGAGGCGACGATGGCGGTTGGGTTCATCTGGAAGAACGAGATGATGCTGGCGGTTTCGGTGACGTGGTCGAGCCAAAGGGGTTTGATGGCAGGGGCGACCTGTCCGAAGGGGCCGGCCAGACACCGGGTGTCGAGGGCCGCATAACCGGCCAGCCCTAGTGTGCCGGAGCCAGCAAGTGCTGCAAATCGCTCCGCGGGAGTCCAGCGGCGGCCGTGCTTATCGACGATGGTGAGGCCAGCGGCAGCACCGGCGATCAGCACAACTATGTTCAAGGATAATGCGTCGCAGCGGACGAGAAGCCAGTCCCACAGTGCGACGGTGACGATAAAGACGCCGCCGAGTGTGGCTGCGCAAGCGACGGCCATGCGACGGACACCGGCGAGCCATGTCAGGTCGAACAGCGCCCAGAGTGTGATCGCGGCAAACGCGGGCAAGACAATGGCCAAAGGCTCAAAGCCGACGGCAAGGCCTAGCCCAACGAGGACACCAGCGAAGGTGCCTGCTGCGGGGCGCTTGCGGGCTTCAAGCAGGATGAGAAGGCCGGCGACCGCACCGAGGATCATTGCATTGTGGTGATCAATGCGGCCGATGCGGAACTGAAACAGGCCCGACATGCACGTCGCCGCCATGAACAGCATCAGCCAACCGGCCGAAGTGCCGCCTTGCGCCTCGGCGGCGCGGACGAGCAAGCGCAGGAAGACGAGCAGCAGCAGCATGGGCCAGATGATGCGGGTGGCGAGTTCAGCCGCATCCGGCGATAGAAAGAGCCCGAGCGTTTGCAATAGGATGATCAGTGGCACATCGATCAACCGTGACCAGTGCGAGACAAGCGGGTGTGCGCCGCCAATGCGCGGCAGGGTCATGTCGAACCAGCCGCCGGTAGCGATGAGCGTTCGGACCTGATGGAGCCGGGTGGCATCGTCCGTATCGCCGAGGGATGTCAGCAGGTCGCCGAAGCCGGTGGCCAACTCGCGCAGGGCGAGGAACAAAATTGCTGCCAGACACCACAGCCAACGGGAGGCCAGCAGTCGAGACAGGTCAAGCGTCGTCCGCTGCGGCCGGGCCGCGTCCAACATTGACATGCGTTCCACCCTCGCGTGCAGCAGCGTCTTGCGGTGCAAACGTTAACGCGAGGGTGTTGACATGGGATTAACTGGACGAAATTCGCCTGCGTTACGGTCAGAAGCGGTGGATGTTCTGCTGCATGATCTGCTGGGGCGTCAGTTCACGATAAAGCACCGCTTTGCCAGCGGGTGAAGAGACTTTGTAGCCGAAGGCGATCTGGGTTTCCTGGTCGGGCTGGATGGTCATATCCCAGGCGACGGTGCCGCGGCGGTCCTTGACGTCCTTGCTGGTCGGCTGTGGCTTGAACGTGGCGTCGACTTTGATGTCCTGTTGCATGGAGACGGGGATGCGGTCGAGTACTTGGACGGCGACGGGGTTGGCACGCAGGTTCTTGACCGAGATCGTGAAGTTACGCTCTTCGCCGCGCGTGGTGGTGAAGACGCCGCTCTCGCCGCGTTTGTCCTCGATGACAACGCGCTTGACCTTGACCTGATCGTCGGTGCCGAAGCCCAGCTCGGTTTCCTCGCCCGAGGCCAGTTGCGGCATGCGGCCCTGGCCAACAAAAGTGCCGTCGCGGAACAGCGAGACGTTGCCAGGGAGCACGGGGCCGGAGGTCTTGGGCATCGTCAGCTTGGCGTAGAGATAGGCGAGCGGGTCGAGGCGCGGCACAGTGCGCACCAACAATGCTGGTTCGAGATCCTCAGTGCCGATCTGCACGCGCTTTTGCTCGCCGGTCGGCGCGACGGAGACCTTGCCGGGGATGGCGTAGAGGACTTGGAAGGACTGGGTGTCGACGTCGGCTGATACCTCTTTAGCCTTTTCGAGTTGGGCGCGGCCATCTTCTTTGTCGCCGATTGGTTCGGCGACTTTGGCTTCAGAGCGGCTGCGCCCGGTCAGCCCTGCAGGCGCCGCTACAGGTGCGTTCTGAGCGACGCCGCCATAGGCCGCGCCAACAGGCCGCTCCGGCATGTAGTCGACGCTCAGCATCTGCAAGTCAGGCGCGGCTGTGGTGGCGGCGGGGCGCGTCGTCGACAGCGTCAGTGTAATGTTGTCCCAGCTTTCGCCGGACTGCTGCTGGATCGACGCGCGGCGGACGAGCTGCATTTTCGAGGGTTGGCCCTTTGCGCCCGTGGCGAGGCGAGCGTCGTAGAAGGGGGTCCAGCTGGCGCTGGCAATCTGATAGCGGACCACGAGATCGGCGTCCGTTGTGGCGGCGGCGCTGACAAAGACTTTGACTTCGGTGCGGGCTTCGGGCGCGGGCGCAAGGGTGACCAGCTTCTTCGCCAGTTCGTCGATCTGCCGGTCGAGCTCGCGGACCTTGACGTTGGTGTCGAGAATGCTGCGTTGGGCGGCGGCTGTCTTCTCGCCGATGAGGGCGAGCAGCTTGGTCCAATCGGGCTCGGGCGCGCTGGTGCCGGTGGTGGCGGGGCGGCTTGGGAGTTGCGTGAGCGAGGTGATCAGCACCTTCTGGGCCTCGGCCGCTTGGATGTCGGATTGCAGCACGAGGCGCTGGTCTTTCAGCTTCTCGATACGGTCTTCAAGGTCACGACGCTGGCCGGCGATGGCGGCGCTATCGGCACGCGGCACAGACACACGGCGGCTATCGACGGAGCCAATCTGTAGCTGTCCACCGGTGGATTTGCCTTCGACGCGGATCGATTGCGGGAGTGCTCCGGCCGGCAGATCGTTGATGAGAATGGTGTGCTCGCCGGGTTCAATTTTCACTTTAAAGGCGCGCGCGATTTCGGCGCCCGCAGGATAAACGATGACGGCGTCTAGGCGGGAGGGGGCGTTGACATCCGCTGCGTCAGCGGCGGACAGGGTGAGGCTGGCGGCGACGAGTGCGAGCAGGGATGTCGCGGTGAGGGGACGTTTCATGGCGGACTTGGGGACAGACTTGGGGGCAGACTTGGGGGCAGACTTGGGG
>JANNEU010000456.1:0-25790 GCA_031379035.1 Hyphomicrobiaceae bacterium | reverse complement strand
GGCTGCCAAGCGGCCACACACGCAGCCCGCAGCTCCGCCGTCCGCTTCGCCCATGCCGGCTTTGCCGCCACATTCAAGCCACGCAGCGCATCAACGAACGCTCCCGCATTCGACACGATCGGAATATCGGCGCGATACACCGAGCCCAACTCATCCGGATTCGGGTGCACATGCGCAAACGTCTGCGACGGGTTCGGAATATCGATCAGCGTGTAGCCAGACGTCGTCATCTCGCCCATGCGCGCGCCGACAACGAGCAATAGGTCAGCTGCCTTGATCGCCGCCGACAACTTGGCGTCGATCCCGATGCCGGCGCAGCCCACGTAACAGGCATGCCGGTTATCGATGTAATCCTGATAGCGAAAGGCCGTCGCGACCGGCAGGTGATGCTTGGCCGCGAACGCTTCGACGCCACGCCGCGCGGCCTCCGACCAACCCGGACCGCCGACAATCATCAATGGGCGTTCAGCTTTCGTCAGCGCGTTGCTTAGCGCGGCCATCGCCTGTCCCGATGGCGCACTCTGCGCGACGATGGCAGGCTTGGCATCCGCAACGTCCACTTCTGCAGCCAACATATCCTCCGGCAGGCCAAGCACCACAGGACCCGGCCGCCCTGAGAGGGCAACATGCCACGCGCGGCTCACGTATTCGGGGATGCGCTTGGTGTCGCGGATCACCGCCGTCCACTTCACGAACGTGCCGAGTACGCTCTTGGTCTCCATTTCCTGGAACGCCTCGCGGTCCTCGGTGTCCGACGCCGGCAGACCCAGAAACAAAATCATCGGCGTACTGTCCTGCTGGGCGATGTGCAGACCGGCCATGGCGTTGGCGAGGCCCGGCGCGCGAGTGACAAAGCAGATCCCGGGTTTGCCCGTCATCTTGCCCCACGCTTCCGCCATCATCGACGCGCCGCCCTCTTGCCGGCAGACAATCGTCTTGATGCCGGCGCCATGCAGTCCATCAAGCGCTGCCAGAAAGCTCTCCCCCGGCACCGTGAAGGCGCATGAAGCGCCATTGAGAGCCAATTGATCGACCAGGATTTTACCGCCGTGGCGCATTGCGAGACCTTCATCGTGCCAGAAATATTCCGGAGCCATTCAACAGTCGGCATCAAGACAGAGCCGACGCGCCGAGAAAAGGGACGTTTTCGCCGGGCCCGGCTGCGTTGCACTCTTGCCCAGGCGCGGCCCCCAAGCCATGTGACGGAAATATGCAACGCTGGCGGCAGCTTAGTTGCAGCCGCACTGGTCGCGGTCGCGCCGACCAGATAGGGTCATGGTTGCTGGCCATGCTGAAACGGCGTGGGACTGGGACCAGAGTTCGGTGGCAGATCGCGTACGACATCTTCGACGTTGGCTTGAGCCACGCAGCTGGCGCGGCCTTCGGGGCTCTGTGGCGCGTGTGATGGGCCTTGCCGGAGGTCTTGCGATCACTCTTTTCGTGCAGTTCGCCGCTGCCGACGAACCCAAACTGCCCGCACAGCCCGCAGAACCAGGAGCGGCGAAGGCCTACGCCGTGCTTGATGGCGCGTGCGCTGGCTGTCACCAGACCGGCAAACTCAAGACGCTGAAGCAACCCGCCGGCAGCTTTGGTAACATTCTCGATCTCGAAGCGATGGCGCAAACACCATCCCTCGTCACGCCCGGCCTGCCTGATGCGTCGCCGCTTTATTTGTCGATTCACGGCCGCACGATGCCACCGGAGGGTTCCAGCGAGGGTGCTGCACCGGAACTTGCCGCCAGCGATCTCGCCGTTATCCGCGACTGGATTGAGCAACTCCCCCCGGTCAAGGGCTGTCCGGATCGCGCGCCTATCACACCGGACATCCTTGCCGCAGCCCTTGAGATGGCAGTGGTCCGATTGGGTGCTACGCGCGCGCCGACCACGCGGTTTGTCTCGCTGGCACCGCTGCACAACGGCTGCGCTGCTGCAGCAGACATCGACACCGCACGGGCTGCTATCACGCAACTGATTAACAGCCTCTCGCTGGGACTTGATCCGGTCAAGCTGGTGCCAGTGGGCGCGGCCGGGATGTTGCTTGAGATTGACCTTACTGCGATCGGCTGGAGCGCGGATCGTTGGGATCGTCTCGCGTTCCGGTCTCCCACCGCCGCCTTTGTGCCCATCAATGCGGGGCTACGACAGTCACTTGGCACGCGCACGCCACTCGTCGATGCAGGTTGGTTCGCGGATGCGGCCACGCAGGCACCGCTGTATTACGATCTGATCGGTATGCCAGACACGTTGAACGCGCTGCTGGCGAGCCTCCGGATCGATCCCGCCGCTGATAGGCGTGAGGCTGTGGAGCGCATCGGCCTCAAGTCGTCTCCTGTGGCGCGTGGCAACCGGCTGATCGAGCGGCGGCCTTTTGCGAACGGCGCGGCGTGGTTCTCGCGCGAGTTTGCGCCGACTGCCGGCCGGCCGGACTTGTTCGATCAAACGATCGCTGCGGCGACCGGGGCGGCAAACCGCCCAAACGTGCAGCCTCTGCCCGATGCCACTCTCATGCACTTCGATCTGCCGAACGGATTTCCAGCGTACTTTGCCGCCAACGCCAGTGGCGCGCGCATTAATGATGTGCCGGGCTCGGTGCTGAAGGACGATGCGCACCCGGGCCGCAAATTCGCTGCCGCACACACATGCCTGGGCTGTCATAGTGTGTCACCTGCAGCGCTGGCCCGCGGTCGCGCCGACGATCTCAAGGCGCGTCTGCAAACGGAAAGCGCGCTGAGCAAAGACGTCCGCGAAAAACTGCTGGCCACCCACCCGGAGCCAGCAGACTGGCAACGGCGCCTCGACGAAGATGCCGCCCGGTTCGAGCGCGCGATGACTGCGGCAGGTCTGGAAACGGGCCGCAAGCTGGATGGGCTGGATCCGCTCCCGGCGCTGATTGCCCGCTACCAACGGGCCGTCACCGCTGCCGACATCGCTGACATGGCCGGCGTGTCTTCCAAACGCATTCTCGACCTCGGCAAGTCTGGATCGGCAGCGTTGGCCGATGTCACAGCGCGGTTGGCGTTTGGTTCCGTGCCGCGCGCGGCCGTCGATGCTGTGCTGCCCGAAATCGCGCAGCGGCTTGGGCTTGACGTACCGGGTGGCGCGGTGCCGCCTGTCGCCGCTCCTGCAGGCTACGCACCCGAACTGGTGTTAAAGCCCGAGCGCGCCGTCTTCCAGAGCGGTGACCTTCTCGCGCTGACGGTGCGCGCCAACATGACGTGTCACCTCACGCTCATGACCCTCGATGCGAAAGGTCGTGCGACGGTCCTTTATCCCAACGAGTTCGATCCTGATGCGGTCATCGAGGCCGGGCGCGACGTTCGCTTTCCGGCTGAAAAATCGCCCTACCAGTTCCGTCTGCGGGACAAAGGTTACGAGACCCTGATCGGCATTTGCGGTGCATCGTCCAAAACAGTTGACGGCATCCGTCACGATTACGAAAAGCAGCGCTTCACTGAACTCGGCGACTATCGGGCGTTCTTAAACCGCACCTGGCCAAACCGCGAAGGCGCGGAACCGAAGTCAACGCGCGCACGTGCACCGCGGCGCGCCGGTGAGGCCGCCGAACAAGCACCACCGCTGCCCGCCAAGCCTGAGGCGCAGGCGCGCGCCGCAATCCGCATCAGGATTGAGTAAACTTCGCCGCCGTGACTTCCACTTCGATCTTGAATTCTGCTCTCGTGAAGCCCGAGACGACGACCAGTGTCGAGGCAAACGCATCGCCGGTCACAAAGCGGCTTCTGACGGCACCGTAAATTGGGAAGCTGCTCCGATCCAGGACAAAGCCGGTGAAGCGCACGACATCGCTGAAGTCCATGCCGGCGTCAGCCAGAATGGCGGATATGTTCTCGAAACACCGCACGCACTGAGCCTCCACGTCGGCGGGTACATGATCGTCCGGGCCGACGCCCAGCTGGCCCGACGCATAAAGCATCGTGGCGCCCGGCGGCACAAGCAGGCCGTGGCTGTAGCTGGCAAAAGGCTTGCGGATCGTGGCGGGGTTGATCGGTCGTTTGGAGGTGTGGGTCATCGGACGTCCATGCTCAGCTGCTTTTCAATCAATCAAACGCACTCGGCCTCATCTATCTGCAGAGCCAGTGTTGCGTCACCTGTATCGACACCGCTGCGACAACGCTCGCAGAAGCACGCGGCGCGGACTAGAGTGGTGTGCGCGCCCTGCGCTCAACCAAAGCTCAATCAAAGCTCAACCATGCTGGCACTGTGCCGTGAGTGTTGTGAGATTGTCGATGGCTTGCAGACAACCTGCGAGCTGTGTGGGTCGGCGCGTTTGGTCACCCATGCCGAAATCGGGACTTTGACAACCGCCCACATCGATTGCGACGCGTTCTATGCCAGCGTCGAAAAACGCGACCGGCCAGAGATCCGCGACCAGCCGCTGATCGACGGCCATGCCGGCGGGCGCGGCGTCGTCACCACCGCCTGCTACATTGCGCGGACATTCGGCGTGCGCTCGGCCATGCCGATGTTCAAAGCCATGGAAGCCTGCCCGCAGGCGGTGGTGCTGTCACCGGACATGGCCAAGTACAAAGCCGTCAGCCTCGCCATCCGCGAGATTTTCCTGGCGGCCACCGACATCATCGAGCCGGTGTCGCTGGACGAAGCCTATCTCGATCTCAGCGAAGACAACCGCCACGTGGGACCAACCGCCG
The DNA here is from genome assembly GCA_031379035.1 of Hyphomicrobiaceae bacterium. Taxonomy (GTDB): domain Bacteria; phylum Pseudomonadota; class Alphaproteobacteria; order Rhizobiales; family Hyphomicrobiaceae; genus JABFRJ01. The sequence goes on along the minus strand of JANNEU010000456.1, from coordinate 21,123 downwards.
CCTCAGCTCTGGCGTGGATTTCCAAGCGCGTCGTGCGCGAGGTTGGCATCACGGTGTCAATCGGGCTAGCGCCGAACAAGTTTCTCGCCAAGCTCGCGTCCGAAATGCAGAAGCCGCAGGGATTTTCAGCCGTTGGACAGGCCGAAGCGCGCGCACGCTTGGCCCCCATGTCGATCCGCAAGATCAACGGCGTCGGGCCGGCCACCGCCAGCCGCATGGAAGCGCAGGGCTTTGCAACCATCGGCGATCTGCAAGCCTTGAGCCCGCAGGATCTCACCGGCCGCTTTGGCAGTTTCGGCAAGCGGCTGGCGCAATATGCGCACGGCCACGACGACCGTCAGGTGACGCCGTCGCGCCCCACAAAGAGCATCTCGGCCGAAGATACGTTTCGCAAGGACATCTCAAACGAAGCGCAGTTGATCGAGGAAGCGGGCCGGCTCAGCCCCAAAGTGGCGGCAGCCCTGGTGCGCAAAGGTCTGGCCGGGCAGACGATCGTGCTCAAACTCAAGACGCACGACTTCAAACTCTCGACGCGCAACCTGCGCCTCGCACACCCCACACAGCGCGCCGATCTGATCCAACAAGCCGCCGCCGCCCTGATCGCCCGCGAAGCCGACGGCCGCCTGTTCCGCCTCATCGGCGTCGGCATGGCAGACCTCTGTGCCGCCGAAGACGCCGATCCGCCGGATTTGTTTGGCGCAACGGCTAACAGGCCTGATGCGGCAAGAAAGCCAAAGGGCTCCGCCCTTTGAACCCGCCAAAGGCCGCGGGCCTTTGGAAACCTGCCGTTTGACGGCGATCTAAGCGCGGCGGCTCACGCAGCAACTGTCAGCTACTTCAAGCCTGATACATCGACGTTCTGTGTGGCGTGCCACAGATCGTAGGCATTCTGCATCGCAAGCCAGGAGGCCGGCGTCGTATCGAAGACAGCTGCCAGCCGCACGGCCATTGCAGGCGTGACCGGCTGACGCTCTGGGAGAATGTCGTAGAGCGTCTGCCGCGAGACGCCCAGCGCCTCGGCAATCTCGACCTTCGACCGCTTCAACGCCGGCAGCACGATATCCCGCAGCATCTCTCCAGGATGGGTCGGGCAGCGGTTCGCGGCACGCTTCGGATACTCAACCATAACACTCTCTTCTGCTGCGCTAGTATTCCACGGCAGGCAAACAATACCAAAACCCAACGATTACATCATGGCCGCGAAGGCGGCCATGACGGAGTTTGCTGGTTGTGACACCAGCCAAAAAACAAGCAAAACAAATGAGCCACGCGCAATCCGACTTGCCCCCCCTATAACGCAAAAAGGCCGCCCGAAGGCGGCCTTTTCGTTTGAGAAGTCACTACGCGGCTCTTGTAACCGGCAGTTTCTTATCCTCCTCGAGTTCGTGCTCAGCTCCAGATTTCAGTGCAATTCCGATGTACCGAACGCGTCCTGCTATCTTGGCTTTCTGAACTCCGAGGTCTCCAAATTCGCGTCCAAAGGTTGGAAGTGCAAGCGGTTCTTTCTGCTGTTCTTCACACCACGCACAGTAGTCCTCGTAGAGTGTCGTTGCAGTGAGGCTTGTTCCTTCCGACTCTTCGATCCTTTCGTTCCTGAACCTGATTACATCCGTCTCCGGTGCAATCAACTTTGGCGACGACTTGTTGTCGTTCGCTACACCGAGACGAGGCTTGCCCGCGTACATCGGATTGGGCGTCAACTCTGTGGTACGGGACGTAGCCGTGCTAGGCACGGACGGAGCCGCAACATCATAGAGACGCCAGGTGGAGAAGGCGACGTACATACCAAATCCCGAACCGATCTCCAGCAACACGGCGACAAACACTGCCAGCGCCGTCTGCACGTCCTCAGTCTTGATGCCCGGCAGCACGAGGCTTGCGAGCTTAGCGAGAACGGCCGCTTGAGGATCAGCCTCGGCCATGGCATTCGTGCCCTTGGCTTGAGCCAACTTGGTGTTGATATCAGAGATCACACCATCCCACTTCTTAGCCTGATCAGCCGAGGCAAGCTCGGACAGAAGGCCTTGGTACTTGCCACAGAAGTCGCGACCTTGCGGACCCGTCACTTCCGAACAACTCTTCGTTTGAACCCACTGGCGTTGCAGCTTGTAGGTTTCAATCTCACCCGTAACCGTCTGGATTGGACGATGCTGGGGAATCCAGCTCATCTGATCCTGGGCACGCTTGAGGTCATTGCGAAGGTCTTTGTACGACGCAGCATCAACTGCGCGCTGGCCATTTGTGTCCATCCGGTTCAGCGCGGCATGGCCGAGTGCTGAAGTCAGTGAGTACACGGAGACCACGACCCAAAGAATGGCTGACGCCACTGCCTGGGACCAAACCCTGTTTTTGATTGCGGCAAAGAAAAAGAACGGAACCAACGCTTTAAAACAGTCAGCGGCAGCCGAAGCAGCCCCGTAGATCTGTTTATCGACTTCAGTCATGCCGAGACTGTAGCCGAAGCGCCAATTCATCGCTGCCGAGACGGCTAAAAGTACACCAGCAGCTAAAACGCCTAACGCACCAAGAGCATGTTTCATTGCTCTCCTCCAAGGTAAGGCCCGCGACGAGGAACGCGTTAAGCAGAACGGGCCGTTTCATATGCGAGGACGACGCACCTAAGAAGCTCTCCGGTGACGAACAGTTCGTCACTTTGGTGCGTACCAATTGACTGTATGTGGCCTCATCCCAAATGAGACCGCACAACCATGACGCGTCATGTTGGCACACTGATGAGCTTGCACTTGGACTGCTATCGAGAACTTCGCCGCTTTGCCGCCGCTCGGCTGACACGATGAAATTCCGGATACGCCCTAGAAGTTACCCACTTACAAATGCGGGCACCCCCACTCCTCTGAGCGGTTATCTACATGATTCGTATCAATTTGCGCATTTTTTCAGCCCCGTGGCGGACAGGAACGGAAAAATGGTGTGCCGATGCCGCCTCATCGGGACCGAACCGCCGCCGCAATTGGCAATCCCGGCCCTCCTATTTCAGCACCACCCCCAGGTTGAAGCGCAAGATGTTGCGGAAGCTCCATCGCGGACAACTATATCCAGTGGGAAGTGACCCTGACGCGGCACGCGTGGCCACGCCGCATGTTGAGGACAAGGCCATCGAAGCGACATGTTTATTGTTTCACATCTGATGGCGGCGGCGACCTAAGTGCGTCCGGTTTTTCCGATTTCTTGACTTAGAGCTCGGGTGCAGCACGGCGCAACAGATCAAACAAGGAACATGGACGTGCAGCGTTGTGCCGTCCCAGTCGGTTATGTTCGACAATCGGCCAATACCACATCGCTTGAGTTTTCAAAGCCTTGTGCCCGTTAGTCGCGTTCAGCATGATTTGATCACACGCCCGGAAATTCAAGAGTTGTATTGGGATTGGTCATTTACGCGTGCATGTTCTTAGGCTAAAAGAGGATATTGTCAGTTGTCGGCACGATTGTTCACTACCCAAGCGCGTTTTCAGACAGCGCGCACCTGGGTCGGCACGTATCATGCAGCAGTTCTTGCCGTAGTACTGACAGGTCCATGGGAATACAGCCGAACACTGCGAGGACCGGGGCAGCCATCTCCGCTTTTCGCGAATGTTTGACGGCATTTTCCAATGGCAGTTGAATTGTTGCCACGGCTTCAGCATTGGCCCGTCCAATGCCATCGTCGTGACAGTGTTGACGCCCCGTCATCGGCGAAAATCCGAGGTGCCGGCAGAAGCGTCAGTCGTAAGGCTTAAAAGTAGGCAGTTGGAGTTCCCATGGGTAAAGCGACCGGAGTTTTCCTGATCCTTGCCGGTGTTGGTACCGCAGCGTTGGTACTGCCAGCCGTCGATAAGGATGCCGAGCGCCAATTGGCGGAAGTGGTGCGGATCGCGACAGGCGCGGCACCACAAGTTGCGCCCGATGTGCGCGCCGCGCAGTCAGGCCCAGTCGCTCCCGCACCAAACAGAATTGTAATCGCACCGATCCTTTCTCCGCCGTCCGCGCCGCCCACAACCAAACTCGCCACGGCAAATGTTGCTGCGGCACCTGCGCTTTCTGAGCAGGGAAATGCTCCAAGCTTAATGGCTCCACCACAGATCATCACCAGAAACGCGACGGCAAGTCCCGCCCGCCCGGCTGACAGTGAGGCACGCGCAGATCTTGCCCGTGATATTCAGCGCGAACTGAAGCGCGTTGGCTGTTACGATGGCGAACTGACTGGTGACTGGTCGCCCGTCACGCGCCGCGCAATGAAAACGTTTATTGATCGCGTCAACGCGGCACTGCCGATCGACGAGCCAGACCATATTCTCCGCACAATGGTGCAGGGTCACCCCGGCGCAGCCTGCGGAAAAACATGCCCGAATGGGCAATCAGCGTCGTCTGATGGTCGCTGCTTACCTTCGGCTATCCTTGCTCAAAAGACGCCGGGTCGCACGGATAGCCCATCGCAAGATGTCGCCGCCGTCCAGCGCGGGCCGGCGCCGAAGGTTGCCGTGCCAAAGGATATTGCCGCGACCACAGCGACACCATCGGCGGCCGTAACGACTGGCTCGCTCGCTGCGGCCCGTCCGGCTGCTCCAAAAGCAGCCTGGGAAACAACCGTTGCTGCAGCACCAGTTGCCCCGCTGCCAGGTGGTGAGACGCGGATGGCAATTGGCGGCCCATCCGCGCAAGGATCTCAGCAGGGATCTCAAACCGGTGTGGCGAATGCCCAACGCGCTCAGCCCAACGGATCGAACGGCGTAACGGTGACGACGTCCGCACCGGGTAGTTACGTTGAAACTTCACTGGTCCCAGGTGCCATCGCAGCACTGGCGTCTGGTGCCGCCGGCGCGGCCGTGGCTTCAAGGCCAGAGACGCGTGGTCCCCGCGAGCCGGCAATACGACTGCAGCGCGCCGCCGCCATTGAAAGCAAAGAGACACCTGCGGTCGAGATCGCGAAGCCAGCACCGGTGATCACAGCGAAACCATCCACGCCGCGGCCGCAGCCCATCCGCCGGTCACCGCCCGAGGTCTTTAAGTTCCCGGCACCGAATTATCTCGGGTTCTCAGCGCCGAAGTTCGTCAGTGGCTATCAAAGGCCGGAGCGCAGCACGTATGGGCCGCGCGTCTATGAGAATTTCGTCCGCAACCTGCGCTGACATCGGCCTGCTCCGGTGGCCTGCTCTGGTGACTTGCCGCCTCGCAACTTGCCGCCTCGCAACTTGATGCCTCGCAACTTGATGCCTGTGATATCCTTCGCTTCGGGTTGTCACGCTGGGACTGTGCAACGGGCATCGCGGTCGGTGTCCGCTGCACGACCCACAGCCATAACCGTGGTCATGGGACTGTCTACGCTCTTTGGGGTGTTGATTGCCCATGGGCCCGTTCAGGCTCAAACCCTCGTCACGTCAGGCACGAGCGCCTCCAGCGACGGCACGCGCGCGCAGCTGACGGACGCCGCTGGTAGTAAGCTGCGCGCAGCCTACCCCGATCACATCGACCGCGTTGAGAACGGGCAGCTGGTCTGGCGCGACGGCACCCGCATGCCCATTGATGACGGTGCTGCGCCAAAACCGTTCGACGGATGGCTGCAGCGCCCGGATCTCAAGGACATGTTCCGCTTGCAGTATCCAGCGGGTGCGCCGCCCTCACCACCACCCGTGGAGAGTGATCCTGGCCGCGCGCGCAACGCGTCATTCTTTCACAAAATGTACGGCGATTGCCGCAAGCAGGACTTCGTATCGCAGCTGGTGGATGTGGCTTGGCTCCCGTCGCGCTCGCAGATCACGTTGCGGGTCACCAAGATCAACGGCGTCGCGGAGAAACTGGCTGCCATCAGCGCCGAACTCGATGCGTTACCCGCCTCGTTCAATTCTTATCTCCTGCCGCCCGCAGGCGCATACACATGCCGCATGATCGCCGGCACCGATCAGACGAGCGCGCACAGCTACGGCATCGCCGTCGATATCGGTATCAAGCAGGCGCACTATTGGCGGTGGTCAAAGCCGAACGCGGCAGGGCAGCGGCCGTGGCGCAACCAGATCCCGATGGAGATCGTCCGCATCTTCGAGCGTCACGGCTTTATCTGGGGTGGCCGCTGGCATCACTTCGATACGATGCACTTTGAGTATCGGCCAGAGTTGTTGATCAAGTGAGATGCCGTGTTGGGCACGGCTTTAGGCCGCGCGCGCGGTCTGGAGGGCCGCACCAAAGGCCAGAAACAACGCACGGTTCACTGGGTTGGTTTGCGGGTCGTACTCAGCGTGCCACTGAACGCCCAGGGCAAAGGCTGTCGCATCCTTGATGCAGATGGCCTCAATGGTCCCATCGTCTGCCACGCCCTCAACGACTATCCGCCCGCCGGGCTCCAGAATGCCCTGGCCGTGCAATGAATTGACCCGGATCGTGTCGCAACCAAGCAGCCTGGCAAATGTGCCTCCCTCGGTCAGCTTCACGTCGTGCCGGTCGGCAAAGATGACTTTCGGGTCGGGATGAATTTCACCGTTCTCGAGGCGCGGCATGCGGTGGTTGATCCGGCCAGGCAATTCGCGGATTTCGGGGTGCAACGTGCCGCCGAACGCGACGTTCATTTCCTGGAAACCACGGCAGATGCCGAACACCGGAACGCCGCGTGCGACGCAGGCTCTGGTGAGTTCAAGCGCCATGGCATCGCGCCGTTGATCGTAGGGTTCGTAGGCTTTGTCTGGCTCGCAACCGAAGTGGGTTGGGTGAACATTGGCGCGGGCACCGGTCAACACAATGCCATCGACGGTATCAAGCAGCGCGCCAAGATCACTGCATTCCGGGCAGCCACCAAAGATCAACGGCAATGCGCCGGCCACTTCAGCGATGGCGCGTAAGTTCCGTTCGCCAGCCATCTGCACGGCAAAGCGACCCTCAAGCTGGGTCGAGTTGCCGATCACGCCGACCACAGGTTTCTTCGTCTTCACATCATCCGTCCGAGAGAAGTGCGATAGCCATACGAAGGGTGCGCGAGGCCCGCGCCCGGAGCAAGGGGTTTTCAGGACGCATGCACAGAGCGGGCCAGTCAGTGAGGGGCATTACAGGCACGCGCTTGACCTCGCAGCCAGGCCTAAACCGCGCCGCCGGCTGGTTGCGTTCTGCCACCAAGGCGGCACCAGAGCGGCCGGCTGCCGTGTGCACCCTCATTGTGCCTCACTCTGCATTGAACGGTTCGGTGCCGGTGGGTTGCCCACCGGAGCCGAGGGTCAATTTCTCAACTTTGGCTTCGGCTTGTTTCAAAAGGCGGTCGCAATGGTCCTTCAGCGCTTCACCGCGCTCGTAGATAACGATGCTTTCCTCGAGCTCGACGTCGCCGCGCTCAAGCCGGCCGACAATATGCTCAAGCTCCTTTAACGCGCGCTCGAAAGTCATCTCGCGGATATCGGCGTGCTTTGCTGCGGGCTTGGTCGTGGTGGCCATCTGCATGTCATGTCCCATTCTAGTCCCGCCGGCGCATCAGCAGTTTTCGTTCACGCGCCCGCCTGCATCAGTCCCTTGACGTGGACAGACACGGAACGGCCCAGCGCGGCGAGGTCATAACCGCCTTCGAGCATGGAGACCAGCCGTCCGTCGCAATGCTTGTGGGCAACTTCAGCCAGCTGCATGGTTGCCCACTCAAAATCGGTCTCCTTCAGGCGCAAGTTGGCGAGCGGATCATCTTCGTGTGCATCAAATCCTGCCGAGATGAGGATCAAATCCGGCCCGAAGCTCTTGAGCGCCGGAAGGATGCGCGACGACATGGCCTCGCGGAAGGCGGAGCCGCCATCGCCCGGCCGGAGCGGCGCATTGCAGATATTGCCGACGCCGCGCTCACTCAGGGCACCGGTGCCTGGATACAGCGGCATCTGGTGCGTGGAGGCGAAGAATAGATCCTTGTCGGACCAGAAAATGTCCTGGGTGCCGTTGCCGTGATGGACATCGAAGTCGATCACCGCCACGCGCTCTGCACCGTGCTTCTGGCGCGCGTACATGCCAGCAATCGCCACGTTCGAGAACAGGCAGAATCCCATTGCACGCGCAGCTTCCGCATGATGGCCGCAAGGGCGCACCTGCGCAAACGCCGTTTTGTGCCTGCCCGTCATCACATCATCGACCGCCATCAGTCCAGCGCCGACGGCCCGCAGCGCCGCCTCCCAGGTGCCGGGCGACATGACGGTATCGGGATCGAGCCGCACCAGGTCGCCACCCGGCGATGGACGCGCCTCTTTAAGCTCTGCGATGTAGCTGACCGGGTGGGCAAGCGCGATGGTCGCCTCCACGTCGTCGCGGAGCGGCGCATCAACCCGCACGAGCTTCGCGAAATCTTCGTGCGCTAAAACCTTATCGATGGCGCGCATGCGATCCGGCCGCTCGGGATGGCCTGGCCCTGTGTCATGCAACACAAAGCATGGGTGCGTGATCAGCAAGGTCGACATGCGGCAACTGTCTCCGGTGAGGGACGACCAGCATAGCCGGTTCACCGGCGACCGGAAGCGGGTTTCCACTGCTGGCACGGCGCGGCCGCAGCAGGGCTACATCCAGACGGCAAAGATGCTTTTCGGCAACACTGCCCAATGCTGCACACTGAGTAACGAATTTTTAAGGGCCTCTGCCGCCTAGTGAGGTCAGGACGACGGCCATGTTTTGAGTTCCGCGCATCCCAGACTTTCAGAGCCTACAGCGGCGCCACCTATACGCCGGCAACACGAGGAACTCACATGATACGTTACGTTACCGGCCTCGCAGCTGGCAGCCTTCTGCTGCTCGCCGCTGGCTCCGCTTCGGCCGCCGATCTCGCCGGTCCGCGCCTGTCGATCAAAGACAGTGAACCCGCCGCGCCCTATCGCGCTTGCAGCGGCGAGCGCTTTGATGGTGTCTATCTCGGCGCGACAGCCGGCACGACCAACCTGAACAGCAAATGGGAAGAAACTTTCGCTGACTTCGAGCCCGACTACCAGGACAGCCCGCTCAAGACGATCCGCAACCGCGGTTCAGGCGGTCTGACGCTCGGCTACAACCGCGTGCGCTGCAACTTCCTGATCGGCATCGAGGCTGACTATAACTTCGCCGACATCAGCGGCGGAACGGATCATTATCCGAAGCAGGCGGTGTTCGCCGGCCCAGGTTACGTCCGCCTGTCCGACAGCGTGCGCAACTACGCAACTCTGCGCGGCCGCCTTGGCTTCGTTGCCAACAGCACCCTGTTCTACGCCACCGGCGGTCTGGCCTGGGCAAACCTGAAGCATACCTTCAACGACCAGGGGCATTTCGGCCAACAGATCAATCCGCTTGAATTCAGCGGCTGGAAACAGGGCTGGACCGTCGGCGGTGGCTTCGAGCACGCACTCACCGAAATGATCTCGATCAAGGGTGAAGCGTTGTACATGGACTTCGGCAAGCGCAATTACAACTTTGTCGATGACCCCACGTTGCCTGTTCCGGATCCTTACTTCTTCCAGACCAGGTCAAGCGTCGCGACTGCGCGCATCGGCATCAACTTCAAGCTGGGTGGCCCTCCCCGCACAGCATCACGCTGTGCTGACGGCGGTGACAACTGCTGCCCAGATGGCAGCAGCCCGGCCAAGGGTGGCCACTGCCCTCTGAAGTAAACTCCACAGCTCCTGACATGCGGCGGCGGGTATCTCAGATACCTGCCGCTTTTTTTATTTGCCGCACGCGAACTTGACGCAGCCGTTGCGGAAGCTAACCGTTCGTTAAAGCTCCCCTGGCTCAATTGGCCAACAACGATTCGGCGGGCACACCATGCAGCAAACCCTTTGGACGGCGCTGGAATACTTCGGCGGATTGCTGCAATCGCAGCTTCCGTGGGGGCTAGGGTTGGCTGCTTTGTTCACGCTGCTGACGCTGTTCCAATCGCAAGCCTGCAATCCCGGCCGGCCCTGGTGGAAGAGCCGCGACCTGCTGACAGACATTCAATATTTCTTCATCGTGCCGATCATTGCGCCCTATGTGAAGCTGGTGACGCTGGTTCTCGTCGTCATCGCAATGCGCGGCGTCATGTCGGAAGGCGAGGTCAATGACTACCTCGCCAATGGGCGTGGTCCGATCGGACAACTGCCGCTATGGGCACAGGCCATTTTCTACCTCATTGCCTTTGATTTCCTGATGTACTGGACCCACCGCAAATTCCATTTGAGCCTGCTGTGGCCGTTCCATGCGGTGCACCATTCTTCGGTCGATGTTGACTGGACCACTGCTTATCGCGCCCATCCAATCAATCAGATGCTCGGCAGTGGTCTGGTGCTCACCATCATGATCGTGCTCGGCGTATCGCCGACAGTGATGATCTGGCTGGTGCCGTTCGACATCATCACCGCTGCCTTCGTGCATGCCAATCTCAATTGGACCCTCGGCCCGCTGAAGTACGTCATCGCGACGCCAGTCTTCCATCGCTGGCATCACACCGCGCCAGAGGAGGGTGGCGAGTGTAATTTCTCATCGACATTTTCGATCTGGGATTACATGTTTGGAACGTTCTACATGCCGGAAGGCAAGCTGCCGCAGGAATACGGGGTCGATGATCCGCTGTTCCCGACCACCTGGGTCGGACAAATGGTGGTGCCGTTCAAACAATTCATGGCTCGCCTCCAGGCGCCGCCGAAGGCCGGTCCCGTCGTCTGAACGGCCCGGCATCGCGGCGCTGAGGCTGCGCGATTTATGCTGGGTGACGTATGCTTGATTTGGAAAACCGTCGCCTTGCGGCTGCCCGCGACATCATCCGGCACCTTGCCGGCTATTTGCAGGCAGACTTGTCGGTTGAATTGTGGAACGGCGAGGTTGTGCCGCTTGGCCCGCAGGCCCGCGGCGACATCCGGCTGGTGATCCGCTCACCGCGCACCGTCCGGCGGCTGTTGTTGTCGCCAAAACTCATGACGCTGTTTGAGCTTTATGGCACCGGCGACCTCGATATCGCTGGCGGCAGCCCGCTGGAGGCCGCCGACCGTTGGGACCACCTCAAGGCTGTCCAATTGACCAAGGTGATCGACCGGCGGTTGATGCTGGCGCTGGCCTGGCCATTTCTGGCCGGCGGTGGCGGGACAGCGCGGACAGAGGCGGGTTATGCAGGAGCAGTAGCGGCCAAGCCAGAGGCCGGCCGCAATGACAAGGACCTCATCCAATTCCACTACGACGTCTCGAATGCCTTCTATGACCTCTTTCTCGATCCGGAAATGGTCTACTCCTGCGGCTACTTCGAAACACCTGAAACGCCGCTCGAAACCGCACAGCTCGTCAAGCTGGACCGCATCTGCCGCAAGCTGCGGCTCGCCCCTGGCGAACGCCTGCTTGATATCGGCTGCGGCTGGGGTGGCCTGCTGTGCCATGCTGCCGCCAACTACGGCGTTACCGCGCACGGCGTGACGCTCTCAGAGGCCCAGTTCGATTTCGCCACGGCCAAGATTACCCGCCTCGGCCTCGGGGATCGCGTGACGGTTGAACTGAAGGACTACCGGTCGCTCGTCCCACCGAAAGGCGGTTACGATAAGATCGCCCAGATCGAAATGTTCGAGCATGTTGGCATCGACAATCACGATGCGCATTTCCAAGCCATGCGTCGGCTGCTGAGACCTCGCGGGCTCTATCTGCATCAAGCCTCTACCCGGATGGCGACCAAAGACCTTGCACGGTTCCGCAAGCCAACGCCTTATTCGTCCGTCATCACCCGTTTTGTCTTTCCCGGTGGCGAACTCGATTATATCGGCCTCAGCACGACCAACCTTGAGCGTCACGGCTTTGAAGTGCACGACATCGAGGCCATGCGCGAACACTTCGCCTTGACCTTGCGTCATTGGGCGACGCGGCTTGAGGCCAACCGCGATGCCGGCGATGCTATGATCGGTGCTCAGCGCACCCGCATCTGGCGGCTTTATTTCGCACTATTCGCCAAAGCCTTCGAGCGCAACACCGTCAGTGTCTTCCAGACATTGGCCTCGCGCCGGCAAACCGGGGCCTCCGGCCTTGGTCTTACGCGCGTCGTCTGAGATCGGGATTGACAGTCATGGGCGACGCACCGCAAGCGTTGGCAAAGCGTGCGTGCATGCGTCGTCCCGGAACCGGATGCCAATGCGACACCCGATGGCGCGCGCCCTGTTGCTCTGTTCTCTAACAGGCAGCAGCGGTCTCAGCGCAGAACGTGCGTTCGCGCAGGGCTGCGCCCAGCCGCCGGACCCCGCCGCGCCACATGTGCGGACGTTCGCTGGCACTTGCGGCACCGCTGTATTCCCGATCACTCCGCGCGACAGGCAAGGCGGACAGCTCTCGCTGCAGGTCGCACGGGGACAGCTCTATGTCCGCGTGCTGCGGCTGACCTATGCGAACGGCGGCGCGAGCGTTCAATCCGACATGCGCTTGCATCGGCTGTTCACCGACGGTGAAGCGACACCCGTATTCGCCACCAGCCGCGACGGGCTGCCGCTCATCTCCGTGACTGCCGATGTGGCACCGCCAGGCGCTGGCGCCGACCCTGTCTACCTCGCCCTTGGCACATCAGCCGCGAACGGCATCGCTACCGGCAGCGTGGTGGCGGCACCGGCAACAATAGGCGCGCTCGCCGGCCATGGCTGGGTGATGGCAGCGAGCGCCAATGCCAATCTCGCGTCACGCCGCGACACCTTAGAGATCGGCCGTCAGAAGGGCCGCTTTGAAGCGCTGGTCCTTTCCGGCCGTGGCCAAGATTTGCCAGTGCAGTCGGTGCAGATTGTGCCTTTCAGCGGCTTGGTCTTCACGGTTGATCTCAGTGCGACGCTGGCAGCCGGCACGCTCAGTGTGCCCATTGCGATCAACCCACCAGACTTTCTGCGATCCGTGACAATTACCTACGGCACGCCGTCGCCTCAGGCGTTGCAGCGGCTGGCGGTCGTTGAGGTGCGCGGGCGTCACGCCGAAACGTGGGCTGGTGCGGTCGGAGAGAACAGGCAACACGCCGGTGGTTGGCTGCTGCTTGGCACTGTCGACGTTGTCGTCGTCCCGCACCGGCCACGGCCATCTTTACGGCTGAGCGGAGCAGAAGGCTCCTTCAAGAAACTGCGATTTATTGCGCGACGGGGTTCGATTGATCTTGTGGGTGCGACAGTGGAGGCCGGTGATGGCCGCAGCGAAACCATTGCGATCAATGCACTTCTCGCGCCGGATCAACCGAGCCCGCCCCAGGGTTTTACCAACGGTGCCGCGTTGCCAATTGCCACAATCAGCCTGATGCCGCGCTTGCGTGCCCAAAGCCGCATTGATGCGACAGTGGAGGTGTGGGCGCAATATTGAGCGAAGCCGGCCCAAGCGGATCCCACTGCGCTGTTACGGCCTCTGAGGGCACTGTTCACCCCGTCTCAATCGGCAGGTCTTCACGACCGCCCCATTCAGTCCAGGAGCCATCGTAGACAGCTGTGTCTGGATGGCCAAGCTGGGCCAACGCAAATGCAATGACCCCAGCGGTCACACCAGAGCCGCAACTGGCGACAACGGGACGTGCCTCGTCCACCCCGGCAGCCTTGAATACAGCGCGCAAATCAGCAACCGGCTTGAGCGTGCCATCAGCGTTCAGCAGGGATTGAAAAGGTACGTTCTTTGATGAGGGTATGCGGCCGGAGCGCAGACCCGCCCGTGGCTCGGGTACTGCCCCCGCGAAGCGTGGTGCCGCGCGCGCATCCAGGATCTGTGTGTTTGCATCACCGATAAGCCCCTTCACATCCTGCCAGTCACGGACGAGATCGGTGCGAAAACGCGGGGTGAAATGGCGCGGCGTTCTGAGCGGCGGCGGCAAATCGTCAAGTGCGCGGCCTTCAGCGCGCCACTTCTTCAGTCCGCCATTCAGGATAGCCACATCCTCGTGGCCCATAGTCCGGAACATCCACCACACACGCGCCGCCGAATAGAGTCCCTCGCTATCATAAACGACGATACGACTGCCATCGCCGATGCCCATTTTCTTCACCTGGCTGGCAAACTGCACCGTGGAGGGCAGCGTGTGCGGCAGCGGGTTGGACTTGTCCGCAATCTGGTCGATGTCGAAATAGAGCGCGCCGGGAATATGCGCTGCGGTGTATTCGGTGCGTGCGTTCCGACCGGACGTGGGCAAATGCATGGAGCCGTCGAGCACAACCACGTCAGGCGCTGTGAGATGACTTGCGAGCCAGTCAGTCTCGACCAGCCAATGGGACGGCGCCGTGGGCATGCTGAACACTCCAGTTAAATGCGCGCGTTACTTGGTTGCTTTAAAGACGCGGCCGAGTGGGGTGATGAAGGTGCCGGTGACCAGGCAGCGCTGGTAAGGCTTGCTGCAATCATTCTTGTCGTCACGCATGGTCCAACATAGCGCCTGCAGTTCCTTGCAAGACTTCGCTGCGGCGGGCGTGGCTGGCAGCGCGAGGGCTGCGGCGATCGTCGTGACTGCCAGAAGGCCTAAGATCGTCCGATTGTGCATCGCCAGCTCCATGTCGGGGTAAGATAACCCGGCAATTTCAATTTAGCCGGTTCCGGCATGGCGCGCCAGCCCGCAGCGCCCAGCAGGACCGTTGCAGCGCAGCTGCCGAGCCGGTACATCCGGAGACGATGCGTTTTGGACCCAATGGATACGCCGATGACCGCTCCTGAATGCCTGATCCGCCGCGAGGGCCGTGCCGGCCGGATTACCCTCAACCGGCCGGACGCACTCAATGCGTTGACCCATGGTATGGTCAGCGACATAGCGGCGGCTCTTGATGGCTGGCGCAACGATCCCTCGGTCGCACTTGTGATCCTTGATGGCGCAGGTGGGCGGGCGCTGTGTGCCGGCGGTGACGTGCTCTCATTGTACAACGCCAGCGCGCGCGGGGCCGCACCGGACGCCGGTTTCGCGCCAAAGTTCTGGCGCGATGAATACCATCTCAACGCCGCGATCAAACGCTATCCCAAGCCTTACGTGGCCATCATGGACGGCATTGTCATGGGCGGCGGTGTCGGTCTTTCGGCGCACGGCGCGCATCGGATTGTGACTGAAAAGACCATGGTGGCCATGCCTGAAACCGCAATCGGCCTTATTCCCGATGTGGGCGGCACGTGGCTGCTCGGCCACGCACAGGGGCGTTATGGCGAGTACCTCGGTTTAACCGGTGCGCGGATGGATGGTGCCGATGCGATCCAGGCCGGATTCGCTGATATCTACATGGCGCGGGCTGACGTCTCGGCATTCGTCGCACGGCTGAGTGATGCGAATGGCACCCCCATCGACGAGATCATCGATGCGGCTTCTGAAAACCCCGTGCCCGCCTCAAAGCTGGCCGCAAACCGCGAGCTGATCCAGAAGATCTTCGCCGCTGACACGGTAGAGGCGATCCACTCGGCAGCTCTTGGCTCTGCCGATCCATTTGCGCAGCGCGTCGTCTCCGATCTCGCCAATAAATCGCCCAAGTCACTCAAGCTGACCTTGGCGGCGATCCGCGCGGCACGGCGGATGACAGCGCTCGAGGACGCTCTGGTGATGGAATACCGCCTCGTCACCCGGCTCTACCAGGACGGTGAATTCATCGAAGGTGTGCGCGCCCTGCTGGTCGATAAGGACAAGTCGCCAAAGTGGCAGCCGGCGACCTTAGCAGGTGTCACCCCTGACATGATTGCAGCGCACCTCGCGCCATTGCCTGGCGGCCGCGATCTCGATCTCAGGGCACCGAAGGCACCATGACGCGGCGCACGCCCAGCACTGATGCAAAAGCACCGCCGCGCGCGTGGCAACGCATGCTGTCGGGTCGGCGACTCGATCTGCTCGATCCCTCGCCGCTCGACATTGAAATCGAAGACATCTCACATGGTCTCGCCCGCGTCGCGCGCTGGAATGGGCAAACGAAGGGAGCGCACGCGCTCTCCGTTGCCCAGCATGCGCTGATCGTGGAAGAGATCACATGCACGCTGCATAGTGGGTGGCGCAGAGCTTGGCGGCGCGCAGCGTTGCTGCATGATGCGCCTGAATATGTCATCGGCGATCTGATCAGCCCCTTCAAGACGGCGATTGGGCTTGACTACAAGGCTTTCGAGTTGCGGCTACTCAGCGCGATCCACCGCCGCTTCGATGTGCCCGATCCGTTGCCCGCTGAAATCACCGCCGCGATCAAGCACGCAGACACCATCGCCGCCTACTACGAAGCGACCGTGCTAGCGGGCTTTGCGACCGAGGAAGCGGCACGCTTCTTCGGCACTCCAAAATTACCCGACCGGCTGGCGCAGAAACTTGCGACGCTGTCGCCAGCAGCGGTAGAGGACGCACAGACACAGTTTCTAGCCCGCTTTGCTACGCTTGCGGAGTAAGCGCCGTGGTATGAGCCTCGGCACCTACCCAGACCAGCCAGGACCTAAAATCTGCGGCGGCAGATCGCGACCTCGCGCAACAGCGATGATCTCGATGGGCTTGGCCACGCCCCGCACCTCGATGCTCTCACCACTGCGCGCCGCATCCGTCCAGCCAGCAAAATCTGCCACATCGCGCGAAATGATCAGCTGACACCCCTTCTGTTTGGTCAGCGCCTCCAGCCGGCTTGCGGCATTGACCGTATGGCCGATCACCGTCATGTCGATCGCGTCGCCCCAGCCGATGCGACCCAGCAGCAGGGGGCCAGCGTGAATTCCAACACCAACGCGCATGGGCTCGAACAGTTCATCGGCCAGACGGGCATTGAAGTGGTCCAGTGCGAGATCGATGGCACGCGCCGCCTGTAATGCTTCACGGCAGCCTGCTTCTGGTCCATTGGTGCGACCGAACACAGCGAGCAGCCCATCGCCAAGAAACTTGTCGATCACGCCACCATTTGTGGTGATGGCGCGACCGGTGGCGGCGAAGAACTCATTGAGGATATAGACCACGTCGTAGGGCAGCTTCTGTTCCATATGACGCGTGAAGTTGCGCACATCGAGGAACATCAACACCAGAATGCGCTCAACACCGCCTTGTTCTGCGTCCGCCACATCAAGGGCAGCTGATGTCACCGTCACTCCCCGGAGCAGCCGCGCTACGGTGAGATTGGTGCGAGGCCGCACCTGGCAGGCTAATCGCACGTTGGCCGGCGCGTCGATGCCCGACAGCGTTGATTGCTCGCTGACGTCAGCGGGTGCGAGCTTTTCCAACCCGCGATCAATCCTAACGCGGCACGTCGAGCATCTGTTACGGCCACCGCAAATGGCGGCATGCGGAATGCCATGGATGCGTGAGATCTCAAGCAAGGTCGGCCCAATCGGCGTGGTGATCGTTGGGCCGCCAATGTAAGTGATCGTGATGGTCGGTGCAGAACTCAGCCGATGCTGCCGCCAAACAACGGCAACAGCCACGAGTGTCAGTACGCCAAGAAACCCCAGGATCACTTGTCCCCGGATAGCTGCGAGGCGCATTTCACCCAAAGCATCAGGCCAGTGTGTCGCTGCTTTGATCTGCGCCAGGCCATCGGACGAGGCCGCTAGTGCGGCGACCTCACGGCCTGCCGCCACGAAGCCCACGAGGGCTGCCAATGGCAAGATCACAGACACAAGTAGCAAGGCTTGGGTGGCGCGCTGATACCGCTGATCAGTGCGCAAGATGGAATGCAGGCCGGCACAGCCATGGCCCCAGACAACGGTAATCAGAAGGATCTGCCATACGGCTTGCCCCGGCCACAGCCGCGCTAGGACATAGAGATAACTATCCGAAACGCCAAGCAGGCTGGCAGCACCGTGTGTATCGACGATGTGTGGAAACAGCAGCAGTGGGATCAGCAGCCCCAGCCCGAGCTGTGCTGCTTCTGCCGGCTCCATGCGCCAGGTGAGACGGCCAGCGAGCTTAGTGAGCGTGAGGGCGATGTGGATCAGCAGTGCACCTGCCAAAACAATCATGCCGGGCCAGGAGCGCGTGAGCAGCGTGCGCCAAAACTGAAAACCAAGCATGGCGTCGAGACTAACTAAGCCCACGGCATGATTGATGAGATGCAGGGCCGCGAAAGCAAACAGGATGAGCCCGCTCCCCGCGCGCAGACGATACGCCGTATCTTCCCGCAGCCAGTCACCCACCGTGTTCACACCAACCGTCTATTTGCAGGGATCGCATCAGATTACCGCCCGCGTCCAATCGGATGTTCGTGATCGCCTTATAGGACGCGTCGCGGCCAGGGGTCCAGCGAGGGCGGTGAAAGGTGATAAATGGGGCGCGGGGCTTCAACCTCGACGCCCGAATAAGCGTTCGATGTCGGCGAGTTTGAGTTCAACGTAGGTGGGGCGGCCGTGATTGCACTGGCCGGAGAACGGCGTCGCTTCCATTTCGCGCAAGAGCGCGTTCATTTCTGGGGCGGTGAGGCGGCGGCCGGCGCGCACGCTGCCGTGGCAGGCCATGCGCGAGGCGACGGCCTCGAGGCGGTCTTTGAGCGCCGACTTGCCACGGTCGGCGGCAATGTCGCGAGCGAGATCTTTGACCAGGCCTTTGATGTCGGTCTGGCCGAGCAAGGCCGGCGTTTCGCGCACGACGACAGCTTCGGCACCGAACGCTTCGAGTGACAGGCCCAGTTCGGCGAGTTCGGGTGCGGCATCTTCCAGCGCTGACACTTCGTGCGGCTCCAGCGTGACGACCTCGGGGATCAGCAGGCCTTGGCGGGTGACACCACCGGTGGTGAGGGCTGCCTTCATGCGCTCATAGACCAGCCGTTCGTGAGCTGCGTGCTGATCGACGATGATCACCGAGCCGCGGGTCTGCGCGACGATGTAAGTCTCATGCAACTGCGCGCGGGCGGCACCAAGCGGGCGGTCGAGCAGTTCGGGGTCCGGTGCGGCGAGATCGGCGCGGGCGTCGGCGCTTGGGTGATCGAGACCGCCGAGTAAGCCCGCGAGCGGCGCTTGCATGGTTTCGCCGAAACCGGCGGGTGCATACTCAGTCATGGGCAGCGGCGGCGACCAGCTGCGCGGCGGTGCGATGCCAGCGGCAACACTGCGGGCCAGCGTGTCAATCGTCTGCTGGCCGCCATAAACCGACGCGCGGTGGCCGGCCTCTTCCAGTGCACGCCGCACGCCGTTGATTACCAGCGCGCGGACCTCGCCGCCTTCGCGGAAGCGCACTTCCGATTTGGCGGGATGCACGTTGACGTCGACAGCGTCCGGCGGCACATCGATGAACAGTGCGAATACCGGATGGCGGCCCTTCGGCACCAGATCGCCATAGGCGGCGCGGATAGCGCCGAGCAGCAGCTTATCGCGCACCGGCCGCCCGTTAACAAAAAGGAACTGCTGGGCGGCATCATTGCGATGCAGGGTCGGGAGCGCGGCAAAGCCGGAGACTTCGTACGGTCCGCGCTGGCCGGCAATCTTGAGCGCATCATCGAGGAACTCGCGCCCCATGATACGTGCGAGGCGCTGCAGCTGGCCATCGGCGCCGGGCGCCTGCGCCGGATAGCGGATGGCGGCTTTGTCGTCAGTGGCGAGTTCGAACGCAACGGTTGGGTGCGCCATGGCGAGGCGTTTGACGACTTCGCCGATGGCTTGCGTTTCGGCGCGCTCAGAGCGCATGAACTTGAGCCGCGCCGGTGTCGCCGAAAACAGCTCGCGCACCTCGACGATGGTGCCGGGATTGAGCGCTGCCGGGGTGATGGAACTCTTGGTGCCACAATCGACAACCAGGGCGAGCGGCTCGCCATCGCGCGTGCGTGATGCGATCGTCAGCCGCGCGATGGAGCCAATGGACGGAAGCGCCTCGCCGCGAAAGCCGAGCGTGGCGATATTGAACAGATCATCATCGGTGAGCTTGGAGGTGGCGTGGCGCTCGACGGCGAGGGACAGATCGGCGCGCCCCATGCCGGAGCCATTGTCGGTGATGCGCAGCATGGAGAGCCCGCCGCCGACGCTGGCGATCTCGATTGAGCTGGCACCGGCATCGAGCGCATTCTCCACCAGCTCTTTGACCACACTGGCCGGCCGTTCGATCACCTCACCGGCGGCGATGCGGTTGACAGTCTCAGGCGCGAGTTGGCGGATCGGCATGGGCGGGAGTTACCAGACCCGTTGACCAAATGCGACTATTGCTTCGCGGCCGCGGCGACTTCGGCCGTGAACGCCTTGTTTCGGGAATCGAGAAACGCGTTGAGCGCGACTTCGATGGCCTCGACATAGGCATAGTTCAGCACACGCTCGCCTTCCGCACTCGCATCGGGTTCTGTCTGCGCGGTGATCACACCTTTGGCGGCGAGCAGACGGCCAGCCTGGCGCACAGCCTTGCGGTTCCGCTCACCGATAGCGTCAGCAAGCTCGGCCGGCGAGATGGGCTCTTCTGGTTCGCGTTTCAAGAGCAGATGCTCAAGCATGCGGCCCTGCAGCGCTAGCAGAGGCGCGGACTCGTCTGGCGCGGCCGTATTCGTCATAAGGGTCGCGACATAATCGGCGACATTGCGCTTGAATTGTTCGTCCTCCGCAGCCCAGCGGTCGAGCAACGCCTGCGGAATCCCATGACGAATTTCCGCCAGGATGTCTTCAAATGGTATTTGCGTGGTCATGTCGGCTCCCCATCGCGGGTAACGCACAGCACGGCATTAGGAGAACCATAAAAACGACGCCGCTCAAAGTGAGGCCGCGCGGTTTTCGGTGGATGAATGCGATTTGACAGTCCCGCACGTACCGTCACTGCCAGCCATGGCGGATTTCGCGAAGGCGCATCCGCCCTACGGCTACGCGCCACTCAACCGCTGCCGCGTCAACTGTTTGGCGAGTTCGACGGCGGGTTGATCGAAGGCGTCGATGCCGAGCAGGGACGCGGCCAGAATGGTCTCGATCATGAAATGCATCAGCAGCGCACCAAGTGCCGCCTCATCGAGCTTCGGGATATCGATGGTACGCACGGGGCGGCGGGCACGCGTCAGCGCTTCAGGCACCGCGTGCGATTGCGCTGCCACCAGATCGCCGATGGTCCGGCCACCCATGAAGCCGATACCGGCCAGCGTGGCGAGCGCTGCATCGAGCTTGGGTTCGGACGGATCGTTGGCGACGCGGATGATGGAAATTAAATGCTCGTGCGGGCCATCCATAAACAGTTGCAACTGGCTGTGCTGATCGAGCGGACCGAGGCAGGCGAGCGGCGTGGAGCCCCGGCCACCCTTGCCAAGGCTTTCGGCCCACAACTGCACAAACCAATCGGCGAAGCGGCCGAGGCGATCGGAGTACGGCATCATGACT
>JANNEU010000413.1:0-2554 GCA_031379035.1 Hyphomicrobiaceae bacterium | reverse complement strand
GTCTAAAATCATTTTGATGCCCACGGCAGCATGCGACGAACAAGGCCGTCGCGTTTCCCGAAGTGGTGCCACAGCGCGTGGACAGAGTGCAGCAGTGCGATGGCCAGGAGCAACTTGCCGAGCACATTGTGCGTATTGCCGACGGTTTTGCCTATCGCGTACAGGTGCAGAATTCCGGTGAGGGGGACGAGAACCAACAGCACGTTCATTATGCTATTGGTGACTTCCATGAACCGCCGTTCGCCAATGCCGATGGTCGGAAGCTTTGGCAGTTCCGCATGCAGCGCTCGCCATCCAAACCAGACGATGACGAGGCCCAACGCCAACGTTCCCGTCACATTGTGAATGGTTCTGATCAGGATTGTGGTGCTGTCTGAGAACGCACTGTTCAGGAAGAAGCTCGACAGGCTCGCACAGAGGACGAGCACCGCGACGGTCCAATGCAGCAGCATTGCGCCACTGTCATAGTGTTCGGGAAGCTTGTTCATGTCGTGCTGCCTGTCCCAACGAATTGAGCGCGACTGTAAATCTGCGCAGCGGAAACTATCAACCTTGCCTATTGGATCCGAGGCTCTGAAACTACTTACCCGGATTGTCATCCGCGAACGGACGCCCGTCACGGCTGATCCAACGAAAAGGGAATTGCATGGAACCACGATGAGTGCGGCAGGGGTGCAAAGCATGGCGATCAGCCAATCACCGACCAACAAATTACTAGCACTGACGCGTTGCTTCAAAATCTGGGCTGGCATCCGTTGCGCTGTCCTTGGGATCAATGTCGGTTCGCCGACGCAGTGCTCGTGATGCGCTAAGGCGTCGATCACACGGCAGTCGGCGACCGTGTGCGTCTCCGCATTGGGTGGAGATTGGTCGGCCAACCAATCGGTTGGAGCGACCGTCGGATCAAGGTCATGAGCTGCATATGTTTTATTGGTTGGAGATTTGGCGTGGCTGGTCACTGCCAACCAATTCCATAGCGTCGACAGCGTCGTCAAACATCGTCGGGTGCTAAGGCGTGGTCTTGGCCGCTGATGTCGCCAGTAGCGAGCCGAGGATTGCATCCAGCGTCTCCGCCTGCTTCTCGGATATCTGCCCCCCAATCGTGCTTTGGATCGCGCGCGCATAGACGGGCCACATGCGGCGGCGGACGTCTTTGCCAGTGGCGGTGATTACGATGACCTGCCCGCGCCCGTCATCCTCACACGTGCGCCGCTCGACATAGCCGGCCTTTTCGATCCGGTCGACGAGGCGAGAGAGATTGTATTGTGCAAGCAGCATCTCGCGTTCCAGCTCGAACGGCCGCAACCCCTCCTCGCCCACGCGCTCCAATTCAAGCAGTGCGTCGTACCAAGACAACGGAGGCAGGTCGGCCTGCTTCAAGGCCTGCTCGACGGCGGTCAACGCCAAGTGCTGCGCCTTCGTCAGGCGGGCCCACGCGCGGACAACAGTATCGCTCGGTTTTTTCATTTCCGAATCCTAGCCTATCAATGCAATTGCATCAAGCTTGACACAGCTAGTCGCACAACTCTATTGTTCATGCAAATGCATTCAAATGGAGAGTGGCGTGAACCAGACAGACCAATCCGAACTTGCGGCGTTCATTCTCAGGGTCACGCTCGGCGTGATGTACCTGGCCCACAGCGTTTTGCTGAAGCTAATGACTTTCACCCTCGCGGGCACCGCAGCATTTTTTGTGAGTGTCGGTCTGCCGGGTTGGCTCGCCTACGTCACCTTCGCGGTCGAGGTCATCGGCGGACTTCTGCTTATCCTCGGCGTTCAATCCCGCTGGGTTGCGATGGCACTGCTGCCGGCGTTGTTCGGCGCCATCGTTTGGGTGCATGGCGCCAACGGCTGGGTGTTCACCGCCACCAATGGTGGATGGGAGTATCCGGCATTCCTGGTCGCCGCGAGCGTCGTGCAGATCCTACTGGGCGATGGTGCCTATGCATTGTCGCGGTCCGGCCCACTGCCCCGCCTGTCATCGGCTTCCGCCTGAGATCGAGGAATTGTATCGTGACCCAATCAGCTCCCCTCAGACTGATCAGCCATCATCTGTGTCCTTACGTTCAACGGGCAGTGATCTCGCTGACGGAGAAGAACGTGCCGTTCGAGCGGATCGACATCGACCTCGCCAACAAGCCAGACTGGTTCAAGGCGATCTCGCCGTTGGGCAAAACACCGGTGTTGCAGGTTGGCGGCACCGCGATCTTTGAGAGCGCCGTCATCCTTGAGTATCTGGAAGAGACGCAGCTGAGGCCGCTGCATCCGTCGGACCCGCTGCGCCGCGCCGAGCACCGCTCGTGGATCGAATTCGGATCAGCCACGCTGAATGACATCGCAGGATTTTATGCAGCCCCCGACGCGGCGACCCTCGCCGCAAAATGCACAGCGTTGTCAGACAAATTCGCTTTGCTGGAGCGCCGCCTTGGCGACGGTCCATACTTCGACGCCAAACACTTTTCGTTGGTCGACGCCGTGTTTGGTCCAGTCTTCCGCTACTTCGACGTGTTTGATCAGATCGGCGCGTTCGGCATCTTGGCCGAGAAACCAAAAG
>JANNEU010000352.1:0-1985 GCA_031379035.1 Hyphomicrobiaceae bacterium | reverse complement strand
GTCGCGATGAACACCTTCAGCTTGTCAGCGCCACGCCCTACGTTGGCCCAATCGGCCTGCATCTGCAGGCCAGGTTCGGTCTCAAACCGCACAACGGGATCCGGCGTGGGCGCTGGCACAAGGCCAGACATGAATATCTTCAACCGCGACACGCCGCCCGCGTAACCTTGCCCCCGGATCTCGCGCAGCAGCACCGTCGCTGGAATACGATCAGGAGACGCTGCCGCAAGGCGGTCGACGATGTACGCCTAATGCGGATCGAGCTTCTCAGGCCGCTTCACAGCCACCTTGCGGGTGCCAGCATCCACACCACCACGCACGTAGCGCCGGACAGTATTCCGCGACCGGCCCGTCGAACGGCGCAGCCCCCGGATGCTCTCCCCGTGCTTCTTCAAAACAACCAATTTCATCTGTTTCTCCGCCTTCAGCATCAGCCCCTCCCCATCGGAGGGACCACCTAATGCGGTGGGTCAGTTTCAAAGTGGCGACCGGGTCAGTTTTGCACTGCCGCTGACAATTGACCCTGCAGGATCGAAAACCAGGCTTCGACCTGAT
Source organism: Hyphomicrobiaceae bacterium (assembly GCA_031379035.1). Taxonomy (GTDB): domain Bacteria; phylum Pseudomonadota; class Alphaproteobacteria; order Rhizobiales; family Hyphomicrobiaceae; genus JABFRJ01. The sequence goes on along the minus strand of JANNEU010000352.1, from coordinate 1,430 downwards.
TGAGCCAGGAGGCCCACGTTGGTGTATAGTGGAATGTGACACGTGGATGGCGCTTCAGCCAATCTTCGTTCTTCTTGTGCGTATTCAAATTGTCGAGGATGACTTCGAGGCGGCGGTTGGGATAGGCCGCGACGATTTCATCCATGAAGTCGAGAAATTCCTTGCGGCGGCGACGTTTCTTATGAGCCGCCTTGACCTTGCCGGTGGCCACTTCGATGGCTGCGAACAACGTCGTGGCGCCATATAGAGACCAACCACGTCGGCAGCCTTCGCGGCAAAATCTGGATCTTTGCTTTCGCACCAACTCTTGCGCCCCGCCAGATCAATCTTCTGCTCGCGCAGTGCCCGCTACACGTATTGCAGTTCGACATCGCCCAACGCGGTCGCGATCAATGGTCCGCTCCACCGAGCAAAGCCTTTCGGAGGCGGAGAATCGAGAACCTTGCGAATGGCAGCGTCAGTCTTCTCGCTTTAGAGTGCAGGTGGGCCGCCACGCTCGCGATCTTCCAGCCCATCAAGGCCTTCCTGTGCGTAACGAACCCGCCAAAAGCTCACCGTGGTCGGCGTTGTGTTGAGGTCACGGCCAATCTCCCGCGTTGCCAGTCCCGCAGCCGCCGCCAGCACAATGCGCGCCCGCAGAACATGCCGCTGCTCGGTTGTGCGCGCACGCACCCGCGCCTCTAGGATCGCGCGATCACCGCGGCGCAACCGAACTTTCTGTGCTGCTGAAATCATGCCATGTTGAATCACGACACGCCGCAGCGCGCTAGTGCAGCCGTGACTCAGTCAAGTGTGATACTGGGTACTAGCTTGACCAGCACATGCGAGCAAGTATCACACAGCAGAGGTCGTCAAGACACTCACGATCTACGTAGAAGATCTTCTCACGGAACTGGCTCACGCCGAAGCCTTTGATCAATGGTGCCGCGGCCTGGTTTCAGCGGCGCGCACCGAAATCCCTATGCTACGCCTTGAGCCCTCTGAATTGCATGCGCTCGCTCTCTTGCGCGCGGAGACATTGAACATTGGCGTCGTGGCAAGCGTTGCAAATGCTCTGGAGAGCGGCACATTTCCGCAATTCTCATCCGCAAGCATTGGCACATTTGTGCCAAACCAGTCGTCGTTTTTCGAGGCAGTCATCCACGGGCTGTCTGCCAACACGCAGCTGTCCGCCATCGCTCAGCTTACCCAGAGCTTGATGACGCAAATGCTGTTAGCGCTGGGTCTATCGAGCGCTTTCCTGGCGTCCGCAGAACAAGGACGTGGACGCTAGGTTTTGCCCAGTCGATGCTGTTGCTGATAGCTGGCGGCGCGTGTGCAGTGCCTCACTTAAGGTGCACCAGTCCGTGACGGACTGTATGGCAGAAGCAGGTCACATATGTCCGGTCGAGGTTGACGCCGGCACACTTGAACTCTTGCGGATCGCTTCG
>JANNEU010000301.1:0-1967 GCA_031379035.1 Hyphomicrobiaceae bacterium | reverse complement strand
CCCAGACACGTCCTTTTCAGCGCTGTAACCTTAACGCCCGGTGGGTTCCTCGCCGGCCCTGCGACCTCGCCGCCGTGTCAACGCGCATTTGCCATGGACACCCGGCGCGCCGCTGCCTATGCCATCGCTCCACACGCTCGGGTCGTTCCGCATTTGATGGCATTGAGAAACGACCCGAGCGCTCAATTTTGTCGTGCTTCTAACGGGAAAACCGCTGCACACTTTTCCCGGAAGCACTCTTAGAGGCTGCCTGCGGGTCCAAACCCCGCCCGCAGAAACACCATGCCGCAACACAGCAAAAAAACAGGTGCGAAGCCTGGCACCCGCGATGACCGCGACGGTGCCAAGGGCCAAACCGCAAAAGGTGCCTCCCAGCGGATGCTGCGCGTGGGCGAGCTTGTGCGCCACAAGATGGCTGAGATGCTGGCGCGCGGCGAGATCCACGACGACGTGCTGGCAGCGCACGTCATCACTGTTCCCGAAGTCCGCATGTCGCCCGACCTTAAGTTGGCGACGATCTACATCATGCCGCTGGGCGGCAAAGACACCAAGGCGGTGCTCGCGGCGCTGGAACGCAACAAGCGCTACATCCGTGGTGAGATCTCTCACACGCTGACTTTGAAGTTCGCACCCGATGTGCGCTTCCGCGAGGACGAGAGCTTCGCTGAAGCCACGCGCATCGATCAGCTGCTCGACAGTCCGAAGGTGCGGCAGGATTTGGAGAAGGGGTGACGAGGGGGAGTGGCCAGTGGTGAGTAGTGATGTGAGTCTGCTTGACGTCATCCAGTAATGCCGAACGCGCCACGAGCAAGAACACCACTCACCACTGGCCACTCACCACTCCCGATCACTGAAAAGAACACCCGCCATGGCACGCAGAAAAAAGGGCAACCCGGTCCATGGCTGGGTGGTGCTCGACAAACCACTCGGCATGACCTCGACGCAAGCTGTCGGCGCGGTGCGCCGCGCGTTCCAGGCGCAAAAGGCTGGCCACGCAGGCACGCTCGATCCGCTCGCAACGGGCATTCTGCCCATCGCATTGGGTGAAGCCACCAAAACCGTGCCGTTCGCCGTCGATGGCGAGAAGGTCTATCGTTTTGCGGTGCGGTGGGGTGCCGAAACGACGACGGATGATGCGGAAGGCACTGTTGCCCACGAAAGCACCGAGCGTCCCACGCGCGGCCAACTCGAAGCGCTGCTGCCGCAATTCACCGGCGAGATCATGCAGGTGCCGCCGCAGTTTTCGGCGATTAAAGTGGATGGCGCGCGTGCTTATGATCTCGCGCGCGATGGCGAAACCGTCGTACTGGAGCCTCGCCCCGTCACCATCGACGCGCTGCGCATCGAGGCGATGCCGGATGCCGCCACCACCGTGTTCGTCGCCGAATGCGGACGCGGCACGTATGTACGGTCCATTGCGCGCGACATGGGGCGGCTGCTCGGGTGCTATGGCCATGTCGTGGAGTTGCGCCGCACGCGCGTCGCCAATTTTGCGGAAGAGAATTCGGTCACGCTCGACGCACTGTTCGCCGCCGCCGAAGCGGAAGATGGGCGCGCCATCCTCGCGCACTTGCAACCGACAGAGGCGGCCCTCGACAGCATCATCGGCATCCCCGTCACCTCCGACGACGCAGCCCGCTTGAACCGTGGGCAGTCTGTTCTGATGCGTGGCCGCGACGCCCCCATCATGGCCGGCGAAGCCTATGCGATGTGCAAAGGGCATCTGGTTGCGCTTGGTGTCATCGAAAAAGGCGAGTTCAAACCGACGCGGGTGTTTAATTTTGGGTGACGTGGGGGGGGCGCCGGCAGCGCACGCGCGTTCCTGCGCTCGTCATGGCCGCCTCCGCAGCCATGACACATTGAGAGAGCGTAAATTAGGTCAATCGAAACACGCCCCATCACCCCGGCGCCACCAGCAGTGCGCGGAGCGTGGGGCCGAACTTGGACAACTCGTTGAGGCCGATCAG
>JANNEU010000290.1:0-3040 GCA_031379035.1 Hyphomicrobiaceae bacterium | reverse complement strand
CTTTCGCGTATGTACGCCTGTCTCACCGAGGAAAGAGTAAAAGCGACGCGACAGAATCAACTTGCCTCGCCCCGTGCGCTCGATGACGCCGGCTGACACAAGGCCCCAACGGTCGCGGCAAAGACTTCGTCGCCGGGGTCTATCCGCTGCTCTTCGACGACACCTGCGGATTCCTGGCCGTCGACTTCGACGAGGAAAATTGGTCTAGCGATGCCCTGGCCTTCATCGCCGCTTGCCGTGAGTGCAATGTGCCGGTCGCGCTGGAACGGTCGCGATCCGGCAACGGCGGCCACGTCTGGCTGTTCTTCGCTGAGCCCGTCGCGGCATCAGACGCCCGTCGTCTCGGGACGCTGCTGCTGACACGAACAATGAACCGGCGACCGGAGATCAGCTTCAAGTCCTACGATCGGCTGTTTCCGAGCCAGGACACGATGCCGAATGGCGGCTTCGGAAACCTGATCGCGCTGCCGTTGCAACGCCACGCTCGGGAAAATGGGAACAGCGTCTTCGTCTACGATGATCTGCGGCCCCATCATGATCAGTGGGCGTTTCTCGCGTTCCAGCGCCGAATGACAGCTTCGGAGGTGTCCTCCGCAATCGCGAAGATCGAAGCGGAAATGCCGGGCGGCACCACGGGTGTTGGTTTGCCGGTCGACGATGAGAACGCTGATGAGCCCTGGAAGATGACGCCGTCGCGGCGACGCCAGGCGCAGCCCTCCGTGGAACCCATGCCCACGCACATCGACGTTGTGCTCGGCGATCAAGTTTATGTCGACCGTTCCGGCCTGCCGTCGTCGATGGTGGCACAGCTCGTCCGTGTCGCGGCCTTTCAGAACCCCGAGTTCTATCCCGCCCAGACCATGCGGCTACCAACGTTCGGCAAGCCGCGCATTATCTCGTGCGCCGAGCTTCATCCGCATCACGTCGGCCTGCCACGTGGCTGCCTCGATGAAGCTGTCGAGCTGCTCAAGTTGAACGGCGCCACCGCGCAGATCAAAGACGACCGCAATGCTGGTCGACCACTCGACCTCAAGTTTCTCGGAACTCTGCACGATGCACAGGCTGCCGCCGTCGCCGCGATTGAACCCCACGACTATGGCGTGCTGGCCGCTACGACGGCGTTCGGCAAGACCGTCGTCGGCGCGCGCATGATCGCCGCGCGTGGCGCAAACACGCTCGTTCTCGTTCACCGCCGCCAGCTCGTCGACCAATGGCGCGAGCGTCTTCAGTCGTTTCTGTCCGTGAAGGACGGCGATATCGGCATGATCGGCGGCGGAAAGCGCAAGCCGACAGGGCAGATCGACATTGCGCTGATCCAAAGCCTCGTGCGCAACGTCGATGTGAGTGATCTCGTTGCCGACTATGGCCACCTGATCGTCGACGAATGTCATCACCTATCGGCCGTCAGCTTCGAGCTGGTCGCCCGCCGAACCAAGGCTCGTTACGTCCTGGGATTGTCAGCCACGATCGCCCGAAAGGATGGCCATCACCCCATCATCTTCATGCAATGTGGGCCGGTACGTTACCGGGTGGACGCGAAATCGCAGGCCGCGACCCGTTTGTTCAGCCACAAGGTCCGCTTGCGCGAGACTGGATTTCAGCACCGGCCCGATCAGGAGGCGCAGGGGCCATCGCTGATGACGACGCTCTATGCGGCGTTGGCGCAGGACGAGAAGCAGAATGATCTGATCTTCAACGACGTGCTGCTCAGCCTGGAAGCCCGACGCCGGCCAGTGATCCTGACCGAACGCCGCGATCATCTCGAATACTTCCGCACGCGGCTGGAGAAATTTACCCGCAATCTGGTCGACCTCTACGGCGGCATGAACGCGACCGAGCGGCGCTTGGCCGAGGAAGGCCTGAAGCGACCCGACATCGAAGAACGGCTCGTACTCGCGACCGGCCGCTACCTCGGCGAGGGCTTCGATGACGCCTCCCTCGACACGCTATTCCTGACCATGCCGATCTCCTGGAAGGGCACCCTCGCCCAGTACGTCGGTCGCTTGCATCGCGAGCACCACGCCAAGCACGATGTCGTCGTCTACGACTACGTCGATTCAGGCGTTCCGATGCTGGCCCGCATGGCGCTGAAGCGGCAATCAGGCTACAGAAGTCTTGGATACGAGGTAGCGACCAAGTAAGAATTGTGGAAGTGGGTTGGTTGCGGGGTAGTTGCCAACTGATTTGAACCAGCCATGTAAGCTATTGATTTTGCTGGACCATCACTCGGAAATCTACTTTGGCGCTCGTCGTGGCATTGAAAAATATAGACAAATTTTGGTGGTTGCGGGGGCATGCATCATTCAATATCGCGCCCGGTTTGCTGCTTTGTTCGGCAAGAAGAACCGAAATGTTCCCAATCAATTCCAGCTTCAACGGCTCGCCCGGCCCCGTGGGCGTGACAACGATGCGCTCAATCAGTTCGCGCACCAGCGACACCGCTTCACGGGCGGCTTCGTCGCCCTTCGAGAGTGCCGCGTGAATGTCGGCCACCTTCTGGCGGTACCGCTCGGCGATCCGAGGATGATAGACGAGCGTGTCCGGGCTCGGGCCTGACGCGAGCTTGGCCTCAATGTCGCGCCGTTCGGCTTCGAGGGCGTTAATTCGGAGCGCCAGCGACCGCGGATCGCCGCCGTTTTCGATCGCGGTGATGACGCCGGCGATTTTCCGGAGAACCGCAGCTAAGTCGCGCTGGCTTTCACGCAACGTCTTTGCATTGGACTTCGCTAGCAGCTCACGCTCTCGCCGATAGGCGTCGATGGCGGCGGCCGCAACGTCGGGCGACAAGAGGTGGGCGTGAAGTACATGCAAAATGCGGCACTCGATCTCGTCCAATTGGATGACGCGCTTGTTGGCGCAGGTCTTTTTGTTGAGGCGGGCCGAACAGCCGACAAAGTCTTCGCGAACCACAATCATGGATGAGCCACAGCTCGCGCATCGGACCAATCCGGACAGCAGATGTTTTGGACGCCGCCGATGGTCCAACCGAGTGGATGAAAACCGCTGACGCCGCGCTTGTGCCGCTTCGAAGAGCGGCCCC